>JAYTUC010000331.1:0-12880 GCA_043744775.1 Fimbriiglobus sp. | reverse complement strand
CTCGACGCCGGGGCCGGCGGCGTGTCGCGCGGCCAGCAGTTCGCGCTCTTCGACCACGACACGATGCGCTTCGCCGCCGCCTGGACCGGCGACGGCTTTGTCGATTGGAAGGGCATCCACTTCAACGGCCAGCACCAGGTCCACCCGAAAATCGTCGGCGAGACCCACGTCGCCAACCCGGTCGGCCCCGGCTGGGCCGACCCGGAGACCGGCAGCTTCGCCGACCCCCGCTTCCGGGGGCGCGACGGCCGGCCCTACGGCCCACTGCCCAAGGCGTGGGCGCGGTTCCGCGGCGTCTACCACTTCGGCGACCAGACCGTCGTCTCGTACACTGTCGGCGACGCCCCGGTCCTCGAACTCGCCGGCGCGGAAGTCGGTGCGAAGGCCCCCGGCGAGGTCGCCTTCACCCGCACGCTCGACATCGGCAAGTCGTCGCGCGACCTGCTCGCCCGCGTCGCCCCGGTCGGCGCGGCCGCGGCGGTGGTCGGTGACAGCCGGGTGACACTCGAAGTGCGCGACGGCTTCACGGTCCTGCGCGTCCCGGCCGGCGTGACGCCCACGCGGGTGAAGTTGCTCACCGCCAAGGGCGACTCCGCCGGGCTGAAGGCCCGCGCCAAGGGGTCGCCGGCCCCGCGCGCCCTGGAGCCGCTGACCCGAGGCGGCCCGAAGCGCTGGCCCGAAGTGCTCAAGGCCGGCGTCGCGCTCGGCAAGAACGACGGGCCGTTCGCCGTCGATACGTTCGCGCTCCCGGAGCGGAACCCGTGGAACGCCCAACTCCGGCTTACCGGCTTCGACTTCACCCCGGACGGCAAGTCGATGGCCGTCTGCTCGTGGGACGGCGACGTGTGGCTCGTGTCCGGCCTCGACGACCTCGCCGCCGGGCTGACCTGGCGTCGGGTCGCGTCGGGCCTGTTCCAGCCGCTCGGCCTCAAAATCCGCGACGGGGCGGTCTTCGTCTGCTGCCGCGACCAGATCGTGAAACTGCACGACCTCAACGGCGACGGCGAGACCGACTTCTACGAGTGCTTCAACAACGACCACCAGGTGACGGAGCACTTCCACGAGTTCGCGATGGGCCTGCAAGCCGACGCGGCCGGCAACTTCTACTACGCCAAGAGCGGCCGGCACGGCCTCGACTCGGTCGTCCCGCACCACGGCACGCTACTCAAAGTCAGCAAGGACGGCGCGACGACCGAGATTCTGGCGACCGGCTTCCGCGCGGCTAACGGCGTCTGCCTCAACCCGGACGGCACCTTCTTCGTGACCGACCAGGAGGGCTTCTGGACGCCGAAGAACCGCATCAATCACGTCACCAAGGGCGGCTTCTACGGCAACCTGTTCGGCTACACCGACGTGACCGACCCGTCCGACGCCGCGATGAAGCCGCCGCTCTGCTGGATCACGAACGACATGGACCGGTCGCCGGCCGAGCCGATCTGGGTCACGTCCGACAAGTGGGGGTCGCTCAAGGGGTCGCTGCTGAACACCTCCTACGGGGCCGGCAAGATCTACGTCGTGCCGCACGAGACGGTCAACGGCCAGGACCAGGGCGGGGTGTGCGCCCTGCCGCTGCCGGCGTTCCCGACCGGGGTGATGCGCCCGCGCTTCCACCCGACCGACGGTCAACTTTACGTGTGCGGGATGTACGCCTGGGCCGGCAACCAGACGGCCCCCGGCGGCTTCTACCGCGTCCGCGCCACCGGCAAGCCGGCCGACCTGCCCGTCGGCCTGAAGGCCAGGGCCGGCGGCGTCGAAGTCACCTTCACCGACGCCCTCGACCCCGCGAGTGCGGCCGACCCGAAGAACTTCGAGGTCAAGGTCTGGGGCCTGAAGCGGACCAAGAATTACGGCTCGAAGCACACCGACGAGAAGCCGCTGGCCGTGGCGAAGGCGTCGCTGTTGCCCGACGGCAAGACGGTCCGCCTCGACCTGCCCGACCTCGCGCCGACGTGGGGCATGGAGATCAAGTACCGCGTCAAGGGGTCGGACGGCCGGGCGGTCACCGGGGTGATCCACAACACGATCCACGACGCGAAGAATTGACCCCCGCAAGGTCGGCTGGGCTGCCGCGACCGGGGATTTGTCGCCGCCTGGCCGGGCCGGCCTGGTACAGTAGCGTCATGACAAGCTCCCCCTTCCCGCGCCGCGGCTTCACGCTCATCGAGTTGCTGGTGGTCGTCGCGATCATCGCCATCCTCATCGGGCTGCTGCTGCCGGCGGTTCAGAAGGTCCGCGAGGCGGCGGCGCGCTCCAGTTGCGTCAACAACTTGAAGCAGGTTGGCCTGGCGCTGCACAATTTCCACGACACGAGCGGGAAGTTCCCGCCGGGGTACGTCTCGGACTTCGACGCCTCGGGCAACGACACCGGCCCCGGCTGGGGCTGGGCCGCCCACATCCTGCCGCAGATGGAGCAGGGCAACGTCTTCCGGACGCTCGACCTCAAGCAGCCGATCGAGGCCCCGGCGAACCTCGCCGCCCGCACGGCGATCCTCAAGCCGTACTTGTGCCCCTCCGACACCCCGCCGCCGGAGGCGTTCCCCGTCGGCCCGCGCCCCGGCCCCGGCCCGCCCACGGCGACGACCTGCACGGTCGCCCCGGCCAACTTCGTCGGCAACTTCGGGATCGGCGAGCCGGGCGTGGACGGCGACGGCGTCTTCTTCCGCAACAGCGTCGTGCGGGTCGCCGACGTGACCGACGGCACGAGTAGCACGCTGATGGTCGGCGAGCGGTCGTTCCGGCACGCCGAGTCGTCGTGGGTCGGGGCGGTCACCGGGGCGAACCAGGGGCCGACGACCGGCTCGCCCCTGCCGTTCCAGTCGAACAACGCCTCGAACTTCGTGCTCGCCCACACCGGCGAGACCTTCCGCGGCCCGGCCTACCCGGAGGAGGCCAACCACTACACCGCGCTGCACACCGGCGGCGGGAACTTCGTCTTCGCCGACGGCCACGTCGGCTACCTGAGCCGCGGCACGACTTACGACACCTACAAGGCCCTCTCGACCCGCTCCAAGGGCGAGGCCATCTCCGCCGGGGACTACTGATGCGCGCGACCTTCCTGGCCCTGACGCTGGCCGCGACCGGCCTGGCCCCGACCGGCTGCGGCGAGTCGGCACCCCCCAAGACCGTCGTCGCGTTGAAGGACGTGCCGCCGGACATCATGGCGGTGGCGAAGAAGAACCTGCCCGACGTGACCTTCGACACCGCCTGGCGGAAGGACAACGGCAGTTACGAGGTCCGCGGCAAGGCCAAGAGCGGCAAGGTCCGCGAGATCGACATCCGCCCCGACGGCTCCATCGAGGAGATCGAGTGACGCGCGTCCGCCCCACGAAGCGGCAAGCCCTGGTGGCGACGGCGGCCGTCGCCGCGTGCGCGTTCCTGGTCGTCCAACTCTTCGCCGTCGTGCCCGAGGCGCGGGTCGGCTGGGTCTGGGCGCTCGGCCGGGCCGGCTCCTACGAAGCGCTCGTGAGCCGGCTCGAAGACCCGGACACGGACACGCGCGGGGCGGCCTCGCGGGCGCTGGTCGGGGCCGGCGCGGCGGCCGCGCCGGCGTTGACCCGCGGCCTGGGCCGGTTGGGGGAGAGCGGGCGCGGCCTCGCGGCGGCGGCCCTGGGCGCGATCGGCCCGGCGGCGCGGGGCGCGCTGCCGGAGTTGACGGCGGCGGCACTGAGCGACGAGTCGGAGTCGGTCCGAGAGGTCGCCGGGCTGTCCGTGGGCCGCGTGGCGCGGGGCGACGCGGACGCCGTGGCGGCGCTCCTCGGGCTATTGGACATCGGCACCGCCGCGGAGCGCCTCTGTGCCGCGCGGGCCTTCGCCGGCCTCGACGAAGACGAGCAACTCCTGGGGGTGCCGGCCCTGGCCCGCGCGCTCAAGCACCCGGACCCGCGCGTGCGGGAGGAGTCGGCCGAGGCGCTCGGCCGCGTCGGCCCGCCCGCGCTGGCGGCGGTCGCGGCCCTCCTCGACGCCCTAGCCGACGCCGACCCGCGGGTCAGCCGGGAGGCGGGCGAGGCGCTCGGCGACATCACCGAGGGCGCGGCCGACGCCGCCCTGCGGGACCGCGTGACGGCGGCCGTCGCCGCCGCGAAGGCGGCCCGCCGCCAACCCGAGTGAGTCAGCGCCCCGCGCCGGGGACGCCGCCGTGGTCAGTCCCGGAATTTCGCGTGGCACTGCGTACACAGCCGCTGCGACGCGGCGAACACTTCCGGCCGGCCGGGCGACGCTTCGAGACGCCCCGCCGCGGCCTCGGCTTGCGCGAGCAGGGTGACGAAGGCTTCGCCCCGGCGTTGCACGTCGGGCAGCCGGCGGGCCTCGCGGTAGTGCTCTTGCAGTTGCAGAGCGGCGTGGGCGTCGGGGCGGGACTTGAGGCGGTCCCACGTCGCGTCGATGCGCACCATCAGTCGCGTCAAGTCGGCCGTCGGGGCCTGCGCGGAGAAGTCCGACGGCACGCGGTCGAGGTCGGCGACGCTCAGCGGCGTCACCGTTCGCGGCAAGCCAATCAGCCCGGCGTAGCGCGGGTCGGTCCCGGCGTCTCGCATCGCCCGGACGGCGTCGTCGGGGGTCATCTCGCCCAGACAGACGAGCGCCGAAGTCGCGGCGGCGGGGCCGCGGTGCTTGCCGTGGTGGCAGTGGACGTAGATCGGGCCGGGCAAGTCTCGAAGCGCTTTCGTGATGCGCGCGAGCTGCGCCGGCGGGATGCCGTCGTAGCCGACCGGCAGGTGGACGTAACGCAGGCCGTAGCGCGCGGCGAGTTCGACCTCGGGCGTCGCGCCGTCCACGGAGATGACCGTCCGCACGCCCAGCCGCCTCAAACTGGCGAAGCCGTCGGGGCCGTCCGGCGAACTGCCACTCCGTACGCGGGCCGTCAACTGCCGTACGTTGTGCAGCCCCGCCAGTGTCGCGGGCCGCGGGCCGGGCGGCGCGTCGGCGGCGAGCAGGCCGCCGGCCAGCAGCGTGCACACGGTCAGCAGGCGGGCCGTCACCGCTCGATCGCGTTGAGGCGCTCGAGCGCGAGCAGCAGTGCCTGCGTGCCGAGCCGGCCGTGGCCTTGCGCCCGCACGGCCTCGTAGAGTTGCTTCGCCAGGCCCAGCCCCGGCAGGCTCAGGCGCATCTTCTCGGCCTCGGCCAGCGCGATGCCCATGTCTTTGAGGAAATGCTCGACGTAGAAGCCGGGGTCGAAGTTGCGGGCCAGCATCCGTGGCCCCAGGACTTCGAGCGCCTTGCTGCCGGCCGCCCCGACGCTGACGCTTTGAAGCACCTTGGTCATGTCGAGGCCGGCCTTGTGGCCGTACAGCAGCCCCTCACAGACGGCCACCATCGTGCTGGAGATGAGGATTTGGTTGACCATCTTGGCGTGGTGGCCCGCGCTGTCGGGGCCGTGGTGGACGACGGTCTTACCCATCGCGTCGAACAGCGGCCGCACCGCCGCGAAGACCTCCTCGTCGCCGCCGACCATCACACTAAGCGTGCCGGCCTTCGCCCCCACGTCGCCGCCGGTGACGGGGGCGTCGAGGGTGCGGACGCCCCGGAGCTTCGCGGCGACGGCGATCTCGGTCGCCATCCCCGGCTCGTTGGTCGTCATGTCCACGAAGATCGCGCCCGGCTTCGCCCCGGCCAGGATGCCGTCGGGGCCGAGAACGACCTCGCGCACGTCGCGCGGGAAGCCGACGATGGCGAAAACCACGTCACTCGCCGCGGCGACTTCCCGCGGCGACTGCGCCAGCGTGGCCCCCAGATCGACGAGCGGTTGGGCCTTCGCCGGCGAGCGGTTGAACACGGTCGCGGCGTAGCCTTTCGTCATGGCGTGCTGGCACATCCACCGGCCCATCACGCCCGTGCCGACCCAGCCGATGCGCGTGATTCCCGGCTGGACGGCGGCGACGGCCATTGCGTAGTTCTCGTGAGGGGCATAAGAAGGGGTGTCGAAGACGACCCCGTGACTCCCCCGATCTTAGTAACCCGCGCGGCCCGGCCAAGCCTGTGACCCCGGCGAAGGATGCCCCCGTTGCCCGACCCGAATGATTCGCCGGCGGTGGTCCTCGTCCACGGCCTGTGCGGCTTCGAGCGACTGTTCGCCCGCCGGCGGCCGGGGAAGGGTCACTTCCCCGGCGTCGCGGCGCACTTGCGAGCCGCGGGCCACGACGTGTTCGTGCCGCGCGTCAGCCCGACGGCGTCGATCGCCGTGCGCGCCCTCGAACTGCTGCACGCCATTCGCACGCGGTTCGGCACGCGGCCGGTGCACCTGATCGGCCACAGCCTCGGCGGCCTCGACGCGCGGTATCTCGTCAGCCGGCTCGGCTTCGGCACGCAGGCGCTTTCGCTGACCACGGTCGGGACGCCGCACGCCGGGACGAGCTTGGCCGACTGGGCCGTGACCCGCTTCGCCCGGCTGGTCCGCCCGGCCTTCCGCTCCCTCGGCCTGCCCGACGACGCTTTTTTCGACCTCACGACCGAAGCGTGTGCTCGCTTCAACGAACGCACGCCCGACGTGCCCGGCGTGCGGACCGCGTCGGTCGCCGGGGAGTGCGGCACGCCGTGGCTCGGCGTCGAGTGGCGGTTCTCGTCGCGGATCGTCGCCCGCAGCGAAGGCCCCAACGACGGCGTGGTGTCCGTGGCGTCGGCGGCGTGGGGCGAGCGCCGCGAGGTCTGGCGGGCCGACCACCTGAACCTCGTCAACTGGCCCAACCGCCTGATGGTCCGCGCCGGCGCGTGGCGCGACCGCGGGGCCGACTACGCCGGCCTGCTGCGCCGGTTCAACCGCTAAAGCCCTGCCAGCCGCGCCGACCCCAACCGCACCCCGGCCCATCGCTGGACGCGCGGACTGAATCGGCGATGGCGTGGCGCGGGGCGTCCCGATGAGTGTCGCAGACGGTTCGCCCGGCCCGCGGGCGGCACCCCCGCAGACACCCCGCGAAAGGACTCCCCCCGTGCGTCAACTCTTCCTGGCCCTGCTCGGCGTCGCCGCGACGGTCGCCACCGCGGCGGCCCAGTCGCCGTGGTCGCCCGTGCCGCTCGGCCCGCCCGCCTTCCCGCGCCAAACGGTGTCGCCGGTGTCGATGAGCGTGCCCGTCGGCGACGCCGGCGGCGGCTGTTCGACCTGCGGCGGCGGCGCGGTCGCGGCCGGCCCGCTGTCGGGGCTGGCGACGCGCATCGGCAACAGCCCGCTGACCATCGGCCGCGGCTGCGCGAACAACCCCGGCTGCGGCTCGTTCGCGTCGGAGCGGACTTTCCTGTTCGGCGGCTGCAACCAGTTCTTCAGCCCCGGCAACAAGTGCGGCGGCGGCGGCTGCGGCAACGCCGGCGGCTTCGGCGACACGACCCCGTGCAAGTACGGCTCGTACCTGAACCGGTAGGAACCTGTCGGCTACGACATCCTGAAGTCGAAACTTGCCAGACTCTTCGCGCCGTGGGATGATGCCCGCGGCGTGAACCGTCTGGCATTTTCGCTGCCCACGCTCCAGGATGTGACATGCCGAAGTGTTCCCGCCGCAGGGCCGTCTTGCTGGGCCTGGCGGTCGTGGGCGGCTTGGCCCTGGGCCGCGGGCTTCTCCGGGAACCTCCCTTCGAGGGAGAAATGACGTTGACCGCCGAAGTCTTCTGGATGCCTTCACCCTCGGCGGACATCGCCCACGGCTGGAATCTCGTCAAAGGCGACAAGACGTTGGCCGTCCGTGTGCGCAACGAGTCCGCGGCGACAGCCAAGGTGTTCGACGTCGCTGGCCGCTGGTCAAGCCCTGTCCGGCCTCACAGCCTCCCCCACAGTTTCGCCTTCGACATCGAACTGCGAGACGACTCGGGCCGTCGGATCCTCGAGCATCTGCGCCGGTCAGTCTTGCCCAAAAGTACGTTCGACGCCGACGACGTTGTGGCGAACGCCAGGCCCGTGTACGAACTCGGCTCCCGGCAGGTGGCGGTTCCCGATCGGCTCGGGCGGCACTTCGCGGGCAAGCCGCCGGTGTTCGACTTCGCCCCTGGGCAGAGTCTCGACATGCCGTTCGACCCCTACACCTTCAAAGAACGCGCTAAACTCAGCCCGTGTATTTACAGCGTTGCGGTTGTTGTGACGTGGCTGGACGCCACCAGCCAGGAGCGGAAGCAGTTCCGCTCGCCGCCGCTGAGCTTCGACTTCACGCTGGAAGACAGAGAGCGTCACGTGGCTCAAATCGACGCCACTATAGCTGTCATTAAGGCGAAAACGTTCGACCGCAACAGGTGGTAGTCGCGCACGCTCCGGGCGCTGACGCCTCCGGCATCGGACTACAGCGCCGCGATCACCGCCCGCACCAGGCGGCGCAGCTTCGGCTCCGCGGCGTTGGCCGTCTGGACGATCTCCGCGAGGCTCACCGGTTTGAGCGCGTCGGCCAGGCACAGGTCGGTCACCACCGAGAAGCCGAGGTTGCGCAGCCTCGCGTGGACGCCGACGATCACCTCCGGCACCGTGGACATGCCGACGCAGTCCGCCCCGATCAGGCGCAGGAAGCGGTACTCGGCGCGCGTCTCCAGGTTCGGCCCCGCCACGGCGACGAACACGCCCTGCTGCACGGCGATCTGCTCGCGCACGGCGACCTCTTTTGCGAGCTTGAGCAAGTCGCGGTCGTAGGCGAAGCACATGTCCGGGAAGCGCTCGCCCAGCGCGTCGTCGTTGGGGCCGATGAGCGGGTTGTCGCCGAGCAGGTTGATGTGGTCCTCGATGAGCATGATGTCGCCGGCGGCGTACTGCGGGTTCATGCCGCCGCAGGCGTTGCTCACGATCAGCGTGTCGCAGCCGAGGGCCTTCATGACGCGCACCGGGAAGGTGATTTGCTGGAGGGTGTAGCCCTCGTAGAAGTGGAAGCGGCCCTCCATCGCCACGACCCGCTTGCCGCCCAAGGTTCCGCACACGAGTTGGCCCTTGTGCGACGGGGCGGTCGAGCGCGGGAAGTGCGGCAGGCTCTCGTAGGGGAAGACCGCCTCGGCCGCGATGTCCTCGGCGAGCTTGCCCAGCCCGGTGCCGAGGATGACGCCGACGCGCGGCGGGTGCGGCCACTTCGCCCGGATCACGGCGGCGGTTTCCTCGATTCGCGCGGCCAACCCCGTCATGCTGAAACTCCCGTGGCGGTGCCGTTGACCCCGCGCACGCTGGGTGTAACGTGGGGCGTGCGTTGTTCTACGGAGTGCCCCCGATGCGCGGTGACTTTCCCCGCCGGCTCGACGAGCCGCTGACGGTTGCGGCCGGGGTGGCGGTGGCGCGAAACCCGTCGCACCGCGCGCCGGACGTGTCCGAACTGCGCCGCGTCGCCGTGGCGCAGTTGCCCGACGGCCCGGCGGCCCCGGAGGAGCGTCGGCTGCTCGACGCGGTCCTCGCCGCCCCCGACGCCGACGCCCCGCGGCTCGCCTTCGCCGACTACTGCGACCGGCTGCGCGACCCCCGCGGAGCGTTCGTTCGTGCGCAACTCGCGGACCCCGCGGCCGAAGTCGCCGCGGGGATTCACGCCGCGGCGCGGGACCTCTTCGCGGCGGTCAGTGGCGAAGACCTCGTCTGGCGGCGCGGCTTCGTTGAGGGGATGTCGCTCGCCGGCCGCGCGTTCATCACGCTCGGCCCGTGGATTCTGCGACAGACGCCGCTGCGCGACGTGCGGCTCGTCGCCGTGCAGCCGTACCTCGGCGAACTCGCGGCGGCCCCGCACCTGGCAAACCTCCGCACCCTCGACTTACGCGGCAACCGCGTCGGCCCGGCGGGGCTGGCGACGCTGCTGGCGTCGCCGCACTTCGCGATCGACACGCTGAACCTGGCGGTCAACAACCTGACCGCCGCAGACGTGCCGACGCTGCCGCCCCTGCGGCAACTCGACCTGTCCGGCAACGCCCTCGGCCCCGAAGTCGCGTGGCCGGCGTGGCACTTCGACGCCCTCACGCTTGACGGCGTCGGCCTCGGTTGCGAGGGGGCGAAGCGGCTCGCGGCGTCGGGTGTCACGGCGGTGTCACTCGACCTCGGCTTCAACGCGCTGACCGACGACGGGGTCGCCGCGGTCGTCGGTTCGCCGCTGGGGCGCGGCTGCCGGTGGCTGGGCTTGCGCGGCAACCGGCTGACCCCGGCGGTGCGCGAAATTCTCGCGGGGTTCGGCGGGGCGGTCGATCTCCGGGCCAACTTCCTGTAACAATGCCGCTACGTCCGGCTCCGCGGGAAGCCCCATGCTCGAAGTCGATGCCGCGCTGCGAACCGTCCTTGACCACGCCCGGCTGCTCGCCGCGGTGTCGGGTCGGCCCGCGCTCGGCCGCGTCCTAGGCGAAGACCTCCGCGCCGACCTCGACTCGCCGCCGTTCGCCAAGGCCCTCATGGACGGCTACGCGATCCGCTCCGCCGACCTGTGCGACGGCCACGGCACTTTCGCTGTCGTCGAAGAGGTCGCCGCCGGGTCGGTGCCGACGCTCGCCGTCACGGCCGGGAACGCCACGCGCATCTACACGGGGGCGAGGCTGCCCGACGGGGCCGACGCGGTCGTCAAGCAGGAACTCGCGGCCGTGTCAGCCGACGGCAGTGTGACGCTGAGCGACCCCACGGCCAAGCCCGGCCGTAACGTCATGGGCCGCGGCGTCGAGATGCGCGCCGGCGAGGTCGTGTTGCCGAAAGGCACGGCGCTGACGCCGGTGGCCCTGGGCGTTTGCGCGACGCTCGGCCGCGCGACGGCGTTGCAAATTCCTGCGGCGGTCGTGGCGATCCTCACGACCGGCGACGAACTCGTCGAGGCGGGCGTCACGCCGGCGGGGGGGCAGATCCGCAACTCCAACGGCCCGATGCTCGCCGGCCTCGTCGGACGCGCCGGCGGCGTGCCGCGCCCGCTCGGCACCGCCCGCGACGACGAGTCGGCGCTGACGGCCATGCTGCACGACGGGCTAACGGCGGACGTGCTGCTGCTCGTCGGCGGCGTGTCGGTCGGCAAGTTCGACCTCATGCCGCAAGCCCTGGCCAACCTCGGCGTCACGGCCCACTTCCACAAGGTGCGCATGAAGCCCGGCAAGCCGCTGCTCTTCGGGACGCTGGGCGACACGCTCGTCTTCGGGCTGCCGGGCAACCCGGTGAGCGCGTTCGTCTGCTTCGAGTTGTTCGTGCGGCCGGCCCTGCGGGTGTTGGCGGGGCTGCCGCCGGCGTGGTGCCCGCCCCTCGCCGGCACGCTCGCGGTAGACTTCGCCGCCAGCAACGACCGGCCTACGTTCCACCCCGTGCGCGTGTCCGGTAACCGCATGACGCCGTTGCCGTGGACCGGCAGCGCCGACTTGCGGGGCCTGCTCGCCGCCGACGCCCTCTGGCAGCTCCCCGCCGGCGACGTGACTTACGCCGCCGGCGACGCCGTGATCGTGGTGCCGATTTGATGACGCTCCCGAAAGGACTCGCCGTGAAGCCCGCCCGCGTTTTCTTGCCGTCGATGCTCTCGGGCGTGCTGCTCTGGACGGCGTTCTTCCCGCTCGACCTGGGCGTCACCGCGTTCGTGGCGCTGGCCCCGTTCCTCACGCTCGTGCGGGCCAAGGGTGTCACGCGGCGACGGCGCTACCTCGCGGCCTTCGCCGGCGGCTTTACGTTCTTCGCGCTGGCGATCAACTGGGTCCGCGTCGCCCACCCCGCGATGATGTTCTTCACCTGGCCGGCCGGCAGCATTTATTGCGGCCTCTACTGGCCGATGGCGCTCGCGCTGTTGCGTGCCCTCGACGGCCTGAAGTTGCCGTTCAGCGTGACGTTGCCGGTCGTCTGGGTCGGCCTCGAGTACGTCCGGGCGCACTTCCCGACCGGCTTCCCGTTCCTCGAAAAGCTCGGCGTCTACCAGCTCATCGGCTTCCACTGGTACGCGCTGGGGTACGCCCTGCACCGCCTCACGGCACTGACGCAGGTGGCCGACCTCGGCGGCGTCTACGCGCTGTCGTTCGTGGTCGCCTCGGTCAACGGCACGGCCCACGGCTGGATGATGCGCTCGGTCTGGGTGCGCAAGCTCTTCCGGTGGCCAGAGTACCCGTCAGCGCGGACGTTCATCATGGAGGCTTACGACACCGCGTGGACGAGCATCCTGCCGATCGCGGTCTTCTGCTACGGCCTGGTGCAGCTCGGCCACCCGCCCTACCCCGCCGGCCCGCGCATCGCCGCGGTTCAAGGGAGCCTGCCGCAGAACTTGAAGATGATCCGCGGCGACCAAACCGACACCACGTCGGTCACGCCACTGGAGCGCGAGTACTTCCCGCTCGCGCAGCGGGCCTGCCGCCCCAGCGACGGCTCGCCGACGCCCGACCTCGTAATCTGGCCGGAGACGTGCTTCCCCGCGGACTGGTATCAGCCGTCGCCGCGGATGCCGGCCGGCGACCCCGAGTCGGCGCGGCTGACCGCGGCAATTGCTCAGGACCAGCGCAACTTCGCCCGGCAGTTCCTCGGCGGCTTCGCCCCGACGCACATGCTCCTCGGCCTCAACCGCCTCGAAATCGTCGATCGCGACACGGCCGACAAGTTCAACGCCGCGGTGCTGCTCGGCCCCGACGGCAACTTCCTGGCGAGCTACGACAAGATGCACCTCGTGCCGTTCGGCGAGTACGTGCCGCTGAAGTCGTCGTGGCTGCAAGCCTTCACGCCTTACAAGAGCGACTACAGTTGCACCCCTGGCACGCGCTGGACGGTCTTCGAGGTGCCGGCCGCGGCGCAACCGGGGCGGGCGTTCAAGTTCGGCGTGCTGATCTGCTACGAGGACGGCGACCCGTACCTCGCGCGGCAGTACAACCCCGGCTCCGGCCGCGGCCACGATGTCGATTTCCTGGTGAACATCTCCAACGACGGCTGGTTCACCGGCACCGAGGAGCACGAGCAGCACCTGGCGATTTGCCGCTTCCGCGCGATCGAAGCCCGGCGCAGTGTCGTGCGGTCGGTCAACAC
>JAYTUC010000330.1:0-12911 GCA_043744775.1 Fimbriiglobus sp. | reverse complement strand
CCTTGCGGCAGACGGGGCAGTCGGCGGTGGTGCCGGCGGCCTCGTCGGCGAACTCGACCGAGGCGAAGCAGTGCGGGCAGATCTGGCGGATCACGAGGTCACCTCCACGCGGGAACACAACCGCTAGGTGTATGGCCAGACCCGGCGAACGTCGTCGCCGGCCCCGTCGCGAACGTCGCCGGCGGCTCCGCCGCAGGCGCGGCGAGCGGCGGACGTGAGTCCGCTGTTCCCCCCGATGTGGGAGCGACTACAAGCCCGGAGCGCTCAGAACTGCCCGTGGCCAGGACTCCCCCACGCGGGGGGGAACAGCGGACTCACGTCCGCCGCTCGCCGCGCCTGCGGCGGGGCTACCGCGCCTCGCGCGGGCCGGGCAGCATCAGCGGCTCGCCGAGGGGGCCGACGTGCGTGATGAACGCCAGGAACAGGTCCAACAACCCCGCCGAGTGCCCCGTCCGGCCGCGCACCGTCAGCGCGAACGCGCTCACCGTCAGCTTGCCGGTGAAGCCCTTCAGCGTGATCTCGCACGACTCGCCGTTGCTCGCCGTCACCAGCTTCAGCCCCGCGATCGGCCGGTCTTCGAGGCGGTCGATGAGCGTGTCGATGTCCAGCGGCTGCGTGAAGACGAACAGGAACTGGTCGAAGAGCTTGCCGAACGCCGCCTCGAAGCCGGTCGAGCGGACGAAGCCGATGTCGGCCAGCCGGCCCAGCTCGCGCATCCACGTCACCTTACTCGGGTCCTCGGCGTCGAGCATCGCCGTCACGGTGTACTCGAAGTCCGGCGTGCGGATCTGGCCGACGCCGTCGCCGTCGGCCGTCACGTCCACGTCCTTGCGCTTGTAGCCGAAGGTCTCGCGGGAGAGTTCGTAGACGCCGTCGAGGTCGGCCTTGATGTCGGTCGAGGCGAGCCGGGCGACGAACTTGCGCGACGACGCGCTGGCGTTGTCCGGCGTCTGGAAGCCCTTGCGGTAGCCGGTCAAGTCCTTGAAGCGCACCGAACTCTCGGAGCGGAACGCCACGCGCAACAGCCGCGCCGGGTCGCGCAGGATACCGCCCACGTCCCCGCCGACGCGGCTCGACAGGTCGAGAAGCGTCTCCTCAGCGTGCTGCGGCCCCAGCAACACCGGCGTCTGCACGCTGGCGGTGTCGAAGTGCTTGCGCAGCAGCCGCGGCAACTCGTCGCCCAGGTACGCGGAGAGCGTGCCGGCGGTCAGCATCCCCTCGGGCGTCAACGCCTTGGTCGCCCGCCCGGCCACGGCGTCACTGACGAGGTGCGCGAACAGGCTCGCCTTGACCGCGGCGGTCGTGTGCGACTCCTCGCCGTCGCTCGCCGAAAGCAACCCCGCGGCCTTCGGCGACTCGGCGAACAGAGCCTGCACGTCCGCCGTGTCGAACCCGGCGACATCGAGGAAGACGCCCAGCGTCGTCGCCTTGGTGGCGTGCAGCGCGGCCAGGAAGTGCGGCAAACTCACGGCCGTGGCCGGGGCGTCGTCGGGCTGCGTGTCCCAGGCGGTCAAGTAACTCTCGCCCGACTCGGTGAAGCCGTGAGTCGTGACGAACGCCAGCAGCGTCGCGCCCTTCGGCACCTGCGACTTGAGGGTGCGTAAGCGCGACTCGACGACCGCCTTCGTGGCCATCGACCCACCAACGACGACTTGCTTCGTCTTGGCGACCCCCGCGAGAACCAGGCACTCCGACAAGGCTTTCGTGGCCGCGTCGGAGTAGGCGAGCGTGCGGTTCTCCGGGTCCAGGAACTTCTCGACGGCGACCAGTAGCGCCCAAGTCTCGGCCACGGCTCACCCCTTGCTAAAGCGGCTATTATACGGGGGATGTTCCGGGGCGAGGATGTCAGCATGATTCACCGCAGAGGGCACATGAGGGCACATGAGAAACGCCAAAGGCGAGAAAGGCACAAAACCGTGCTAAAACCCTTTCAAGACCCGGTGCCACTGCGGTGGACGGGCCGTATGGAAGGCCCACTCCGGTTTTAGCTCTCTGTGGTTTTTGCCTTTCTCCGCGCCCTCATGTGCCCTCTGCGGTGAACTTCTTATCTTCACTCCAGGGGACCACACATGCGGGCGGTCGATGTCATCCGGGCGAAGCGCGACGGCGGCGAACTGTCGCCGTCGCAGATCGACGCCTTCGTCGAGGGCGCAACCCACGGCACCTGGGAGCCGTACCAGCTCTCCGCACTCTTGATGGCGATCACGATTCGCGGCATGACCGACGCCGAGACGGCCCACCTCACCCGCGCGATGACCGACTCCGGCGTCCGCGTGGACCTCAGCGACATCCCCGGCGTGAAGGTCGATAAGCACTCCACCGGCGGCGTCGGCGACAAGACCTCGCTGATCCTCGCCCCGCTCGCGGCGGCCTGCGGTGTCGTGGTGCCGATGATGTCCGGCCGCGGCTTGGGTCACACCGGCGGGACGCTCGACAAGCTCGAAGCGATCCCCGGCTTCCGCGTGAACTTGACCATCGACGAGTTCCGCGCGACCCTGCGCAAGGTCGGCGTGGCGATGATCTCGCAGACGGCCGACGTGGCCCCCGCCGACAAGACGCTGTACGCCCTGCGCGACGTGACCGGCACCGTCGAGAGCATCCCGCTGATTACCGCGTCGATCCTGTCGAAGAAGCTCGCCGAGGGGATTTCCGCGCTGGTGATGGACGTGAAGTGCGGCCGCGGCGCGTTCATGAAGACGCTGCCCGACGCCCGCAAGCTGGCGCAATCGCTGGTCCGCGTCGGCACCGCGAATGGGCTGAAGATCGAGGCAGTCATCACGGCGATGGACGCGCCCCTAGGGCAGTGCGTCGGGAACGCCTGCGAGGTTGGAGAAGCTCACTCACTTCTGCTTGATGGCATCGACGGCCCGCTTCTGGACTTGTCGATTCTGCTCGCCGCGAAGATGGTCAAACTCGCCGGGTTGGCCACTGACGACGCTGATGGCGAGCGGCAGGTTCGCGCGGCCTTGATGTCGGGCGCGGCCCTCGACAAGTTCTACGAAATGGTCACGGCCCAGGGTGGCGACTTTGACGCGATGTCTCGACGGACCCCAAACAAAGTGACGCTCGTGAAGCCCCACCGTGCCGGGTACGTGGCAAGTATCAACGCCGAGTCGGTCGGCCGTGCAGCGATGATGTTGGGAGCCGGCCGCGAGCGCGTCACGGACACGATCGACCCCGTGGTGGGACTCGAAGTCATGACGCCGGTTGGTGACCGCGCCGAAATCCACCGGCCCACCTTTATCCTGCAAACGACTCGCCCCGAGCGCCTCGCCGAAGCGGTCGCCCTGCTCGAATCGGCCGTCACCTACAGCGACACGCCGCCGGAGCCGTCGCCGCTCATCCTGGAGACGATCACGTCATGAGTGCCGAACTCGTCGCCGCCGCGACCTCCGCACGGGAACTCGCGTTCGCGCCGTTCTCGAAGTTCCGCGTCGGGGCCGCGCTGCGGGCCGCCGACGGCACCGTCGTCTCCGGCTGCAACGTCGAGAGCGCCAGCTACGGCCTGACGATGTGCGCCGAGCGCGTGGCGATCTTCAAGGGCGTCAGCGAGGGCCTGACTCGGTTCACGGCGGTCGCGGTCGTGACCGACGTGGCGGAGCTGACGCCGCCGTGCGGCGCGTGCCGGCAACTGCTCTGGGAGTTCGCCCCGGACGCGACCGTGACGCTCGCGAACACCGCCGGCCGGTCGGAGACTTACAGCGTGCGCGAACTCCTCCCGCGCGGCTTCGACGCCTCGCAACTCGGCCCGGTGACACCCTCATGACACTGCACGTCTCGAAGCACCCGCTCGTCCTGCACAAGCTGACCCGGCTGCGCGACAAGACGACCCCGTCGCCGACGTTCCGCACGCTCGTCGCCGAGATCGCCCAGGTGCTCTTCACCGTCGCCCTCGACGGCGTGCGCCTGCGCACCGTCAGCGTAACCACACCGCTGGCGACCTGCGAGGGCCACGAGATCGCCGACCGCATCGGCCTGGTGCCGGTGCTGCGCGCGGGGCTTGGCATGGCGAACGCGCTGCACCACTCGCTGCCGGAGGCGACCGTCTGGCACCTCGGCATCTACCGCGACCACGAGACGCTGAAGCCGAAGACGTACTACAACAAGCTGCCGGTGAGCCACGGCCTCGACGTGGCCTTCGTCCTCGACCCGATGCTCGCGACCGGCGGCAGCGCCAACGCCGCCATCGACATCCTCAAGGCCGCCGGCGTCCCGCGGATCGTCTTCATCGGCCTGTTGGGGGCACCCGAGGGCATCGCCGCGCTGCGGGCCGCGCACCCCGAGGTGGCGATGTTCCTGGGCGCGCAAGACGAGCGGCTCAACGAGATCGGCTACATCCTGCCCGGCCTCGGCGACGCCGGCGACCGTCAGTTCGGCACGGCGTGAGTGGAAGAGACCTCACCCCCGGTCCCTCTCCGACGCGGAGATGGGAGCAAGTGGGTTGCTACCGCTGACTGCTACTCACTTGCTCCCCCTCTTCCGTTTCGGAGAGGGGGCCGGGGGGTGAGGTCGCCTTTGGGCCGGGCCGAAGACCTCACGCCGGGCGCTTGTTCTCGATCGGCTCGAACGCCTCCATTAAGAGCAGTGACACGATGTCGGCCCGCTCGATCACGTCCTCGTCTTGGCCTGAGTAGGTGAAGAGGTACGCACTCGCCCGACCCACTTTGACCATCTCGGGGTGGCGAATGTCAAAGGTCCGCCCGCTATTCATTCGAATGCGAAAGGGGACGAATGGCGTCGCACGAATCATGAGCAGCAGGTCGTCGGGTCGCATCGCGAGTTCTCCGAGTGTGTCAAGGCTTCGCCATTGTATCCCGCGTGTCGCACGGACTCCGTCCGTGTGAGCGACCGGCAACACCACGACGCCGCCATCGACGACCTGACAACCGCCGAGGCTCGCGTCACCGGCCGCGAATCTGGTCGAGCAGCGTCTGCACAGCCGCGCGGTCCTCCTCCTCCACGTTCCTGTTGAGGTCCGTCCCCTCCTGCGCCATCTCCTGGCCGGTCTTCAGGTTACTGATCGTGATGGTGGCCTTGTCGAGTTGTTCGCCGACTCGGGTGCCGGTGATCTTGTACTGCCGGTCGCCCTTCTTTGCCTCGATCGAGACGCGGCCGTTGACGAATTCCAGCTTCATCGACTCGAACTGGACTTTCTTCGGCGCGGGCCGGTCCAGTCGCGTCGTGGTCGGCCTCGGCACGGCCACGGGGAGGGCGACTTCCTTGCCCTTCCTCATCACGACGATGACGGAGCGTTCGCCCGCCCGGACGGCGTCGAGCTTGCCGATCAAGTCCGTCGCGTTCTCGGCGACGGCCACGCCGTTCACCTTGACGACGATGTCGTTCTTCTGGGCACCCGCCTCGGCGAGCGGCGAGCCGGGGTGGACGGCGGTCACCAGTAAGCCGGTGGCCGGCGGCAGTTGCAGTTGCTCGGCGAGCGCCTCGGGCACCGGGGCGACCGAGAGGCCGAGGCTCATCAGGGTGGCGCTGGGTTCCGGGTGACGCGCCGCCCCTGCCCACGTGAGGACTGCCTGATTGAAACCCGCCGGGCGGGCGTCCCCAGGCTGTGGGCGAATGGTCGTCTGCCACTGCGCGGAACCCGCCGGGCCGTGCTGAACGACCGTGGCGCGGCCGTCCGGGCCGACGAAGGTTTGCGTCATCTTGCGGTCCTGCGGCATGTCGCGTAACAGCCTGAACGCGGTTTCCATCGCGGCGCGGGCCTCCGGGTCTTTCGCCGCGTCGATCGCCTTGCGCATCGCCGTGAGGGCGTCCATGATGCGCGGGTCGGCGCTCTCGATGGCCATCACCCCGCGCCGATCGCCGGCCGGCGGTTGCGGCGCGGCGTGCGGCCACATCATGGCGTTGACGAGGCCGTCGATGAGCTTCCTCGCCTCCGCGGTTTTCCCAGCCGCCAACGCCTCGTCGATCCCCTTCCTCAGCTCCTCCAGGTTGGCCAAGGTGGGGCGCGGCCGCTCGTTAAAGATTCTTGCATCCCGCTGGGCGTCGTCGGCGCGACGAGTCTCCACGACGCGGTCCGGCTTGCCCTCCGGCGGCTTCGCCTCGCCGCGCGGCTTGTCCCCCAGCGGTTGCGGGGCGGCGGGCGGCCCCTTGGGCTTGTCGTCGGCGCGGACGATCGTCACGCCGGACAGCGCGACCGCGGCGGCGAAAAGGCCGGCGGCGGCGGGGGCGGCCCAGCGGCGGGGGGCTCGGGGTGGGGTGGTCGAGAGTACCATCGTGATCCTCCGGGAGAGGTCGGAACGGCCGGCGCGGACCCCGTGCGCCAGCAAGGTTCGGCGGCCGCGCACCGGGGCGGCCGTCAGGTCCACCAGGAACTCGGCGTAGTCGGCCGCGGGGCCGCCCGCCGCGAGTGCCGCCGCGTCGGCCAGGTACTCCTGGGCCAGCCGCAGCTCGCGCCGCACGCCCCAGAACCACGGGGCGAAGAAGAACAGGGCCTTCGCCAGCCCCGCGAACCAGCCGGTCAGCGGGTCGCCGCGGCGCAGGTGCTCGGCCTCGTGGGCGAGGACCCACGCCAACTGCCCCGCCGTCGCTGTGCGCGCCAGGCCGGACGGCAGCACGACCGCCGGCCGCACGACGCCGAAGCAGACCGGCGACGCCAGGCCGTCGTGGACCAGCAGCGCCGGCCGCCGCGACCCCCAGACGGCCCGCACCCGGCCCGGCGCGGCCGTCGCCCCACGCCGCAGCCGCACCAAGGCGAGGTGACCTAGCGCGAACACGCCGAGGAAGTAGCCCACGCCGGCCGCGTAAACCGCCGCCGCCACGCCCACGGCGTCGCGCCAGCCCCGTGGCCGTGGCGCGGCGACGGCCGCCGGCTCCACGGCGACGGGGGCAGGCTCGACTTCGTCGAGCGCCGGGGCTTCGACTTCGGCGAACTCCGGGCCGGCCACCCACTCCGCAGAGAGCGCCGGCAGTTCTCCGGGAACGGCCGCCGGCTCCGCGGCCGCCGTCTCAACGGCGACGACCGGCGCGGCCGCCGGCACCGTGACCGCCCACCACGACGGCAGCAGCGTCAACAGCGGCACCAGCGCGGCGGCGTGCAACGTTCCCGCGGCGAGGCGTTGCCGGGTCGCCGGCGCGCGGGCGAGCAGCAGCGCCGCGCGGCCCAGCGCCAGCACGACTGCCCCGGCCAGCGCCGTCCGCCCCAGGTACGCCGCGACTGCGAACTCGTCCATCGGTGGCCCCCTCCCCGGCGACTCGGTGACTGACCCCTTACGACTTCTTGCGGGCGGCGTTGATGAGCGTGCGTAGCGACTCCAACTCCGCCGGCGGGATCTTCTCGGCGTTGAGGAGGCTCAGCACCAGTTGCGACGCGGCCCCGTCGAAGACGCGGTCGAGGAAGCGCGCCGCCGACTCGTCGCGCGAGTAGACCGGCCGGTAGATGAACGCCCGGCCGTCGAGGTCGTGGGTGACGAGGCCCTTCGCCTCCATGATGCGCAGCAGCGTCTGGACGGTGTTCGACGCCGTCGCCTTGCCGTCGGCGGACCTCAACAGCCGGTGCGTCTCGGCGACGCCGCGGGGGCCGTGCTCCCAGAGGACTTTGAGGATTTCCAACTCGCGCGGGGTCGGCGACGGTAACTCGTCCACAGGGGCACCTCGCCGGCAAGACACGCGGGCCAGTGGCCCGACGCCTAACACTTTAAGCGTTAGGTGTCACCCGGTCAAGTCGAAACCACGGCGGGACTCACTTCGGCCGGAACGCCTTCACCACGGCCTCGTTCGTCGTCAGGTACGGGCCGCCGATCAGGTCGAGGCAGTACGGCACCGCGGGGAACACCGCCAGCAGGCACTCGCGGATCGCCGCCGGCTTGCCGGGCAGGTTGATCACGAGGCTCGCCCCGCGCAGCCCGGCGACTTGCCGCGACAGGATTGCCGTCGGCACGCTGTTCAGCGACACCGCCCGCATCAGCTCGCCGAAGCCCGGCATCAGCCGGTCGCACACCGCCACCGTCGCCTCGGGGGTCACGTCGCGCGGGGCGGGGCCGGTGCCGCCGGTCGTGACGACCAGCCCGCACGCCGCGCACAGCTCGACCAGCGCGGCCTCGATCAGCGGCCGCTCGTCGGGGACGACGCGACACACCGGGGTCCAGTCGCACGCCAGGAACTCGCGGAGCGTGGCGACGATCGCCGGCCCCGACTTGTCCTCGTACTCGCCGCGGCTGGCCCGGTCCGAAACCGTCAGGATGCCGATGTTCATGGGGGGTCCGGGTGTCGGGTGTCGGGTGTCGGGTGTCGCAGAACCGCTTGCGGCCCCGATTCTGACTATACTCACCACGCAACGCGCGGTCCCCTCCGACCACACCCGACACCCGACACCCGACACCCGACACCCGACACCCGATTATGGAACCGTTCCACTTTCACGGCCCCGCGTCGCTCGTCGTCGGCCGCGGCGCAGTCGATTCGCTCGGCACCCTCGTCGCCGGAAGGCTGCGCGTCGGGCGGGTGTTCGTCGTCACCGACGAGACGTTGGCCCGCGCGGGGCTGCTGGCGCGCGTCGTCGGGCCGCTGCGGGCGGCGGGGGTCGAAGTCGAGGCGTGGACCGGCTGCGTCGCGGAGCCGCCGGGGGCGGTCGTCGCCGCGGCGGCCGCGGCGGCGCGGGCCTACGCCCCGGACGGCGTGGTCGGCCTCGGCGGCGGCAGCAACCTCGACACGGCCAAGCTCGTCGCGCTCTTGCTGACGCACGGCGGCGAGTTGGCGGACTACGTAGGCGACTCGCGGGTTCCGGGGCCGGTCCTGCCGCTGGTGTGCGTGCCGACAACCGCCGGGACAGGCAGCGAAGTCTCGCCGGCGGCGGTCTACACCGACACGGCCCGCGCGATCAAGGTGTCGTGCCTCAGCCCCCATCTGCGGCCGGCGCTAGCGGTCGTCGATAGCGCCCTGACCGACGGTTGCCCGGCAAGGGTGTCCGCGGACGCCGGCATCGACGCCTTGACGCACGCGGTCGAGGCGTACACCGCCTGCGGCCAGGCCGAGTTCCAGGCGCGGCCGGGCGGGGCGACCGTCTACCAGGGCAAGAACCCGCTCGCCGACCTGGTGGCCGGCGAGGCGATCCGGCTCGTCGGCCGCTACCTGAAGCGCGCGGTGCTCACGCCGGGCGACGCCGAGGCGCGCGACGGCATGGCGCTCGCGGGCACGCTCGGCGGCCTGGCGTTCAGCAACGCCGGGGTGGCCCTCGTCCACGCGATGGAGTACCCCGTCGGCGGCGCGGTCCACGTCTCGCACGGCGCGGGCAACGGCCTGCTGCTGCCGTACGTCATGCGCTTCAACGCGAGTGTCCGGGCCGAAGCCCTGGGCGAAGTCGGGGCGATGCTCGGGGCGGAGCCGACGGCCGAGGGGGCGATCCGCGCCGTCGAGGAGTTGCGCGCGGCGGTCGGCATCCCGGCGCGGCTGCGCGACCTGGGCGTGACGCCGGAGATGCTGCCGGGCTTCGCCGACAAGGCGTTCGCGATTCAGCGGCTGATGCGCGTCAACCCACGCCTGCCCGCGTCGCCGGCCGAAATCCTCGCCGTCTACCGGGCCGCGTACTGACGCCGGGCGACCGGTGCGGTTGACTCGGTATCCCCGATCGGGTATCGTTCGCCGATGGAGCCGCTACCGCTTGTGATGTTAGGTGGCGAAATCGAGACCCCGCCGGTCCCCGAAAAGGCGCGGTCGGAGATCGGGTATCGCCTGTGGCTACTCCAACTCGGGAGTGTCTTCGGGATGCCGCACTCACGGCCGATGCCGTCACTCGGCCCGCGGGTTCACGAGTTGCGGATCAAGGACTCCGACAGCAACTGGCGCGTCATTTATCGCGTTGACCACGACCGCGTACTCGTTGTCGAGGTCTTCGCCAAGAAAACGCCGAAGACGCCGCAACATGTGATCAAGACGTGCCGAATCCGACTCCAACGTTACGACGCGGGGGAGTGGTAACCGAAATCAGGAGTACCAGAATGGACCCCGCTGAGCGTGAGAGGTTGGAGAAGGCGGGCTACCGCGTTTACGACGACGTAGCCGACTGGCTCGAACTTACCCCCGAAGAGCGCCTGCTGCTGAACCTCCGCATGGAGGTGACGCAGGCGATCCTCAAGTTCCGCGACGCCCTCGGGCTGACGCAGGCGCAGCTCGCCGAGAGGCTCGGCTCGACGCAGCCGCGCATCGCCAACCTCGAACTCGGCCAGCGCGGCTTCTCGATGGACTTCGCCGTCAAGGCGCTGCTGGCGATGGGCGGCGAGGTCACGATCACGGCGAAACTGCCCAAGCGGCGCAAGGCCAAGCCGGCCGCGCCCTGACGCCCCGGCCAATTGTGAACATTCCGTGTCGGGCGCTCGCCGGGGCAACGGGCGTCCTATAATGCCGTTTTGCCCCCGACCACCGGACCCACCACGCGCATGGCTAGTTTACTGCAGATCTGCAAGGCCTCGAAGAGCTACGGCGACCAGGTCCTCCTCGACGCCGCCGACGCCACCATCAGCGACACCACCAAGGTCGGGTTCGTGGGCCGCAACGGGGCCGGCAAATCGACGCTCTTGCGCGTGCTGCTCGGCGAAGAAGAACTCGACAGCGGCGAGGTCGTCCGCCACCCTAGCCTGCGCCTCGGCTACCTGCGACAGCACGACCCGTTCGAGCCGGGCGAGACCGCGCTCGAGTACCTGATGCGCGACAGCGGCCAGCCCGACTGGAAGTGCGGCGAGGTCGCCGGGCAGTTCGAGGTCAAGGGCGCGTACCTCGACGGCCTCGTCTCGACCCTCTCCGGCGGCTGGCAGACCCGCCTCAAGCTCTCGGCACTCTTGCTCCACGAGCCGAACCTGCTGTTGCTCGACGAGCCGACCAACTTCCTCGACTTGCGCACGCAAATCCTGCTCGAACACTTCCTGAAGAACTACCGGGCCGCCTGCCTGATCGTGTCGCACGACCGGACCTTCCTCGGCGCGACCTGCGACCACACGCTCTCGCTGTCGCGCGGCAAGCTGACCAGCTTCCCCGGCCGCGTCGATGCGTTCCTCGAGTTCGCCGAGGAGAAGCGGCTGACCGACCAGCGCAGCAACGCCGCGCTCATGGTCCGCCGCAAGGAACTCGAAGACTTCATCGCCCGCAACAAGGCCCGCGCCAGCACCGCCGCGCTTGCCCAGTCGAAGCAAAAGGTGCTCGACAAGATGGAACTCACCATCATCGCGGCCGACGAGACGACGGCCACGATCCGCCCGCCGCAGGTGGACGCCCGCCGCGGCTCGGCCGTGCGCTGCAAGGACCTCGCGATCGGCTACCCCGACCGGCAAATCGCCGCCGACGTGCAACTCGAGATCGAGCACGGCTCCCGCGCCGCGGTCGTCGGCGACAACGGCCAGGGCAAGACGACGTTCTTGCGCACCGTGGTCGATTCGCTCAAGCCGCTCGCGGGCGAAGTCCGCTGGGGCTTCGGCTGCAAGGTGGGAGTGTATGCCCAGCACGTCTACGCCAGCCTGCCCGAGACGATGACGGTGCTCGACTACCTGCGCCGCCAGGCGGTCTTCGGCAAGAAGGAGCAGGAGATCCTGCAAGTCGCCGGGTCGCTGCTGTTCAAGGGGTCGCACGTCAAGAAGCCGGTGTCGGTCCTGTCCGGCGGCGAGCGCGCCCGTCTCGTCATGGCGGGGCTGATGCTCGGCGACTACAACGTGCTGATCCTCGACGAACCCGGTAACCACCTCGACGTGGATACCGTCGATGCCCTGGTCGATGCGCTCGTGAGTTACGCCGGCACGGTGATCTTCACGAGCCACGACCGGCACTTCACGAAGCGCGTGGCGACCTGCATCATCGAGGTGCGCGACGGCCGGGTGGTCAACTACACCGGGCAGTACGACGCCTACGTCGAGAAGGTCAACGCCGAGATCGAGGCCGGCGAGCGCGACAACGCCGCGGCGCGGGGCAAGCTCACGGGGGCCGCCCCCGCGGCCGCCGCCCGCATGACACACTCCGCGGTGCGCTCAGAGAAGGAGTTGCGCAAGGAGATGAAGGCGCTGGAGCGCAACATCGCCCAGCTCGACGAGCAGAAGAAGGCGGTCAACAACCGCTGGCTGAGTACCAACGACCCGACCGAGTCGGACAAGCTCGAGCGCGAGCTGGAAGCCGTTACCGCCGACCTGGAAGCGGCCGAGGAGAAGTGGGCCGGCCTGTACGAAGTCGTCGAGGCGATGTGACCCCCGGCGGGTCGGCGACTCTCGAGAATCCCGACACGTTCCGCCTGCATCGCCGGCGTGACGCGCCCACGGTAGTAGGTTTGACACCGTCACGCACCGACCGGCCGGGCGAAACCGTTCCGCCACTCCCCGAACCCCCCCGGTCCGCCGCCCGCTACGGAACCGTTCGACGCGACCGGGAGGGGAATCGACGACTCGGGACGAGGTTTGCGGGCTGGCCTTGCCGGCTCAGGAGCGGCCCACGAGCTGTTCGGCGACGGCATCCTGAGCGCGATCGACATGGCGGTGGACATCCGCGCGGTCGAGGACCCGCCGGGGGTGCCCCGCATGGGGCTGACCCTCGTCGGCAGTGGCTGAAGTCCGAGAAGTTCTCACGCCGCACGCCGAGGGGCGGGTCGGTCGCCACCGACTGGGTGCCGGCTAAGCGTCGGCTTTTCGCTTGCGTCGCCCCGGCGACTCGGTGACGATGACCCCCGTCACGGGGTCAACGCGTCATCACTCGGGGGCGAATGCATGATCATCTGGGGGTCGCGGGGCCGCGAGATCGAGACCGACTCGGGCCGCTTCCACTGCCCGCAGTGCGACGCTGAGCGCCACCACACGCTGATTCGCGTGGCGACGTACTTCACGCTCTATTTCATCGCCCTGTTCGAGACGCAGCACCACGGCGACTACGTGCGCTGCGACCGCTGCCACGGGCAGTTCAGGCCCGAGGTGCTCGACTACGAGCCGCCG
>JAYTUC010000329.1:0-12924 GCA_043744775.1 Fimbriiglobus sp. | reverse complement strand
GACTACCCCAACTCGCGGCCGCACATCGGCACGGCGTTCGAGAAGCTCGGCGCGGACGTGCAAGCCCGCTACCGCCGCATGGAGGGCTACGAAGTCTTTTTCCTGATGGGCAACGACGAGAACACCGTCAAGGTTTCTCAACGCGCCGCGCAACTCGGCCGGGACGTACAAGAGTATTGCGACGACATGGCCGTGCAGTTCAAGGAAGTCTGGGACACGCTCGAAATCAGTTACGACGCCTTTGAACAGACCAGCCACGAGCGGCACAAAGTGGCGTGCCGGAAGTTCATCCAGAGGGTGTACGACAACGGACACATCTACAGGGACAGCTACGAAGGATGGTATTGCAGCGATTGCGAAGAGTTTAAGAGCGACAAAGTCCACGGCGAGACCGCCGGCAAGTGCCCCGTCCACAAGAAGCCGCTGGCCCGGAGGTCGGAGCCGTGTTACCTGTTCCGGCTGTCCTCGTTCGCCGACCGGTTGTTGGCCTTCTACGCCGCCAACACCGACTTCATCCAGCCGGCGAGCCGCAAGAACGAGATCGTCAGCCTGATCGAGACCGAGGGCTTACGCGACATCAACATTTCGCGCACCGGCGAGGACTGGGGCATTCGCATCCCGTTCGACCCCGACTTTACGATCTACGTCTGGTTCGATGCGCTCCTGACGTACATCTCCGGGATCGGCTACGGCGACGACGAGGAAACGTTTCGCAAGCTGTGGCCGGCGGACGTGCACTTCATCGGCAAAGACATTACGCGCTTTCACACGGCGTTGTGGCCGGCGATGCTGTGGGCCGCGGGGGAGGAGGCCCCGCGCAAAGTCTTTGGCCACGGTTTCGTCAACTTCGACGGCGACAAGATCGGCAAGTCGCGGGTCGAGGAGTTGAAGGCCAAGGGGCTAGACTACCTGCTCGAACCGATGGACATCATCAAGAAATTCAGTGCCGAGGGGTTCCGCTACTTCTTCCTACGCGAGTGCCCGTACCCGTCCGACGGCGAGATCACGCCCGACCGCTTCATCGAAGTCTTCAACACCGAGCTGGCCAATAAGCTTGGCAACCTGTTAAGCCGCTGCGTCGTGGTCGGGTCGTCCAACTTCGCCGGGGTTCTGACCGGGACCGGCGGCGTCACGCCCGAGGCGGTGGCCGCCGACTTCGACGCGGCCAAGGTCGCCGCCGAGGTCCGTTCGCACGTCGAGAGTTGCGCGTACAACCTGGCGCTCCAGGCGATCATCTTGAACATTGTCACGCCAGCGAATCAGTACCTCGACACGCACGCGCCCTGGAAGCTCGTCAAGACCGGTGACTCGAAGGATCTCGAACGGGCCAAGTTTGTCATCTACGCCGCCGTCCAGTCCTTGCGGATGGCGAGCATCTTGCTGAAGCCGTTCATCCCGCGCTCGGCGAAGACGATCTACGCCGCCTTCAGCTTCGGCGTGCCGTGGGCCGACGTGACTTATGCCGACGCCGCCAAAGTCGAGGTGCAGGCCGGCGACTTGCGAGTTACGGCGGAGTTGACCGACGGCAAGCCGAAGCCACTCTTCGCGCGCATCAAGTGACCGCGGGCAGTCGCAGCGAGAAACGGTCGGTCTCGTGGAAAGTGTCGTCGGCCGGGGCGTAGGTGCGGCGGATGCCCAGGAGTTGCCGGCCGGTCAGCGCGTACTCGTGGTACGACCACCGGCCGGTCTGCGTGCCGCTGCCGGCGCAGACCATCGGGAACGGCACGCCGGCCGACGCCCCGCGCACAAACGCGCGGTGGATGTGGCCGTGCAGCCACAGCGACACCCCGCACGCCGCCGCAGCTTTCGCGGCCGCCTCGTGGTCGCGCAAGACGCGCATCCGCTTCTCGAGTGTCCCCGTCTCGGTGCGCAATGGGTAGTGCGTGACTAGCACGCGCAGGCCGCCGTCGAGTGAGTCGCAGAGGCGTTGCAGGCGGTCGAGTTGGGCCAGGCCGATTTCGCCGCTGGCGTCGAGGTGGAAGCGGTTCGGCGTCGCGCTGTTGACCGCGATCAGCCAGACGGGGCCGACCTTGCGGGCGAACGGGTACGGGGCGTCGTCGATGCGCGCCCCGACCTGCCACGGGGCGAAGGTGCGCTCGAACTGCCCGGCGACGGCCGCCTCGGTCGTGTAGTAGTCGTGGTTGCCGGGCACCGCGACGCCCGGCGGCATCGACGGGTCGCCGACGCCGAGTTGCACGCCCGCCGCGGCGAACTCCGCGGCGAAGGCGAGTTTCGTCGCGTCCCCGGTGAAGATCAGGGCGTCGGGGGAACGCTCCCGGACGCTACGGATCAGGGCGGCGACGGTCGCGGGCGCGTGCCGGAAGCGCCGGCCGCGGCCCAGCACCTTGACGTTGAACCAGCCGGTGAGCCGCTTCGTGGCGAAGTCCCGCCGACGCCAGCCGAGCCGCGCGGCGGTCAGGTGGACATCGCTGAAATGGATGAGGCGGACGGCCGGTTCGGTCATGCCGAGATTGTAGCGGCCGGCGTTCCGCGCAACACGCCCCGGTCACTTGCCCGGCTCGACCGGGGCCGGTGCGGGCGGCTCCGGCACGGTGACGCCGCCCGGCGTCACGCCAGCCGCGCAGGTGCCGCCGGCGCAGGGCATTTGCGCGCCGCGGCACGGGCCGCACTCCGGCTGGCCGCGGTTGCGGCACTTCTTGATGAAGTCGTCGAGCGACGACTGCGACGGCACGTAGATGCGGTCGCCCGGTTGCAACTGGTAGTTCGTCGAGGTGTCGCCGAGTTGGACCACCTGGTTGTAGCAGACCGGCAGCACCGTGCGGCAGCCCTCGGGGCGACTCGGCCGCGACAGGATCACCTTCTTCGAGTCGGCCTGCCGCGTCAGGCCGCCGGCGATCAGAATCCCGTCCAGTACCGTCTCGCGACCGGCCAGCGGGTAGGCGCGCGGGGCGTTCACCTCGCCGAGCACGTAGAAGACTTTACTCTCGCGGCCGATGAGCCGAACGGTCACGTTCGCGCCGGCCTTCTCCTTGGCGGGCGTCTGCGAAGCGATTAACTGCCGCACTTCCGTCTCGATCTGCGCGACAGTTTTGAAGGCGACCACGGGGCGGCCGTACTTGCCCAGGTCGATCGTGCCGTCTTGCAGCACCGGCTGGTTGCCCGGCAGCCGCACCGGCGAGTCGAGGTCCACCGGCTCGACGCTTAGCGTGTCGCCCGCCTCGACGACGTAGGCGGCGAGCGGGGCCTTGTCGAGTTCGCGCGGCAGCGCCGCCGGGTTGGCGTTCTGCTCGCGGAACTGCTCCGCCGCGGGGATGAGTTTGTGGACCGGCGGGGTGAAGCCAAGCGTCGAGGCGATGGTGTTGCAGCCGCCCGACAGCGCCGCCAGGGCGGTGACGGCGACGGCCAGGGTCCGGGGGATGGCGAACATGGCAGGCTACCCGAGGCGTCGAAGGCGCGGGGACTGGGCCGCGGCTCCGGAGGTATCGGGTGCAGCGATTGCACGAGTTGAGACAATTGGGGCGTCAGGGCGTGTTGACCGGCACCGGGACGTACTGCCCGACGAAGAAGCGTACAGCGTTCTCGCTCAGCAGCCCCGCCGCGTTGACCGACACCGCCGGCCTCGAAGTCGTGCCGCCGATGCTCAGCCGCACCACGCGGTTGGACAGCGCCTCCGTGACGCGCACGATCAGGCCGACGGGGATGGGGCCGATGGCGGGGATGTTGCGGGCGATGATGCGGAACACCGGCGACACGGGGCCGATTTGCGTCGTGTTGTAGATCACCGCCAGGTCGAGCCGCCCGTCGAGGCCGACGGTGCCGTCGGCGAAGAGCTTGGCCCCGCTACCGGCGAGCGCCAGGCGCTCGATGCGGAACCGCCCGGACCCCAGCCGCGCGACCACGTCGCCCGAGTCGAAGCGGGTCAGCGACTGCACAGGTGAGAGCAGCGGGCTCACGCTGCCGAGGATCGGCAGTTCGTTCACGGTCGTTTGGCCGAAGCGGGCCGTCAACGTACCGTTCAGGTCGCTGCGGGACTTCACCTCAGGGCCGGAGAAGTCGAAGCGGCCGGTCGTCTTGCCGACGCCGTAGGACGACGTGCCGAAACCCGCGGCCAGCGAACTGACGTTCACATCGACGAACTCGACGCGGCCGTCCACCCGCGCCGTGCGGTTCGACTGCACCTCGGTCCGCACCGTGACGCGGCCGCCGGCGACCGTGCCGACCCCCTCACGCACCAGCAAGTCGATGCCGACGCCGGGCGCGTAGTTGAAGCGGTACGGTAGCCGCAGTTCGTTGACCTCGACGCCGTAGAGTTTCGCGCGAACGGCGGTAAGCGTGCCGCCGCCGCGCGGCTGCCGGCCGAGCGACGAGCGCAGCGTCAGCGACAGCCGGCCGGTGACGCCGTCCAACCCCAGTGGCCCCGCGAGTTCCGCGGCGTCGGCGTTCTCTAGCGTGAGCGCGGCGACACTGCGTCGCGCCTCGACGAAGTCGTAGCGGAGCCGGCCGCGCAAGTTGCCGCCGGCGAACTGGCCGCCGAGCGACGGGGCCTCGACGCCCTGCGGCGTCAGGCGAATCTCGGACGACACGTCGGACGAGGTGAAGTCGTCGTCGCCCCAGCCGAGGCCGCGGATGTCGATGCGGCCCGCGCCGGCAGGGCCGTCGGGGCTGAAGCCGTAGTTCAGGCTCAGCGTCAGGACGCCCCGTAACGGCTCCAGGGAGCGAATTCGTAGCGCCCGGCCGAGGCCGTCGAGGCGGAGGCGGTCGAGCCGAAGGGTCCCGCCCGCCGGCTTGGCGTCGGCCCCCGGCGCGGGCTTCGTGTCGGCCGCGTCGGACAGTGGGTAGGTGCCGTCCACTGCAATATTGCCGCCGAGCGCGTCGGCCTTCAGGTCGTAAGTGATCGCCCCCGGCTGGTAGCCGACCTTGCCGGCGAGTTTGGTCGTCGGGATGCCCTGAACGACGAGTTGCGGGGCGATCAAGTCGAGGTCACCCGTCAGCTTGGTGGCGTCGAAGTTGCGCAGCGGCGGGATCGTGCCGGCGAACTTGCCGGCGACCTTGCCCTGCACGCTCACCGGCGACTTCGGGATGGCCGATGTCAGCTTGCCGGCATCGACCGCCTTGAAGCCGATGGCGTATGAGCCGGGCTTGTCGCTCACGACCGGAACGGTCGCCTCGCCGGTCACCGTGCCGTCGTAGATGTCGATGTCGGCCTTCGTAAGCTTAGCGACGCCGTCCTTGAGCGCCAGGTCGATCTTGACGCGGTCGGCCTTCTGCCCGAACAGTGTCAGGCCCGACGAAGTCAGCGTGCCGCTGGCCACGATCGCGCTCAGGTCGCCGAGCTTGTCGCCGGGGAGTTTGAAGTCGAAGCGGCCCGAGACGCGGCCGTCGGCCTTGTCGGCGTACCCCGGCACGGCGGCGACGAGTTGGCCCAGCGGCAGGTCGGTCAGCGTCAAGTCGGCGACGAGTTCGGTGCGCGGCTCGATGCCGAACTTGGCCGTGCCGTTGAAGCCTCCGCCCTTACCGGCCGCGTCGGGCGTGAACGCGGCGGAGAAGCGCGACAGCGTGAGCACGCCGTCGTCAAGCTTCACGTCGGCGGTCACGTCTTTGAGTGTCAAGCCCTCAATTTGCAAGCTCGGCGTGTGGGCCTTGCCGGTGGCGCGGTAGAGCTTCAGCGTGCCGGGACTGCTGGTCGGGATTTCGGCACTGACTTCGAGCGAAATCTTGCCGGCGAGCTTGACCGACGGCTGCACCTTGGCCCGCGTCAGCAGGTCGGGCACATCGACATCGGTGAGCTTCAAGTTGGCCCGGACGTACTGCACCGGGGCGGGCGCTTTCGGTGCGGCTGGGGGGGCGACCGCGGGTGCCGCCGGCGGGGCTTGCAGCAACAACAGTGCGACGCGGGCGAGCAGGTCGAGGCGGTCGGCCGGCTTGAGTGCAGACGGCGGGTCGTCGAAGCGGAGGCGCTCGCCGTCGCCGCGGAGTTGCACTTCGACCTCGACGCCGCCGCCGAGGAGCTTGCCGACAATGACGGCCCGGCCCTTGCCCTGCGGCTTGACCTTGCCAGCGGCGTCGATCACGAGCGTGATGTCGCCCTTGCCGTTGAGCTTGCCCTCGTCCACGCGGGCGGCCAGGCCCCACAACGCCGGCGTCCGCTTCACGTCGAGGTCGGTCGCGCGGACGTTGAACTCCAGCGTCGCCGGCGTCGCCCCGAAGTCCATGGCCGAGTCGGCGTTGACCGCGCCGCCGGCCGTGGTGCCGCGCAAGTTCTTGATCGTGACCTTCGGCCCGTCCACCACGACGAGGCCGGCGCAGTCGGTCAGGTCCAGCTCGGCCGGGGCGACCTTCAAGCGCGTGCCGACGGCGTCGAGATCGACGTGCCACGACCACTCGCCGTCCGCCCCCAGGCCGACCCGCACGCCGACACTGGCCTGCCCCTCGACTTCGAGCTTGTCCCAGGTGACCGCCGGGATCATCGGGATCGCCTTGAGCTTCGCCGGCGTCAGCCCGACGCGCCCTACCGTGTTGGCGGTGACGGTCCCGCTCGACCCGTTGGCCGCCCAGTCGCCGCCCAGTTTCCACTCGCCGTAGGCCGCGTCGCTAACCGTACCCGCGATGACGAGCTTGCCGTCGGCCTCGGTAACGGTCACGTTGACGCCGGCCAGTTGGAAGTCCGGCCGGCCCTCCTGGGCGACGTGGACCTTGGCGTTGGTGACGCGAATCGCGGGCAGCTTGCCGCCGCCCTTGCCGGCCGCGGGCTTGGGCAGGTTGTCGAGGATTTTGCCGTCGCGGTCGAGGTGCAATGTCACGCTCGCCGAGTCGAGGGTCAGCACCTCCGGCGTGTGCCCGGCGGCCAGCCCCAGCACCGAGGCGTCGAGCTTCACGACCCCGGCGACCAAGGGCGTCGCGGCGTCGCGGCCCGGCACGGCGAAGCGCACCGAGGTCGAGCCGGCCCCGGTGCTAAGTTCCTCGACGGTCACGTCCGAGCCGAGGCGGGAACGGAACTGCGCCGCGGCGAGTTGCCGGGCCGAGCCGCTGCTGAGGTACGCTTGAAGGCCAAGCCATGCCACACCGGCGAGAACCGGCAGGCCGGCGGCGACGGCGGCGAGAATGCGGACGGGTTTGCGCACGGTGACACCTCACAGACTCCGGGAACGCCAAACGGCCACCGAAGGTGACCGTTTGTCTCGACACGACGCTAGCAGAACTTGAGCCGCTACTTGCCGGTGGCCAGCAAGACCGCCTCGACGGCCGCGACGGTGTCGTGCTTCGACTCGTCGTGCTCGACGGCGATGCCGCCCTCGCCTTCCATGCGCAACAAGGCGTGACGGTCCTCGATCTGGTGGACGGTCGGCAACGCCTGGAAGTCGCCCCGCAAGGCGCGGAGGGCGATCTTCTCGCGTTCGAGGTCGAGCGGGTCGGCGGGGCCGACGGACTTCGGGGCGAAGCGTGCGCCGAACAGCTTGACCAGGATCTTCTCGCCGCCGGCGATAATCGCCGAAGTCATCGTCGGTTGCGTCGCGTTCGCGGACGCTTCGTCAATCTCCCGCAGACGATCGTCGATGGCACCGGGGCCGCCGTCGAGGATTTTCACGAGGCGGTCGTGCAGGTCCTCCGCCGAAGTCGTTCGCGCGGTTTGGGCGGCCGGGGCCGTTGGGGTGGTTTCGTTGAGCATCGGGGTAGCCCTCAGAGTAACGTGACACCGGCACAAGTTCGTGCATCTCTCGTGCCGTTGGGAATACCCGAACGCCGGTGCGGGCTTACTCCACCTTCGCCAAGTTACTGACCGACGGGCCGTGTAGGCACGTCCCGTCCGTCGCGAAGCGCGAGCCGTGGCACGGGCAGTCCCACGTCGTCTCGCCGGGGTTCCACTTCACGACGCAGCCCATGTGCGGGCAGACGGCCGAAACCGTCGTCACGACGCCGGTGAGGCTCTTCGACACCGCCAGCTTCGTGAGGCCATGCTGCATCACGGCCCCCTGCCCCGGCGGGATCTCGTCGGCGCTCTTCACGTCGCCGCCCGTCAGCCACGCGGCGTACTGCGCCGCCAGGTTGATGTTCTCGGTAATTAGCGTCTTAAGCGCACCAGGCATCGACCGCGACGGCGAGTAGAGCGCCGCGGCCTCGCTGGGCCGGCCGGCGATCAGGTCGGTCAGCAGGCGGCCGGCGATGGTGCCGTGGGTCATGCCCATGCCCGAGTCGCCGGTGACGAGGTAGACGTTGCGGCCGTTCCACGGGGCGAGGCCAATCAACGCCAGGCCGTCGGCGCTCTCGAAGACCTGGCCCGACCAGTGGTGCCGCACCTTGCCGGCCTGCGGGTAGCGCTCGCGGGTCCAGGCCTCGAGGTCGCGCCAGCGGTTGAGCTGGTCGTCCTCCTGCCCGGTCTTGTGGTCGGCCCCGCCGACGATCGCCACGTCGAACGGGTCGCCCGGCTCGCCCGGCTGGAAGCGGACGTAGTGGTACGGGTCCTCGGTGTCCCAGACGATCGCGTCCTCGTAGCTGCCCTTCGGCACCTCGAGTGTGACGACGTAGGTGGTGTAGGCCCCGACTTTGGTGTGCAGAGTGGTGCCGCCCTCGAAGGGGTTGTTGGCCGCGATGACGACCGACTTGGCCGTGACGGTCAGGCCGTGAGTCGTGGTGACGGTGCAGGCGTCGCCGCCGCGGACCTTCTCGACGACGGTCTTGACGTGGATCACACCGCCGAGCTTGCGGAACGCCGCGGCGAGGCCAGCGAGGTACTTGATCGGGTGGAAGCGGGCGTGACCGTCGAACTTCAGCGCGTCGAGCTTGGGCGTGCCGGGGTAGGCCATTGTCGTGCGGCTGTAGGGGATGCCGAGCCGCTTCAGCGCCTTGTCCTCGTCTTCGAGGACCTTCGGGCCGTCGGCCCCCGGCACGAGGTACGCCGGCACTTTGTGGAAGTCGCAGGCGATGCCCTCGGCCTTGGCGACCTGTTCGATGAAATCGACGGCGGCCCGGTGGTCGCCGGCCGCTTGCAGGGCGTTGGTGTCGCCGCGGATTTGGGCGAGGTCGTGGAAGGTGTCGTCGGCGTGCCAGGTGAGTTGCGCCGTCGTCATCTCGGTCTCGCCGGTGACGGGGTGCGGCTTGGCGTCGAGGATCACGACCTTCTTGCCCTCCTTGGCGAGCAAGTACGCCGTCGTCAGCCCGGCCATGCCGCTGCCGACGACGCACACGTCGCAACTGGTGTCGGCGGGCAGGCGGCCGTCGTCGGGGGTGGGGTCGGCGGGTGCCCAGAGTGAGCGGGTGTCGGTGTTCACGGTGCGAGTCCTTCGGAGTCGGTCGGGGTGAGGGGCGCAAAAATGCCGCCGGAAACGGTCTCAGGCGGCGGGGGAGTGACAAGCGTGGCGTGATTACCGCTTGGCGGACTTGGCGACGGTCGGCTTGGCCGGCGACTTCTTCTTGGGGGCGGGGGCTTCCTCGGCGGCGTCGGCCTCGTCCTCCTCGCCGCCCTCGTCCTCGCCGTCGTCGTCGTCGTGGCCCTCGTCGGAGTCCTCCTCCTGGTCGGCCTCGTCATTGACAGTCGATTCGGCGATCATGGTGAGTTTCTTGTCGGCCTCGACTTCCTCCGCAAGCGTCTGCTTGAGCAACTCGGCGATCTCGGTCTCGCCAAGGATCATCGCGAAGGTGTGGCACGAGCCGTAGCCGGCGATCTCGTAGTGCTCGATCTTCTGGGCCGCGACGATCATCGCGGCGTCCTTGGCGGCCGGGGTGCCGTCTTCGCCGATGACTTCGGACCCCTCCTCGATCAGGCCCTTCATCGCCGCGCAAGTCTTGCCTTTGGCCTTGATGCCCATCTTTTCGCAGATCTGTTCGAGCCGCCCGGCTTGCCCGCGGGTCACTTCGAGGTGCTCGGTGAACGCTGCTTTTAACTCGGGCGACTTGGTCGCCTTCGCCATGCGCGGCAACGCCTTCGTCAACTGGCTCTCGGCGCTGTACAGGTCGCGGACGCACTCAGCCAGCACGTCGCGAAGCGAATTCAACTTCATGGCAGTCCTTGAAAACAGGGGGAAAGCCGCGGCAACCCCGCGGCGTGAGGGTTCGGTTAGGCGTGGACGATCTTCGACGGGACGCCGCTCGACTCGATCAGCTTCTTGAAGCGCTGCAAGTCCTCGTTGACCTGGCGTTGCGGGTTCTCGCCGAAGAGCTTGGCCACTGCGGTGCCGAGCTGGCCGCCCGGCGGGTCGTACTTCAAGTTGACGCGGACTTCGGTCCCGGCCTGGACGGCGCGGAAGTGGACCGAGCCGGCGTTATCGACATCGGCCCCCGGCAGCGACTGCCAGGCGATCGCCTTGCCCGGCTCGTCCCGGATGATCTTGGCGTCCCACTCGACGCGCAACCCCAGTGGCCCCTTGGCGACCCAGTGCGACTGGCCGTCGGTCGTGGTGTCCACGTCGATGAGGTGGTCCATGAACTTCGGCAGCCGCTCGAAGTCGCGCCAGAAGTCGTAGGTCTCGAGCGTCGATTTGTTGACGACGACCGTCGCCTCGACGCGGGTCCCGTGCCCCGCGGCGATCGCCGAGTTGGGGGCGGTCGCGTCGGAGGTGCTGACCTTCAGCGCCTGGTACATCGGGCAGTTGCCGCTGAGGCCGCGGTACATCAGGTAGCCGCCGATGGCCGTCGTCAGGATTGACGGCTCCTTCTCGGTCAGGCCGTAGATGGCGGCCACGCCGCCGGCGATGAGCGAAACCCAGCGCTCGGGGCTGCTGAGGTTGGTGTGGATGGTCGGCAGCGCCTCGACGGCGTGGGTGAGGGTCGAGCCTGGTCCGCCGACCGACTTCGCGGCGGTCGCCAATAGTGTCGTCGCCATGTGGCCTCCTGGGAAAGTCGCACTCGGGTAGCGGCGGCTTTGCAAGTGCAATGCCGCCGAGTCCACTCGTAGTCGGTCAAGTCGGCCGAAGGGGAATTCCGCCGCGGTTTTGCCGACCGGCGTTGACGGGGGGGGTGAGGGGAGTTATGGATGTTATGGTGTGGAAGGGTGCCGACGGACCCGCCCGCCGTCCCGTGAACCTCTGGCCGGGTAGAGTGTGTCCTGGGGCTGTCGGGCGACTCCGTCCGGCCCGTCCGGTTTCGTGACCCCCGCAGGAGACTGTCTATCCCCCCGTTCGACCGCAATGGCCCGCCGCGTCCGCCGACCGGCCCCCGCATGAATGACCAGATCCGCATCAGCCCGATCCGCCTGATCGGGGCCGAGGGCGAGCAGCACGGGATCGTGCCGACGATGCAGGCGATGGAGATGGCCCGCGAACTCGGCATGGACCTCGTCGAGGTTTCCGCCACCGAGCGCCCGCCGGTCTGCAAGATCATCGACTACGGCAAGCACAAGTACGCCCAGTCGAAGAAGCAGGGGGCGAAGACCCACCAGCAGAAGCTTAAGGAACTCCGCGTCCGCCCCAAGACCGGCGTCCACGATGTCGATACCAAGGTGAACCAGGCCCGCCGATTTCTCGAAGAGGGCGACAAGGTCCTCATCAAGGTGCAGTTCCGCGGCCGCGAGATGCAGCACATCGAGGAAGGTCGCCGCATCATCGAGGACATGCTGACGAAGCTGCTCGACTGCTCGAAGATCGAGAAGGCGGCCCAGATGGAAGGCAAGCAGATGTCCGCGTTGCTCGCGCCGAAGGGTCACAAGTAGCCGGCGAGCCGGAAGCGTCAGCGCCCGGAGTCGAGCAGGCGTGGGGCGAAGACGAGTAGCCCCACGGCGGCCGCGCCGATCGCGGACGCCAGCACGCCGAACGCCGCCACGTCTTTGGCCTGCCCGATGCGCTCACGCCGCTCCAGCGTCACCTCGTCGGCCAGCAACTCGACGGCCGTGTTCAACGCCTCGGCTAACCATACCGTCGCCATCGCACCAGTGACCGCGACCCACTCCCACCGTTCGAGACTCAGCGCGACCCCGGACGCCGTGACCGCGAGCGTCGCGACGGCGTGGACCCGCGCGTTCGGCTGCGTGGCAATGAGTGTGCGGCCGCCACGGAAGGCGTGGGCGAAACTGCGGAGGCGGCGTCGGAAGTATTCGCGCACCAGTTCTCCGGAGGCACTTGGGGCGGTTTGCACTTCCCAACCCCGCTGACGCCCTTAGACTTACGACTTCGCGGGTCGCCGTGCGCGGGGACCCGTTGACGCGGAGCCGGGGTCCGAAAGTGGGGCACTTCTCGCGAAGTCGCCTCCCCCTTGTGCTCCCCCTTGTTTGCCGTGTCGGCAAGCGTGTGTGAGGTGCCTCATGGCCAAGAAGAACAAGACGAGCAAGTCGGTCAAGAAGCGGATCAAAGCCACTGGGGCGGGTAAGCTCAAGCACGCCACCCCCGGCAAGCGCCACCTGAACGCCCACTTCACCCCCAAGCGTCGCCGGCAACTGCGCCGCCAGGGCACGATCACGGGCGCGATCGTCAAGAAGTACCTCATCGCCATGGGCGAGTACTAACCCCCGCTTCCACGACGACTACCCTCACACACCACTCTCGCTGAAGGATTACGACCATGGTTCGCGCCGGTAGCGGCAAAACCCTTGCGGCCCGCCGCAAGCGGACCCGCAAGCTCACCAAAGGCTTCCGCCTGAGCCGCCACAACCTGTTCCGCCAGGCGATCGTCACGCTGATCCGCGCCCGCGCCTTCGCCTTCCGCGACCGCAAGGCCAAGAAGCGTCAGTACCGCCGGCTGTGGATCATCCGCATCAACGCCGCCTGCCGGATGCGTAGCATGCGCTACTCCGAGTTCATCAACGGCTTGCAGCGGGCGAACTGTATCCTCGACCGTAAATCGATGTCCGAGGTCGCCATCCACGACCCCGCGACCTTCGACAAGTTGGTCGAACTCGCGCGGGCGAACCTGCACCCCGACATGGCCATCGCCCACGCCCACGGCGCGAAGAAGTAAGCACTTCTGACTCGAGACAAGAGTTTTGCCGCAGAGACGCAAAGGGCGCGGAGAAGACAAAACATTGAGTTTTTGTCTTCT
>JAYTUC010000328.1:0-12927 GCA_043744775.1 Fimbriiglobus sp. | reverse complement strand
GCGAGCACTTGCGGGGGGCCGTGGCTGCGGGGGACGCTCAGCGACGGCCGCGCCTGCGTCAGCGACAGCGTGCCGACGACGGCCGACTCCGCACTCAGACGCGGGGGGCCGGCCGTCAGGTCGAGGGCGTGGACTTGGCTCGCCCGGCCTTCGGCTTCGAGGAACTGCGCCGCGGATTCGATCGTGTCGAGTTGCCGGACGATTACCGAACCGCGCTCGATCGGCTCTTGCAGGAGGAGTTGCAGCAGCTCACGCTCGTGCGTCAGTGGCGAGGCGGTGCCGTCGGGGTTGGCCAGGAACACCAACTCGAAGCGCAGGGCATCGACGCTCAGCCAGTCGGTCAGCTTGCGCACCAGCGTGAGGATTAGGGCCAGGGTCATGACGACGCGCTGGGCGGGGAGGTCGGCGTCCTTGAAGCGGCTTTGCGTCAGCGTCGGGTCGAGGACGAAGACGAACGACCGGCGGCGACGCAGGAACTGGTTCTCGTCACGCGAGTAGTAGAAGAGTTCGTCGCGAACGAACTTCATGTCGAACAGGTCCGGCTGCTCCTCCTCCATGAACGCGAGCTGCGAATGGAGGAGACTCTCGATGGAGCCTTTCGTCGAGATCGAGGTGTAGCCGCCGACGGGGTACTGGTCCTCGTCGAGGACGCGCGTGGGGACTTCCTTGCGGCCAAGCATCGGTCGCACCGGCCGCGGCGGCAAGCGGGCTTCCAGGCGCGCGGTGACGGTGAGGATTTGCCGGTGGGCGACGTACTGGCCCATGTCAGCGAGAGCCGTGCGCTGTTCGAGAGCAATCACGTCTTCGGGGCCGAGCAGTTCCGCGACCCGCCGCACGGCGCTGACGATGCCTTCGTATTGACGCACGAGTAGCGGGAGGGGGCCGTCGCGGCTGAGGAGTTCGTAGCCCTGCGCGAGCAGGTCGTCGGCGGGGACGGCGAGCAACGCCTGGATCACCGGCGGGCTGAGTTCCACGCCGCCGATCTTGGCCCGCTCGCGCAGCTGCTTGACGACGTAGGCCAGCCCCCGCGCCTGATCGCGGCCGGCGTAGCGGCGCAGGGCATCGACGGCGCGCTCGAAGGTCCAGTCGGCGTAGAGCTTGCCGAGGAAGTGGTCCTCGTAGCTGCGGGCGAGGTTGGCCGGCCAGCCGGGGGCGGCGACGAACTCCTTCGCGGCGCGGCCGCGGTCGAGGCCGTAGGCGACGTTGCCGAGGTCGGCAACAAACCCCACCGGAGGCAGCGGCTGCCCCCCCGCGGCGATCTCCATCGCCCACTCGAGCGCCGGCTTGACGAGTGCTGCCGACGGGCGGACGACCTGTTGCAGCCACAGCCCTTGCAGGAGGTAAGCCCGCGCGGCGTCAGGGTGGCGCAGTTCGACGACTTCCATCGGGGCGACTTTCACTTCACAAGGGCGGGGCACGGGCGATTATAGCGGCGGGGCAAACTGCGTGAGTCGCCGGCGCAACCGTCACGCCCGGCAGAATCGCGGGAACCGTCAAGTCGGGCGCGGCAACGGCCGATGGAGTTCTTGGGAGGCGGGGCGCTCGCGGGTTTCGAGCGGGTTCCCGTCGGCCGAAGGGGGATCGCACCGATGACAGTCCAGCGGATTCTACTCGGGATGGCCCTACTCGGCGGCGCGGCCCACACCGCCCGCGCCCAGACCCCCGCCCCGCCGCCGGCGGCCGAGGTGCCGGCGTTCCCGTCGGGTCCGCGTCCGCTCTCGGCCGGCACCGGCCTGACCAACGTGCCGACGCCACTCCTCGGCGGCGCGCCATCCCCCACGACGGCCCAGCCGACGAACACGCTCACGGCGACGCCGGGCGCGACGATGAACCTACCGGCGACCGGGTGCGGGCCGGGCGGGGCCAACTGCTGCGGCCCGGTCGGCGCGAACGGCGGCGTCACCTACGAAGTCTTCACGCGGACCGGCCCGTCGCTGATCGTCGGCGGCAGCCCGGACCTGAGCGGGGCGGCGCGCTTCGGCTGGATGGTCGAGGGCGGCGGCCGGTCGCTGTTCTTCAACCCGGCCCACGACGCCGCCTGGGTGGCCGAGCTGAGCCTGATGTACGCCTACAACGGGGCCAACGACCGCGGCCTCGACGTGTTCGCCCGCCAGCCGAAGAACCCGCAGACGGGGGTCCTCCTCGGCCCGGACCAGATCCAGCCGTTCACCCTGCGCGGCATCACCCGCACCGGCCTGAACTTCGGCGTCGGCCGCGACTGGTTCCTCAACGGCCCCGGCTTCCTGGGCTACGAGCAGGCCTGGAACAGCCGCTTCGGGGTGGACATCGGCGGCAACTACGGCACCATCCGGGTCGATCTGATCCCCTCGGCCGACGTGGAGAACTACTTCCGGCGGTACAGCACGACGACCGGCCTCCAGTTCGGCACACACTACAACGTCGAGATGCCGATGGGGGCGTGGATTCTCTTCGGCGGGGTGCGGGCGCAGTACGGCTTCCACCACTCGAACGTGGTCCCGCCGCTGAGCGGCAACTACCAGGACCTGAACCTACTCCTGACGGCCGGCTTCCGCTTCTAGGCCCGCCGCTTCGGGGAGGGGCCGGCCGAACTCGTCGAGGCCGTACCCGGCAAAGATCTCGGTTGGCGTCAGCCAAACGACGCCACCGCCCTTGCCGCTGATTGGCACCGAGCGGCCCATGCGGGCGTGTGTCAGCGAGGCGTCCCGCGCGGCCCGGTCGAGGGCGGTGTTGATGGCGTCGTTGTCGGAAACGTCCACGCCGCACTCGGCGGGTGTCAACGTCGCGAGTTCGCTCATGACTTGGCTCCCTGGCAAATCTGGTCCCACGTCCTGTCATCATACACGAACGGCTCGAATCCCTGCCCGCCCTCGGCGACGAGCCGGTAATTCGCGGTCGAGTTGTCGTAGACCTTCCACGTCGTGATGACGGGCATGTACAGCGTGAACAGGTTCTGGAGGCTGCGGCCGTAGCGCTGGCGGATAGTCGCCTCGGGGATGTGGTGGCCGCCGGTCGAGACGCGCATCGCCACGCGGGACACCGCCAAGTCGGCGCTGTTGAGCCAGAAGTAGAAGAGGTGCGCCGAGTACCCCGCCGCGCCGATGTCGCGGACCCACTTGGCGTAAGTCCGGGCGGCCAGCGTCGTCTCCAGGGCGAAATCGACTCGCTGTTCGACGAGCTTGTGCAGGCGCTCGACCATGATCCGGCCGGCGTCGAACGCGGCGCTCTCCGGGTCGAAGCCGTTGATGCCTTGGGCGATGGCGTCGGCGTTGACGAACGGCATGACCTTGAGCGTGTCGGCGAGCAGCGCCCGCGACGCCGTCGTCTTGCCGGCCCCGTTGATGCCAGCGAGCATAATGGCCCGCGGCCGGCCCGAAGTGTTCATGGAACCCCTCCGCGTGGGAAAGGGGATATCTTACGAAACTACGACCGCTGTTGGCTCTATGGCACGACTTTGTGCCGAGGATGGGCTGCGAGATTGGTCCCCACGATTTGCCGCGTGAGGAGCCACCCGCTCACGCAGGCGGCTCGACAAGGGCCGCCCGCGGTGGGGGCCGATGCTACTCCTTCTTCGGCTCGTCCTTCTTCGGCACTTCCATCTTGGGGGCGTCCTTCTTGGGCGCGTCCATTTTCGGCTCGTCGTCCTTTTTGGGCGCGTCCTTCTTCGGCATCACGCCGTTCTTCTTGGGCGCGTCCATCTTCGGCTCGTCGTCCTTCTTGGCGTCGTCTTTCTTGGGGGCCGGGGCGTCGGCCTTCGGCTCCAGGGACGGCGGGGCGGCCGCCGGCGGCGTCAGCTCCTTGCGCTCGACGATCGCGGCGGCCGGGGCCGGCGGCGCGATCAGCGGCACCGGGCGGGCGTACTTCGCCGAGGCGTCCCGCAGGCAGACCACCAGGCCGTTGTCCGACGCCAGGACCAGCCGGTCGCTCTTCTCGTTCGCCACGTCCACCCCGAAGCCCGGCACGTCGAGCTTCGCCAGCGGCAGCGACCGCCGGGACGCCGCGTCGGTCGGGCGCTGCCGGTCGTAGATCGCCAGCCGGCCGCCTCGGTCCTTTAAGTAGACGAACTCGTCGTTGGCCGCGACGAAGCGGTCGGCCCCCAGCTCGCTGCGCCACACGACTTCACCCGTGGCGATGTCGATCTTCGTCGTCCCCGCCTGGTCGCCCGACGCGAACACCGCGTCCCGCGCGGCGACCGGCCGGCGGTTGATCGCGCCGCCGACGCCCGCCCGCCACTCGACCTTCGGGCCTTGCGGGCCGCCCTGGAGCAGGTTCAGCGCCACCACCGTGCCGTCGCGCAGGCCCACGAAGCCGAGGCGATCCGTGCCGACCGGCACCGGGCCGGTCAGCGGCGAACTCACGACGTCTTGCAGGGTCGCGGTCACCTGCGCGAGTTGCGTCCGCTTGTCGATCGCCTCCACGACCGGGCCGTCCGTCGTGGCCCACAGCCGCGTCGTGGCCGGCGAGTCCTTGAGGTTCGTGACCGACTCGTTGTCGGTGAGCACCGGCGGGTAGGTGTAGCGGCGGCCGCCCGTGTGGGTCCAGCGGATCGTCGGCTCGACGCCGCGCGGCCGGAAGTTCGCCAACTCCGCGGCGCGGGCGACCGACGGCGGCAGCACGCTGATCGACGGCGTCCGCTGGTTGTAGCGCAGGTAGTCCGGCTTCAGGCTGTACGGCTGCCGCAACGTGGGCAGCGACGTGACCGACGGCGTGACGTACAGGCCGCGGTTGTCCAGCGTGTACGGCGGCGTGACGCTCGGCAGCGCCGTGATCGACGGCGTCCGCTGCCCCGTGTACAGGCCGATGTCGGACTTCGGCTCCTGCGGCAGGTACAGCCGCGTGAACGACTCGTCCTTCAGCCCCGCGAAGTTCGCCGCCGTGCCGTAGCGCGAGGCGACCAGGTCGGCCGGGTTGCGCACCAGGCCGGCGTCCTCGGGCCTCGACTTGTTCACTGCGCGCAGGATCTGCGGGAATGTGTAGGCGACCAGCCGCGTGCCGTTGAGCGTTACGTACACGAGTTCCTTGTCGGCGACCGGTCCGACGGTGGCACTGCCGGGCAGCTCGAAGTCGAACTCGACGACGCCGGTGACGCGGCTGAAGCACATCAGCCGGGCGACGTTCACCGCGAAGACGAAGTCGTCGTTGACGCCGACGGGGTAGGCGGTGCTGTAGGCGGCGGGGTAGCGGTAGGCCCACTGCTTGGCCCCGGTCACCGCGTCGAGGGCGACGAGCAGCCCGGAGTGCGTCTGGGCGAAGACCTGGCCCGCGTCCACGACCTGCACGGTGGCGACGCCGTCGCGGCCGCCCTGCAGCGGCACGTTGGCGGTCCACTCGGTGCGGAGGTTGTGCCGCGCCAAATCGGCCGCGTCCGGCGGCGACGCGCTGGTGCGGTAGGTGCCTTGCGCCGGCGCGGGAGCCGCGGCGAGTGTGAGTGTTGCCGCGACGAGGAACCCCGCTTGCCCGATCCGCATGACCCGCCCCCCGGTGCGCCGACATCGTGATGTTCCCCTGAAGTTACCACGCCGCGCCGTCCGGGGGTAGCGCCAAGGGGCCGGGAAGTCTACTTCGGGCGGGCGAATCCGCGGGGCGGCGCGGTTGTGACGGCGACGCCCCGCCGGGTAGGGGCGCGGGGCCGCCGCCGGCCGGCCGCGGGCGTTCGTCGTTGACTCAGGCCGCCCGGATAGCGCACAATACCCCACCCGCCTGACCGCCACTCCCGTTCCGCCTCCCCGGAGCCACCCAATATGCGCCGCCCCCTCTCCCTGGCCGCCCTCCTGCTCGCCGCCGCGACGGCGACCGCGGCCCCGCCGCCGCCGCCGGCCGAGTTCGCCCAGCCGCAGTCGGCCCCGAAGCCGCCGCCGTTCGTCGTCACCTACGTCGATCAGGGCAAGTACGACCCCGCCTTGAAAGGCTTATCCGCCCCCGAGGGCTTCCAGGTCGAGGTGGCGGCGAGCGACCCGACGGTCATCAACCCCGTCGGCATGACCTTCGGCCCCGACGGTACCTTGTTCGTGCTCGAGTGGTCGGTGGACGCGGTGACCGGCAGCAAGTGGTTCGAGTTCAAGGAGACCTTCCGCTTCCGCGACGGCACGACCAAGCAGGTCGCCACGATGCGTAAGTTCAGCGTCGATCCCGTCAAGGTGCTCACGCTCAACGCCGCGACCGGCAAGTACGACACCGCCGTGCCGGTCATCGCCGAGGAGCTGCCCTCGACGGTGCTGATCCACGACGGCTGGCTCTACACCACCGGCCGGGGCACCGTGCGACGCTACAAGCAGACGCGGCCGGGCGGCCCGTGGGACCTGCGCGAGACCATCGCCCAGGGCTTCTGCGGCTTCCACCACCACCAGGTGTCGGGCCTCACCATCGGCCTCGACGGCAAGCTCTACATCACCGCCGGCGACGACGACAACTTCGCCGAAGGCTCCGACGGCAGCCGCGCCACGGTCATGCGCACCGGGGCGATCTTCCGCTGCAACCCCGACGGCTCGCAGATGGAGACCTTCAGCCTCGGCTACCGCAACCCGTACCGCGACATCGCGACCGACGACAAGTTCAACTTCTTCCACGCCGACAACGACAACGAGGACGGCAGCAAGTTCACCGGCTGCCGGCTGATGCACGTCGCCGAGGACGCCGACTACGGCTGGCGCTTGCAGACCGGCGCGCGCTGCTGCCGCCCGGACCCGGTCCGCGGGGCCGTCGCCGGCGAGCTGCCCGGCAAGCTACCGCCGATGCTCAAGACCGGCCGCGGCTCGCCCGCCGGCGTCTTGATCTACAACGACACGCGCCTCCCCGAGCACTACCGCGGGCTGATGTACTACCCCGACGTGTTCCGCAAGAGCGTGCGGGCCTACAAGCTGCGCGAGGCGGGGGCCAGCTTCGAGGTCAGCCACGAGTTCGAGTTCCTCAAGAGCGAAGACCCGCTGTTCCGGCCGTGCCAGATGGTCACCGGCCCGGACGGGGCGATCTACGTTTGCGACTGGCGCACCGACTCCGGCGGCGCGGGCCGGCTCTCCGGCGACGGCAAGAACGGCCGCATCTACCGCCTCAAGTGGGTCGGCACGAAGGACCACCCGGCGCTGCCGCTGCGGGGCATGGACTCGTGGGCCAAGGTCGTGGCGCTGCCGACGGCCGAACTCGCGGCCAAGCTCGACGCCCCCGACATGACCGACCGCGTCGAGGCCCGCAAGGAACTCGTGCGGCGCGGGGCCGGCGGGCGCGACAAGGTGCTGAACCGCTTCGTGAGTGGCAAGTACACCGACGCCGGCCGGCTGTCGGCGCTGGGCGTGCTGCAAGCCAACTGGTCCGGCGACGTGGCCGACCTGTTCCGGCTGCTGCTCAACGACGCCTCGCCGGACGTGCGGCGGCTCGCCGTCGAGGCGATCGCCCGGCACGCGACGCCGAAGGACCCGCGCGAGTTCGAGGCGCTCGCCAAGCTCGCCGCGGACGAGCACCCGGCCGTGCGCCGCGCCGCGATGATCGGCCTCGGCCGGCTGGGGGCCGACGGCACCGCCGACGTGCTCATCAACGCCTGGCGCGCCGACGACGGCAAGGACGCCTTCCTGTCCGACAGCATCACGCGCGGCCTGGAGCGCCTCGGCAAGCCGGGCATGGACGCGCTCTTGGCCGTGGCCCGCTCCGGCAACGCGCCCGACCTCGACCGCGCCGCGGCGGCGTTCCTGACCTTCCGCACCGAGGCGGCCGTCAAGGCGCTGCCCGAGATGCTGACCGACGCGCACCTGCCGGCGGCCGAGCGCGCGGCCCTGTTGCGCTCCTACGCCAACTACCAGTTCGACCCGCCGATGGCGATGGCCGGCGTGGCGACCTTCCTGGCCGCGCGGCCGGACGAGTCGCCGGCGGTCAAGATCGCGGGCGTCGAGGTGCTCGCCGGCACCGGCGGCCTCGACTCGCCGCAGGCCGTCAACTTCGTGCTGAGCCAACTCGACGCCGCCGACGCCGCGACCCGCGAGAGCGCGCTCGTGGCCGTCGCCGGCGGCCGCCTCACCGCGGCGACCGAGCGCCTCGTCGCCATGCTCGCCGACGCCAAGCGGCCGGCGGCGGAGCGACTGAGTGTGCTGAAGGCGTTGCGCGCCGCCGCCGGCCCCGCCGCGGTCAAGCCGCTCGCCGAACTGCTGGGCCGCCCCGAGCCGGCGTCGCTCAAAGTCGAGGCGCTCAAGGCCCTGAGCGCCGCGTCGGTGGAGGAGGCCCGCAAGGTCGCCGTGACGCTGCTCGACCAGCCCGACCCGAGCCTCTTGAACGAGGCGGTGCTGGTGCTGGGCACGACGAAGCCGGGGGCGCTGCTCGTCGGCGAGCGCTTCGCCGCGAAGAAGTTGCCGCGCGAGCTGTTCCAGCGGGTGAGCGAGGCACTGCAGAAGTTCCCGACCGACCCGGCCGTGGCGAAGGTCTACAACGAGGTGATGAAGGGCGGTTTGCTCGTGTCGCTCGACCCCGGCCGCGTCGAGCAGATCCGCAAGCTCGTCGCCACGCAGGGCGACCCGGCCCGCGGCAAGCTGCTGTACCTCAACACCAAGCTGGTGTCGTGCGCCGGCTGCCACCGCATGGAGGGCGTCGGCGGGGCGGTCGGCCCCGACCTGACGCGGCTCTGGGACACCATGACCCTCGACAAGATTCTCGAAGCGATCGTCGAGCCGAGCAAGGAGATCAAGGAGGGCTACCAGTCGTACGTCGCCTCGACGAGCGACGGCCAGACGTTCTCCGGCCTCAAGGTGTCCGAGACGGCGCAGCAGGTCGTGATCCGCGACGCCAGCGGCCGGGACGTGCGGCTCCAGAAGGAGGACATCGACCAGCTCGGGGTGACCAAGGTGTCGCTGATGCCGGACAACGCCGTGAGCCAGTTGACCTTCGCCCAGTTCCTCGACCTGCTGGCGTTCCTGAAGTCCCGCCCGGCGCAGGAGTCGCTGCGCGGCGTGGTCCTCGATTACAACGTCGTGACCGGCCAGGCGCTGCGGCTGCGCGACGCGGCCGCCTGGGAGTCGTCGCCGCGGGCGATCCCGGCGAAGCTATTGCAGCCGGCCGCCGCCGACCCCGACGGCCGGCTCGACCTGACGCCGCTGCTGTCGCAGGGGGCGGCGAAGTCCGGGGTTTACGCCGTGACCTACGTCTTCTCGGAGAAGCCGCAGCGGGTGACGCTGAGCGTCGCCGCCGACGACGGCGTGCGGGTGCGCGTCGGCGGCAAGGTCGCCTTCGAGCAGCAGGAGCCGCTGATCCCGTTCGCCCGGCCGGTCGCCGCGAGGGCGGAGGTCGAGTTGGCGGCCGGCTGGACGCCGATCGTAGTCAAGCTGGCCCGCAACGCCAAGGAGACGCACCTGGCGCTGACCCTGCAAGGCGAGGGCCTCCGCATCTCGGCGCGGGCCGAGTAAGCGTCCGAATTTTGCCGCGGAGACGCGGAGTCGCGGAGAGAACCAAACCTTGGATTTGGTCTTCTCCGCGACTCCGCGTCTCCGCGGCAAAATCTTTTCGGTGGAGACTCGACTTGGGTACGAAGATCACTCTTGCCGTTCTTACAGTTTGCAACTTGACTCCGAAAGTGAGGTTGGCCATAATCGGGACGACCGCCCCACGTCGCCCCGTTACTACCGTTCAGGACGCACCATGTCGCAGCCCTCTCCCCGGCTCCGCTTGCTGACGCTCGAAGACCGCGTGACCCCGTCGTGGGGCGGACTCCCGCCGTCGGCCGTCGCCCTGCCGACCGGCCCAGTCGCCGTCACGCTCAACACCCTCGGCGACGCCTCGGGGCCGGCCGCGATCACGGCCAACGAGGTCGATTGGTATCGCGTGACCGTCGCCTCCGGCACCGCGACCTTCTCGGCGACGACGCCGACGAGCAACCTCGACACCGTGATCGGCGTGTACACCGCCGCCGGCCGGCGGGTCGCGTCGAACGACGACATCTCGTACCCCGGCAACACCGACAGCCGCGTCAGCGTGACCTTGCCCGCCGGGACGTACTTCCTGGGCGTCACCAACTACGTCGGCACCCCCGGCGGCACCTACACCTGGGCCGTCCACGCCGCGACCGCCCGGCCGCCGGTGACGCCGCCGGTGACGCCGCCGCCGGTGCCGCCGACGGCCGACGGCTTCGACATCACCCTGCGGACGACGGGCCTGACGACGAGCCAGGTGGCCATTTTCCGGCAGGCGGCGGCGCGCTGGTCGCAGGCGATCGTCGGCGACCTGCCGGCCGCGACGTACAACGGCGTCGCCGTGGACGACCTGCTCATCGACGCCTCGGCGTCGCCGATCGACGGCCCCGGCGGCGTCCTGGGGGAGGCCGGCCCGGACGTGATCCGCTCCGGGAGTTCGTTGCCGATCCACGGCACCATGCACTTCGACAGCGCCGACCTCGCCCAACTCGAGAGTAGCGGGCAACTGTTCAGTACTGTGCTACACGAGATGGGCCACGTCCTGGGCATCGGCACCATCTGGGAGACGCGCGGGCTGCTCGCCGGGGCGGGAACCTCGAACCCCCGCTTCGTCGGCGTCCAGGCGACCGCGGCTTACAACCAACTCTTCGGCCGCAACGAGTCGGGCGTGCCGGTCGAGAACACCGGCGGCCCCGGCACGGCCGACGGCCACTGGCGCGAGTCGGTGTTCAACAACGAGGTCATGACCGGCTACCTGAATAGCGGCGTCAACCCGCTGAGCCGCATGACGATCGCTTCGCTCGGCGACCTCGGCTACCGCGTCAACCTCGACGCCGCCGACGCCTACGCCGCGCCCGTCGGGGCCGCACTCGTGACCGGCGGCACCGGGGGCACCGGCACCCGCCCGAGTTTGGTCGCGGCGTCCTACGGCAACGTCGCCTTCGACGTGCCGCACGCCCACGCCCACACGCCCGGCGACGGCTGGAACGGCGTCGCGGTGGGGTGAGTTCGCGATACACTAGTCGGCGACACTCCCCGCCCGAGGTCGCCATGCCCGACGTTTTGCTCGACCGCGCGCCGCTGAACCCCTCGCACGCCCCCGTGCAGGTGCGCGACATCCTCGCGCCCGCCGACCCGCCGCGGCGCACGCACAAGATCATCGCCGTGCTGCCGGCCTACAACGCCGCCAAGACCCTCGCCGCGACGATCGCCGACGTGCCGCCGGGGAGTGTGGACGAAATCCTCCTCGTCGATGACGGCAGCCGCGACGGCACGGTCGAGTTGGCCCGCGCGATGGGCCTGACGGTGATCGTCCACGAGAAGAACCGCGGCTACGGCGGCAACCAGAAGACCTGCTACGCCTACGCCCTGAGCCACGGCTACGACATCGTCGTGATGATCCACCCCGACTACCAGTACGACGCCCGCGTGATCCCCCACGCCGTGAGCTTCATCGAACTCGGCATCTGCGACGTGGTGTTGGGCAACCGCGTGCGGTCGCGCCGGGAGGCGGTGGCGTGCGGGATGCCGTGGTGGAAGTACGTCTGCAACCGCGGCCTGACGCTGTTCGAGAACCTGGCGCTCGGCCAGAACCTCGGCGAGTTCCACTCCGGCTTCCGCGCCTACCGCCGCAGTGTGCTGGAGACGGTCCCGTTCGAGCGCAACAGCGAGGACTTCGCCTTCGACACGCAGTTCCTGGTGCAGGCCGTGCGCTGCGGCTTCCGGCTCTCGGACGTGCCGGTGCCGGTGCGCTACTTCCGCGAGGCGTCGAGCATCAACTTCGCCCGCAGCACGACTTACGGGCTGATGACGGTGAAGACGGTGCTGCAATACTGGCTGTGGCGACTCGGCGTGCCCAACCGGCTGTTCGCGCCGAAGTGAAGCCCGAAGAATTTTGCCGCAGAGACGCGGAGACGCAGAGAAGACCAAAACGATTCACCGCAGAGGGCGCGGAGGGCACATGAGAAAAGCCAAAGGCGAGAAAGGCACCAAACCGTGTTAAAACCGAAGCCTTCGGAAACCCATTGCCACTGCGGTAAACAGGCAGCGCGGAAACCCAACTCAGGTTTTAACTCTCTTGGCTGATGCCTTTCTCCGCGCCCTCTTGTGCCCTCTGCGGTGAGTCGTTTTCTCCCGGTTTTCTCCGCGCCTCTGCGTCTCCGCGGCAAAACTCTTTTCTTCTCCCCCTGAGGCATAAACTAACCCACACGCATGGACCGGGGGAGTTGCGATGGCGGACGGCATTGTCGGGATCGACCTGGGCACCACCAACAGCGAGATCGCCGTCGTCGAGGACGGTAAGCCGCGGGTGCTGAACGTGGACGGCGACCCCATCTTGCCGTCGATGGTCGGCCTCACCGAGGACGGCCGGTTGCTCGTCGGCAAGCCGGCGCGCAACCAGTACGTCGTCGCCCCGGAGCGCACCGTCAAGTCGATCAAGCGCATGATGGGCGAGGACGCGACCGTCACGCTGGGGTCGCAGAAGTACCGGCCGCAAGAAATCTCGGCGATGATCCTGCGCAAGCTCAAGGACGCCGCCGAGAAGGAGCTGGGCCGGCCGGTGACGCAGGCGGTCATCACGGTCCCGGCGTACTTCAACGACAGCCAGCGCCAGGCGACCCGCGAGGCCGGCGAGTTGGCGGGCCTCGAAGTGGTGCGCATCCTCAACGAGCCGACGGCCGCGGCCCTCACCTACGACCCGACGCCGGGCAGGCAAGAACGCTTCCTGGTGTACGACCTCGGCGGCGGCACCTTTGACGTGAGTGTCGTGCAGGCCGAGAGCGGTATTTTTGAGGTGCTCAGCAGCCACGGCGACACCAAGCTCGGCGGCGACGACTTCGACGAACTGCTGTTGAACCACCTCGCCGACGACTTCCTCGAAACCTACGGGGTCGATTTGCGGCTCGACCGCACGGCGCGGGCGCGGCTGTTGCGGGCCGCGGAGAACGCGAAGAAGGCGCTCTCGGACCACGCCTTCGCCAAGGTCGAGGAGGAGTTCATCGCCGAGAAGGACGGCGTGCCGGTCCACCTCTCGACCGAGATCGACCGCAAGGACTTCGAGACG
>JAYTUC010000327.1:0-41331 GCA_043744775.1 Fimbriiglobus sp. | reverse complement strand
CCAAGAGCGTGAGCGACTGGAGCCATTCGCGCTGGGTTGTGGCGAGGCACCTCTAGTCGCTCACGCTCTTGGCTCGCCGGTCGGTTACTGGTACAGCCCGAAGTCGAGCGCCTCGCTGGCGGCGCGCTTCAGCCACCACGCGGCCGTGCGCCACTGGCAGTGAATCTTCGCGTTCACCAGCGCCCCCGCCTTAATGCTCGCGTCGGGGTCGGTCAACTCGACCTCGACGAGGTACACCTGCGCCACCGGGATCAGTTCCTGGCCGTTCTCGCCGCCCTGCTGCACCGCCACCGGGCCGGTGCTGCGGCTCGTCAGGCCGTAGGGCACCTGCTTGGCACTCGAGCGCGGCAGCCGGACGACCTTGCCCTTGAAGACGCGGTCGGTGCGGCCGTGGACGTAGACCGACACGTCGAGCGATCCGCCGTTCGGCGTGCCCATGTCCTCAGCGAGCAACTTGTGCTCCATCGAACTCACCGGAACTTTGATGAGCAGCCGCGTCGGGTCGCCGACCGTGCAGATCGGCTTACCCTGCTGGAAGTTGCGGTCGAACATCTTGCCGACCTCGGCGCGGTTGACCAGGCCCATGACCACGCCGTCGCGCGGGGCGCGCTTGTCGCGCAGAAGGGCCAACTCCGCGGTGTCCATCGTCACGAGCTTCTGCTGGGCGGCGGCCTCGTCGGCGGCGGCGGTGATGTCGTTGGTGATCTTCGCGACATCGATACCGCGCCCCGCGCCGAGGAGCAGGTTCTCCAGGATCGTCTTCTCGACGAGTTTCTCGTCGCGCTTCGACTCGGCCAGCGCCACCCGCTCGATCAGGTCCTTCGGGTCGAAGCGGGCGATCAGTTGCTCGCGGCTGACGACCTGGCCCTCCTGGACGTGCAGGCTCACCAAGTTGGCCGGCTGTGCGAGGACCACAGGGTCGGAGTAACTCGGGTCCACCGTCACCAGGCCGACTTCGCGCACCCGGCTCACCGGCAGCGGCACGAAGCAGACGACGGCGAGTAAGCCGAGGGCCACGGACGCCGTGACCGCCACGCGTTGGGTCTTCATGTCCGGTAGCCGCCCCCGTTGTTTGATGTTCTTGATCATGCGATACGTCGGCCAGATGAACATCGTCCCCAGCGAGAACGCCGCGAGCATCTGACTCAGAATTCTCAGTTGCGGCCCGAGGATATCCGCCAGGAAGAAGATGATGCCGAAGGTCACCACCCACCGGTAGACGTAACTCGCGACCGCGTACACGACGAACAATAAACGCCGCCCCGGTGCCATATACTGCTCCGGCGGCACTTCGATGCCCAGGCCAATGCTCAGGAACAGGTTCGTGAGGTACCGGTTCGCCCGGTCCCGCAAGTTGGGAATCTCGATCCAGTCGGCCAGCATGTAGTAGCCGTCGAAGCGCATCAGCGGGTTGGCGTTGAAGAAGACGGTACTCACCGAGCAGAGCACCATCACCGCCATCGCGATGTTGTTGACCGTCACGAGGTGCGGCGTGTACCACCACACGAACGTCGCCAACGACGCGATCACCAACTCGACGTAGATGCCGGCGAAGCTGATGATGATGCGCTTCCACTTGTCCGCGACCGTCCAGGCGTCCGTGACGTTGCAGTACATCGCCGGCGAGAAGCACATGAGCAAGAAGCCCATCTCGTGACTCTCGCCCTTAAAGGCTTTACAACTCAGGCCGTGGCCGAACTCGTGGATGATCTTGACGACCCCCAGGCTCATCCACATGTACAGGACCGTGTTGATCGCGAAGAATTCTTGGTAGCGCGGGATCTTGTCGTGGAAGGTCTGGAAGTGAACCATTACCTGGAACACGGCCGCGAGCATTAAGGTCACGCTCGCGGCGAAGAACCACGGCGTAAAGATCCACCACAGGTAGCCGTACATCCACGTCAACAATCTGTCCGGGTCGAAGACCGGGATCTTCCAATACATAACGTTCGACACGGTGGCGAGGCGCTTGAGCCGGCGCTGCTTGGCGCGGCGCTGGTACAGGTGCTTGCCCGCGCCACCGGTCTCGTGCTGGACGAGGCCGGCGGTGACGAGTTGCCGCGCGAAACTCTCGAGGTCGGCGAATTCGAGCCGGTGCGGCTTGAACTCGCTCTCGAAGTCCTTGCGCACGTCCTCCATCGTGTGCTGCCCGTCGAAGCGCTCGAAGACGTGGTACTCCTGCCGGCTAAAGCGGTAGTAGCGCAGGCAGACCGGGTCCTTCACGACGTGGAAGACTTTGCCCTCGTAGCGCTGCTCGGTGATTTGCAAGTCGGGCCGGACGCGCAGCCGCACCGCCTTGCGCCGTTCGGCCGGGTTGTCGAGCAGTTCGGCGGCGTTCATCCGGGCGGCCCCTACGGGAGTTCTTGTTAGCCCGACGCGCCAGCGAGGGGTCTAGGCGAGCCGCTTGCGTAAGCGGGCGGGTTCTAGAACTGCGAACGCCTAGAACTCGCCCACTCACGCAGGCGGCTTGCCTCGGGCGTTACTTCGGCAACTGGTGCGTCGGGGCCAGCGGCACCGGCGGGACGGTCACCAGGGGCGTCGTCGCCGTCGCCGGCTGGATCGCCGGGCTGCCGGGCGTGGCGATCGTCACCGCGCCCGCGGGGATGACGACCCCTGCCGCTTGCGCGACCTTGGCCGGCGGCGCGGCCAGCACGTTTGGCACGGCCGCCGCGGGGACGCCGCCGGGCGGGACGATGATCGTCGCCGCGCTGCGGTCCTGCAAGCCCTCGCCGGTCGCCTTGTCGATCGGGTTCATCAGCTCGACGCGTACCTGCACGCTCTTGGCGTCCGCGGGCACCACCGAGACGACCTCGCCGACGATCCGCTTGCCGTCGCCGTCGGTCGGCGAAGTCCAGAAGTGCACGCCGCCGTCCACCGTGCCGACCGCGACGAACTTGAACGCCGGGTCGGCCGAGAACGCCGCGCACGTGATCGCGGCGTTGCGCGGCGTCACAAGCCGGCGGCGCTCCGCGGCGCGGTTGCCGGGGGCCGGCGTGTCCCAGACGGTCAACTCGCCCTTCTGGTCGTTGTCGGCCCCGGCCGTGAGGATGAGCGTGTCGTCGGGCGAGAAGAGTGCGAAGCCGGCGAAGCGCGCCCCGCCGCCGGGGTTCTGCACCGTGCCGACCGAGCGCTCGTCCGCCAGGCTCACCACGTCGAGCCGCGAGGCGTCCTTGTCGAAGAGCACCCGCGAGCCGTCCGACGACACGCCGAGCACATCGACGGTGCCGCCGCGGTGGTCGATGACCGTGGCGACGTTGGCACCCGTCTCGCCGAGCCTCCAGGTGCGGACCGACTTGTCCTTCGCCACGGTGACCAGCGTCGATTGCGGGGTGAAGCGCACGGCCGTCACGGCGTCGCGGTGCTCCGGCGGCAGGGCGTACAGCTTGCGGCGGTCGGCGACACTCCAGACGAACACGTCCCGGCCGCTCGTGGTGGCGAGGTGCCGGCCGTCGGGCGTGAAGGCCATCGCGGTCACGCTGCCGACGTGGGCCTCGTCGAAGGTCGCCACCGGCTCCTTGGGCATCTTGTCGGGGTTCGACAGGTCCCAGAGGCGGACCTTGCCGTCCTCGCCGCCGACGGCCACGAAGTGCCCCTTGGCCTTGGCCCCGGTGGTCGCGACGCAGCGCACGCCGACGCCCGGCGGGTTGGCGAGCCGCGTCGATTGCTTGGTCGCGGTCACGTCCCACACCAGTGCCGCGGCGTCGAGGCCGCCGGAGACGACCATCGGCCGGCCGGGGTGCGCGGTCACGGCGACGGCCGTCACTTCCTGGCGGTGGTAGTTCGTGAGCGCGTTCGACCCGAGTGGGCGGGTCGGCTCGACGTAGACGAACATCCCCTTGCGGACCTGCGAGGCGTAGCCGATGTCGAGCTTGGCCTCGACCTTGACGCGGTCGATCGACTGCAACTCGAGGATCGTCTCGCCGGCCTTGGCGAAGTCTTGAGCGCTCTTGAGCAGGCGCACGACGCGGCCGTTCTGCTCGCTGATGATCCAGTAGCGCTTGTGTTGCGTCTCGGCCGACTTGTACTCGCCGTCGTTCTTGATGAGTTCCTTCTCGGAGTTCATCTGGTTCTCGACGTACCGCGCCCACAGCGACTGCTGCTGCAGCAGTTCACTCACGCTGACCGAGGTCGTGAGGGCTTCGAGCTTGTCGAGCAGCTTCTTCTGCAAGACGGCGGCCTCGGTCGAGGCGGCGAGCGCCCGCTTGATCGCGGGGGCCATGCTCAGGTACTGCATCTTCTGCGTGTAGACGAGTTGGTCGTCGAGGCGGGCCAGGATTTGGCCCTTGACGATCAAGTCGTTCTCACGCAAGCGGCGGTACGGCTGCTCCTTCTTCACGTCGCGCGGGTGGAAGACGATGTCCGGGTCGTTGGGGTTGAACGGGGCCTTGTCGGGCAGCGGCGTGGCGATCAACTCGACGACCCCATCGACGGCGGCCGGGATCTGCGTCCGCATGTCGTACTGCACGACAGCATTCGGCAGCACGATCGGCTCGCCGACCGGCGTACTCGCCGGCAACGCCGGCATCGGCACCGCGGGGTACAGCAAACTCCCCGTCTCCATCGGCACCGCGGCCGGGGGGTTGGGGCCGCCGTTACTGCTGGGGGCGGGCGGGGTGCAGGCGATGGCCGTAAGGCCGGCGCTGCCAACGGTTGCGAACGCGAGCCAACTCTTCAAGGACTTCATGACGACCTCTCCAACACGGGTTGAGGGAATTCGCCCACAAGAGTGGGCCGTTGTTCGGGGTGGCCGCCAAGTCCCCCGGCGGTCCGGGGCCGGTCAGGCAGTGGTAGTCGGCGAGCCGGAAAGCGTCAGCGCCCGGAGTTCCTCACACTCGCTCGCTCGAAGAACTCCGGGCGCTGACGCTTTCCGGCTCACCGGTGAGAACTCGCTGCGGTTAGAAGAAGAAGATTACCTTCTCGTAGAACCACTCCCAGACGCCGTGGAACAGTGAGTAGCCCAGGGCGTGGTTGCCGCAGCGGATGCGGATGTGCGCCTCGACGCCGGCGACCCGCAACTCGGCGGGGATTTGACCCTCGGGGCCGAACTCGTCGAGGTTGACCCGCACGGGGGCCGACACGATCGGCTCGCTCTCGTTGTGGTCGTCGCGGTTCGGGATCGCCTGCTTACTCATGTCCTCGTCGTACAGCCGGCCGGGGAACTTCGTGTCCGGGCGGCTGGTCAGCAGCACATCGACATCGAGGTACTTCTTGCCGGCGGCGTCCTTGTTGTGCAGCTTCTCAGTCGAGAACGCGCGGGCGATGTGGCCGATGTTCCGTTGGGGGATCTTCAGCTCGACCCGCCACGGCCCATCGACGGCCCCGAGGCGCATCAGCGGCTCGTTGCCCTTGACCGCGCGGTTCAGCAGCTCATCGCGGTTGTCGCTCGACAAGACTTGCCACTCGCCGGGGACGCCGACTTCGATGCGCGGGGCGACCGCCCGGAACGTCCCGGTGGTGTCGCTCGCCGGGGCGTTGTACGCTTTGCGGAGGTACTCCATGAAGCCGCGCTTCGTGGAGACGGTCGCCTCGGCCTTGCCGCGGTTGATCAGGTACTGGCCCAACTCCTCGGTCGCGCGGGGCTTGTTCTGGATGTAGTCGTCGATGCCGCGGATCGCGTTGACCGCCGCCTGCATCTCGCTGTCCGCGACGGTCAGCTTGTTCTGCAAGTCGGGGCTGTGGATGATCGCGAGCGTCGCGTTCTCCTTGACCCGGTCGCCCGTCTTCACCAGGATTTGGCGGACGGTCCCCTCGGTCGGCGGGAAGACGTAGACGACGTTCTTGGGCAGGAACTCGCCCTTGGCTTGCATCTTCAGGGGGTACGGCACCAGCACCATCGCCACGCCGACCAGAATCGCCGCCAGCAGTCCCAACCCGACGTACAGCCGGGCCTTGCCGCCGAGGAGTTCTTGGAGCTTCGAGACCGGCGACCAAATGATGCGGAAGGGGATGCGCTGCACGTCCCAGGCGTTGTACAACGCCGACGCCGCGTGCTTGGCCACGATGTCGAACTTCGCCACCATCGGCTCGCTGGCCTCCGGCGGGTTGAAGCTCTCCAAGAGCAGCACCGAGCGCGCCGGCCTGCCGTTGTCCTTCTCGCGCTCGTCGCGGATCGGCTGGACGATGAGCAGCTTCGGCTGGCTCTCGTTGAGGTAGTTGTCGAGCGCGAGCGACAAACTCGGCGGCAGCCCCTCGTCCTTGACGCCCTTGTAGACGAGCTTGTCGCCGTACTGCAGCACCGCGTCGAAGAGTTCGCGCATGCGGCGGACGTGCGTGCTGGCCCTCTCGACCACGTCGGCCCCCGACACCGCCTCGACCGTCGGCCGCTTGCCGTGCCGCACGCCGACGCAGAGTCGGTCGCACTCGACGATGCGCCGGCCCTCGTTGGCGACGTGGTACGCGACTTCTGTCGGGTTCAGGCTGCCGTGAATCTGCTTGGCGAAGCTCTCGACCTGCGTGAAGACCCGTTCGAGGCCCGACGACTGCCGGGCGTTCGAGAAGGCGTGGTACTGCGAGGCGTACCCCGCCATCTGCACGGTGTACTGCAAGAACGTCTGGTAAGCCCGCGCGTCGAGCGACGGCTCGTGGAAGACTTCGAGGAGGCCCAGCGCGGTCTTGTCCGGCTGGATGATCGGGGCGAACAGGGCGTAGTAGTCGGTGAGGTTGGCCGGCGGGACCGCGCCGGGTTCGGCGCTCATGCCCTGGAGGCGACCCTGCGGCTCGACCATCACGGGGCGCGCCGGCTGGCTTTGGAAGACCTGGCGCAGAATTTCGTTGTGGCAAGGCCGGCCGCCGCGCTTGCTGTCGAGGCCGACTTTGTCGAGGTTCACCTGGCAGGCGATTTGCAAGAACCCTTGCGGCGTCCGCAGCCACACCACCCCGGCGGGGGCGTCGATGGCGTTGAGCGCGGTGGTCAAGAACTGCTCGTAGAATTCCGTGGGCGCGAGGTTCGACCCGGCCAACTTCGACGCCGCCTCGAAGGCGTCGTCGATGTTGCGGGCGTACTTATTCTTGGACGCCGCTTCCGGCGGGTTGGCCGGCGGGTTCGTGCTCACGGCGTCATCCTCGGGGCGGGAACGGCTTTCGGAACAATCGCTAGAACTGACCCATCCTACCCCACACTCGCGGGCGCAGGCAAGTCGAAGCGCCCGCGAAATTCGCGCGGGCCGGCGAACGACTTCCCCTCATCATCGCGCCACACTGCTCCGACTGGCGTCAATCCCGTCGGAAAGTGGCGACCCGCGTGCCCCGGCCGCCACACGACCGGTAGACTTTCGACGGCCTACGCAGCCGAAACGATTCGCGCAATCGCGCCCGTTTAGCGCACCTGGTGCGCGTTCTCCCACGCCAGGATGTCGTGCATCAGGTCGGCGGAATCGACGCCGCGCTCCGGCAGCGGCCAGGTGAAGCGCTCCACCGCGGCCAACTGCATCGCACTCCCGCGGGTGCGCGGCTCGACCCAGAGCTGCACGAAGCGGCTGATCGCCTTGCCGCGCCGGCAGAGCCGCCCCACCAGGGTCTGGGCGTCCGGGTCAGTGCGCGCACCGTCGCCCAACAACTCGGCCCAGGCGACGAGCCAATCGACTAGCATGCGTGCCTCGACATCCCCCAGACCTCGCGTCAGGGAGTCGTCACGCACCATCGAGCGAATCCACGGGTCGATCGCCACAACCCCCGCCAGCGACTCTGTTCCGGTCCCCATTCCCGACGCCCCACTTTCGCACTTGAGCGACGCCGACGGCCCCCGCGACGTTCCCCCCGTCGCGCCCGGCCCCGGCGTCGCGTCGGCAAATAGCCGGCGTCGGGAAGTCCTGCAAGTACGAAGTGCGCAGCGGCCTGCGCAAAAATCGGTCGCAAGTTGCCTAAACCCCGCCGGCGGCTGTCACGAATCGCACCGAGTTGGAAATTTTACCGTTGGCACACCGGCTGCTACCTTCGCTAAACGTTGAGTTAAACCGGCTGTACGCCGTGGAGACTTGAGTCGAAGCGGAAGAAAAATCGGAAATCTTTCTCTGGGCGACGTAAGAAGCCGACGCTGGCTGAGAAATAAGTTATGCTGGGTAAGGCGTAACGGTCCGAACCCTTAATTAACCTGACTTCGAACCCAGACCAAACCCGTGTCAGTCTGCAGTCTTCCAGGAGGGAAGCACCATGCTCGTTCTCACCCGCAAAATTGGCGAACAGATCATCATCGCCGGCAACATCACGATCAGCATCGTTAGCGTCGGACCTGGGCGCGTCAAGATCGGCATCGACGCCCCGTCGAGCGTGTCGATTGACCGCTCCGAGATTCACGAGCGGAAGGCTCACGAGGAAGCTACGTCGGTGAACATCGCCGACCTCACGGCGATGATCGCCGGCGAGTCCGAGACGATGGCCCCCGCCCCTCAGACTCTGCACAATCGCATCAAAGTTCACCGCGCGGCCCGCGTCGCTCCGCCAACGGTCGATAAGCCCCGGTAGTCGTTACCCCCTGTTGTCTTGTCGGCATCGTGGACCCCTCTCGGGGTTCACGGCCAGCGGTTCTCCATAGTATTTCGCTACACTTCGTCCTTCACGTCGGTCGGTTTCGCGCTAAACTAGACGCATGGAACGCCTCAACAAGTTTCTCGCCCACGCGGGTGTCGGTTCTCGACGCCACTGCGACTCACTGATCGCCGCCGGGCGCGTCAAGCTCAACGGCCAAGTCGTCGCCGACCTCGGGGCCAAGGTCGATCCCGTTTTGCAAAAGGTTTCCGTCGATAACCAGCCGGTCAAGACCGAGACGGCCGTCTATTGGGTCGTCCACAAGCCGCCGGGCTACCTCTGTACGAACCACGACCCCAGTGGCCGGCCCCTCGCCACCGACTTGATCCCCCACGTCGAGCAGCGCGTCTACACCGTCGGGCGGCTCGACGAGGCCAGCGAGGGGATGCTACTCATGACCAACGACGGCGGGTTGGCCAACTCCCTGATGCACCCGCGCTACGAGGTCGAAAAGACTTACATGGTGCTGGTCGCCGGCAAGCCTTCGACGGACGACCTGCAAAAGTTGCTCGACGGCGTCTGGCTGTCCGACGGCAAGGTGAAGGCGAAGAGCGTGCGCCGCATCAAGACGCAGGGCGACAGTACCTGGCTGCGCGTCGTGCTGTGCGAGGGGAAGAACCGCGAGATACGCCGGATGCTCGCCAAGCTCGAGCACAAGGTGTTGCGGCTCAAGCGGATCGCCATCGGCTCGGTTCTGCTCGACCGCCTGCCGAAGGGCAAGGCGCGCAAGATGACGCTGATCGAACTCGGCGAGTTGAACAAGGTCGTCGCGGAGAACGAGAAGCGCATCGAGAAGCGGATCGCCGCCGGCCTCGAAGAGCCGTCGGGCGAACTGAAGCCCGGCGGTGCCCCGGTCAAGAAGGTCCGGCCGCGGGTGATTCCGGGGCCGGGCATCATCCCGCCGCGCGGCCGCACGTCACGCCCTTTCGGCAAGCCGCCCCAAGGGGAAGGGCCGGGCCACCGCCCGCCGTCCGGCGGACCCGACGCGCCGCCACGCTTCGATGGACCCGGCGGCCCCAAGCGCTTCGACGGCCCGCGCCCTGCCCGGCCGGGCGTCAAGCGGCCTAGCCCAGGCGGAAGCGGGTTCGGCGGGGGTGCGGGCGGACCACGGCCGGGCCGTCCCGGCGGCAGCCGACCGCCGCGGCCGCGCTAACGCCGGGGAACGCCAGCACCGCCGGCCGCTCACGCCGGCCCGACTGGGCGCGGGCGCTCAGGGCGAAGCGGGCTTCGGCGTACAGTCGATTCACCTCGCGGCACTGCGGGGCCGCGAACTTCGCCCGCACGACGAGCCGGTACGCCTCCGCGGCGCGGCCCGACTCGCGTAACCCCTCGACGACGACGCGCAGGATCGCCGGCTGGCCGGGGGCGAGTTCGGCCGCCTCGCGCAAGAGCTTACGGCCGCGCGCGGCCCGGTCGTTGCGCACCAAGGCCCGGCCGTAGGAAGCAAGATACTTCGGCACGCCGGGGTTCAGGCGGTCGGCGCGGCGGTACGAGTGCAAGGCGTGCCGGTCGGAGCCTTGCGGGTCGCGTTCCCAGGCCAACCCCAGGTCGAAGTGCGTCTCGGCGTGGCCGGGCGACAGGCGGCGGGCGGCCCGCAGGTGCCGGCGGGCGGCGCGGTAGTTCTCGGCGTTGAAGTGCAGTCGGCCCGCCAGGCGGTGGGCCAGTGTGGCGAGGCCCACCGGCGGCCCCCCCGCGGCGTCCGTGCCGTTGAGGAGGGGCCGGAGCGCGGTGAGTGCCTCCCGGCGACGGCCCGCGAGGGCGTGGTCCCGCGAGAGGGTCCACGCGGCCTCCAAGAAACTGAGCGTCTTGCTCATCGCGCCGCCTCCTTGCGGGTGTCCCTGCCGTGCCGCCCGACGGCCCGCTCCCCCGACGGCCCGCCAATCCTTTGGCGGGCCGAGTGTCGGTCGGCGGCGGTCCGTGCCGCCCGGTTGTAGCAGTTGTCACGACTCCTCTGCAAGTCGAAACTTCGCACTTCACGGTAACCGCCCGTCGTGCAACGCTGTCGAAACCAGCACGCCAACGACGCCCAAGTCGCCCAACCTCCGCACGTCCGCGCGATCCCGCACGCCACCGCCGACCCAAAGTTGCACGTAGCTCGGTAACGCCGCCCGCACAGCGACGATGTTGTCCTCCGCCGGCCCGCCCCGTTCGCCGACGCGCGCGAGGTCCAAAAGGATCACCGCGGACGAATCACTATGGGCCTGCCCGGCGACCGCCATGCCGACGACATCGCCCGGCCCGGCAACGCCGCGCCACACCTGCCACGCCCCGAGCAACTGTCCCGCACTGGCATCGACGGAAAAAACCGTCGCTCGACGGCAAGTGCCGTGCAAGTCCGTCAACGTCTCGCTCGCCAGGATCGGCACCACGGCATCGGGAAACGGCTCCACGTCGGCGAGTGCCCGCAGCCCGGCATCGACGACGACGACCACGCCGAGTTCGCGGGGCCACGTCTCCCAGAGGGCGCGGTTCGAGCCGACGCCCTGAATGGCGTCGAGGTCGGCGACGTACAGCGTTGTCGCGTCGGCACGCCCGACGAGTTCGCGGGCCAGGGTGAGCGGGTCGGCGTCGAACGGCGTGTACTCCGCGCGGCGACCGCCGACGGCGCGCACGGCACGGCCGCCACGAAGGTCGAGGACGGGGATGAGCACGATTTCTCCCGGCAAACGGCGTGGCGTCAGCCCGCTGTTTTCAGCCCGAAATGCAGACGACCGCCCCGTGCGAGCGCCGAAATTCCCCGCGGGTTGCGACTCCCCGTGCCAGGTAGGAACAGCGGCTTGGCAGCCGCCGCTCGCCGCGCCTGCGGCGGAGCTGTCAGCCGTCGAGAGTTTCCGCCTCAACAATAGGCGGCGCGTCCGGGGCTTCGTTGTCCTTGAGCGTGTTGCCGGCCGCATCTTTCCACTCGACCCAGCCGTTCGCCTGCCGACCTTGAATTGCAGACGCCGCGGAGGACGGGCTGGAAAAGATATGGTCCACCGCGAACACCAATCGGTTGTCTTCTGCCACCAACACACTCTGCTCAACGAGTTGCTTCCTAAGCTTGCGTGTCGAATCGCCCACGGAGTTCACCTCGTCGCGCGTGGCGAAGGAGCCTTTCCGCACGACCATGCCGTCACTCGTGTAAACCGCCCTCGCGTCGGCACCGCGGGCGTTCTGTAAGGTGTACGTCTCGACCGCGGTTGTCGCCGGGCTGATGAGCGGCTCGAAAAGCTTGTAGCCCATCGCGCCGGTGAGCAGTTGGAGATTCGCTAGGAACTCCGTCATCACCGCCTGATCGACTTCGGAAATCTCCGGCTTGTTGGGGGTGTTCGAGTTCTTCAACTCATAACGTCCGGCCTCGCGGACCTTGGCGTGGATGGTGTGCTCGAGGAATTTGATGTGGGCCTTGTTGAGGTTGTCGTCCTTGCTCACGAAAATCAACACCTCGGTCCAGAAGTCCTTGTCCTGATGCGCGGGCAGCCGGCGGTAGACCGACTCGGCCTCGCCGACGTAGACCGCGTTGATTTCGTTGCGGCCTTCGTCGCGACCGAACAGGAAGTAGACCCCGGCCTTGAACAGGGCGGCCCGGTCGGCGGACTCCTTGAGCATCCGTCGCGGAACCTTGTACCCCTTGCCGGTCCAGTTGAAGAGTTCGCACATGACGCGCCCCTCGGGCACGCCGTCGATGAGGAATACGGAAATAGCGCGGCCCGGCGGCATGAGGATTTTCCCGGCGAGCGGCGTGGCGTCAGCCCGCTGTTTTCAGCCCGAAATGGAGACGACCGGCCCGTGCGAGCGCCGAAACTCCCGGTGGGCGGTCACTCCCCTGTTGGGCTGGAAACAGCGGGGTTACCCCCGCCGCTCGCCGGGAATGCCTACGCCCCGTACTTGCCGAAGCGGCCGGCGTGGGCCATCGCCAGCAGCATCAGGTGCATCGCCGGGAAGTGGCCGAGGCCGCCGCGCAGGCACGCCGCCTCGCTGAACGACGTGTTGCCGTCGGGGCGGGCCGTCTCCGGGGCCACGATTACCGTCGGCACCGGGTGGAACGAGTGCGACTTGAACTTGCTCGGCGTGCTGTGGTCGCCCGTCACGATCAGCACGTCGGGGTTGAGTGCCCGGATTTGCGGCACGATCGCGTCGAGCTTCTCGATCATCGCGACCTTGCCGGGGAAGTTGCCGTCCTCGCCGGTGCTGTCCGTGTACTTGTAGTGCAGGAAGAAGAAGTCGTAGTCGTCCCAACTCGCCTTGAGCCGCGCGACTTGGTCGTTCAAGGTTTGCCCCGCGTCGAGCACGTCCATGCCGACGAGCCGGGCGAGGCCCTTGTACATGGGGTAGACCGCGATCGCGGCCGGCTTGAGGCCGTACAGGTCGGCGAAGGTCGTGATCGTCGGGTAGGTGGCGAAGCCGCGCAGGACCGCGCCGCTACAGTCCGGCTCCTCGCTGAGCCGCCAACGGGCCTGCGACAGGAACAGGTTGGCGAGTTCGGCGGTGCGTTGGCTCGGCGCGTCCCTGCCGACGGCTTCGAGCGGCGCGACGCCGGTGACCTGCGGGTCGGTGTCGTTGACGTGCCCGCCCAGGCCGACGGCGCGGAACACCAGCACGAAGCGGTGCTCCTTGACCGCCTCGACGAAGATCTCGACGCCGGGCAGCGTGATCGCCCGCAACTTCTCGACGACTTCGAGGCAGCGCGCCGTCGTCGGCCGGCCGGCGCGACGGTCGGCGATGGTGCCGTCGGGGGCCATCGTGCAGAAGTTGCCGCGCACCGCCACGTCGTTGGCCCCGACGGCGAAGTTGATGCCCAGGGCCTCGAGGATGCCGCGGCCGATGCGGTATTCGAGGGGGTCGTAGCCGAAGAGGCCGAGGTGGCCGGGGCCGCTGCCGGGGGTGATCCCCGGCAGCACCGGCGTACTCAGGCCGCTCACGCCGTCGGCGGCGCAGGCGTCGAGGTTGGGCACGCGGGCCGCCTCCAACTCCGTGGGGCCGCCCTTGACGACCGGCAGCCCGCCGAGGCCGTCGGCGACCAGGAGGACGATTTTGGTCTTCGCCGGCTCGCGAAGCTCGCCGATCAATTCGTGGATGTTCATGCCGAGAAGTTTACGCGCGGCGTGGCGTGGCGTACAGTAGCCTCACGAATTGTCGCAACTGCCGCGGGACGGGTCTCATGCAACTGCCCGACGAGAACATCGAGTACGACTACAAGCGCCTGCTCGCCCCGCCGCCGGAGCCGTGGACGCCCTTAGTCGAGTTGCAGTCGCAGCACCTGCTCGCCGCCGACCGGCTGGAGCCGATGCGGGCGATCCTCAACGCCGTGCGCGGCCGCGTCGCCGCCGAGCGCGAGCTGACCAACCCGCCGGCCGAACTCCAGCCCCTCCAGGCGGGGTTTATCGACGGCCCGCAGAAGCTCCTCGACGCCTTCCGCCGCAAGGGCGACGCCTCGGAACTCGGCAAGGTCAACCGCGTCGCGCAGCGGCTGCGCGACAATGCCGACCGCGTGGTGGTGCTCGGCATCGGCGGCAGCTCGCTGGGCGCGAAGGCCCTCTTCGACGCCCTGTGCCACACCTACCACAACGAGTTGCCGCGTAACCTGCGTATCGGCAAGCCGCGCTTCTACTTCGAGGGCAACAACGTCGATAACGACGCTCTCGCCGACTTACTCGAACTGCTCGAGAACACCTGCGTCGAGCCGGAGACGCCCGAGGAGCGTTGGGCCGTCGTCGTCGTCTCGAAGTCCGGCGGCACGCTCGAAACCGCGGCGGCGTACCGGGCGGTGCGCGGCGAGGCGGCCAAGTACTACGGGCCGAAGTCCGAGTGGCTCAAGAAGCTGGTCGTGCCGGTGACCGGGCCGAAGGGCAAGCTGCGCGACCTGGCCAAGGCCGAGGGGCTGCCCGACGACGACATCCTGACCATCCCCGACGACGTGGGCGGCCGCTACAGCGTGTTCACGCCGGCCGGATTGTTGCCGGCCGCGGCGATGGGACTCGACATCCGCGCCTTACTCCTGGGCGCGGCGGCGATGACGAAGCGATTTTTGGAGGAGCCGTTCGACCGCAACCCGGTGATGCAGTTCGCCGCGGTCAACCACCTGATGCACGCCGAGGCGAAGAAGACGACGCGGGTCATGGCGGTCTACTCGAAAAAGCTCGAGTCCGTCGGGTTCTGGTACGATCACCTCCTCGCGGAGAGTTTGGGCAAGCTCGGCCGCGGCCCGACGCCGCTCACTAGCGTCTACACGCGCGACCTGCACTCGCGCGGCCAGCAGCACCAGGACGGCCCGCGCGACAAGATGATCAACAACCTGGTCGTCCGCACCCAAAGGCACCCGGCGATCGTGTTGGGGATGGCCGACCGCAACGAGGACGAGTTGAACGCGATCAGCCGCCGCGGGCTGCCGGACCTGCAAGAGGCGGCCCTGAACGGCGCGAACCAGGCCTACGCCGACGCCGCCCGGCCGACCGCCGACATCGTGTTGCCGGTCCTGAGCGAGCACACGATCGGGCAACTGCTGCAAATGTTGATGCTGGCGACGGTGGTCGAGGGGCGGCTGGCGCACATCAACCCCTACGGCCAGCCGGGCGTGGAGGCGTACAAGCGCAACATGTCGGCGATCCTGAAATCGACGCCGAACCTGCCGAAGGGCGAAGTCCGCGACCAGGCCAAAGGCGTGTGAGCCAGAAGCGTCAGCGACTGGAGGTCAGCATGCGTATCGGGGTCGAGGCACCCCAAGTCGCTGACACTCTTGGCGCGTCTAAAAGTAGGCATTCGGCGGTTGAACGGTCCTACGCGCGAGGGTGGTCGTCGGCTCCGCGACGGGGGGCGCAGGCCGGGCACCCAACGAGGGGCACCCCTACAGTTCGCCTGCGGCGGAGCCGAAACCCGCTTAGCGGCAGGGCTTTTGTAGGGGCATCCCCTCGTGGGTGCCCAGCCTGCGCTTCCACCGTTAGGCCTCGAACCGCCACGCCTAGCGTGAGACTTCGGTGTGTCCCGGTCAGATCACAATGAGCACCCCGCTGTCCATGCGCAGCGTCGCCGACTCGTAATGCTCCGAGTCGTCGCAAACCGTCAGCGCGTGCCCGGTGCCGAAGACGAGCGTGAACGACCGCGGCGAATCGACTGCGTAGCGGACCACTTGCTGATCGAGGATGTGGTGTAGCCGGTAGCAGTCGCGCGCCTCGTGGGGGCACTCGGCATCGATCAGTTCGCCGGTCGGTCCCCTCAAGTCCCAGTACGACTCGCAAGAGATCACGCCAGCCCCACTGAAGTGGAACTGGACCTGGAACCTTCCGAGGCAAATTTGGTTCAGGTCAACTCCGACGAACGGCGTCAGGTCGAGTTCGGCGGGCACTCCGTACACGGTCGGCCTTTCGGTCATGGGCTTCGGCTCCGCCGCAGGCGCGGCGAGCGGCGGACGTGAGTCCGCTGTTCCGACCCGGCACGGGGAAAACTGCCTGCGCGGAGCTTCTCGCGCCCCCCGGTGGCTGTCATCCCCTTTGCCGTGTGGAACGGCGGACTCACGTCCGCCGCTCGCCGCGCCTCCGGCGGGTTAACCCACGAAGACGCCGTTGGTCGAGCCGGGGAGGTCTTCAAACTCCCACAGAGTGCCCGGCTCGACCTTGGTGAGGATCTGGTCGGCCGTGTAACTCCGCACCGTCGTGCCGCTGCCCGCCCCCGAGCCGGTGATGACCGCCGAGCCGACGCCGTCCTCGGCGATGAGCCGCTTCATGGCGACGCGGACGCCGCCGATGGCGGTCACGTCGCCGGAGAAGAAGTTGCCGATCTGGGCCTGGGGGACCAGGTCGAGGTTCGGGAACGGCGAGGCCAGGACGATCAGCTTGCCGCTGACGACCCGCACCCGCGGGCCGCCGCCGGGGCCGGCCCCGAAGGCCAAGTCGCCGAAGCCGTCACTGTTCACGTCGCCGCCCGCGACGTACGTCCCGTTGCGGAGTTCGGGCTCGAAGGCGAAGAAGTCGGCGACCAGCCGGTCCGGCTTCTGGCTGCCGCTGAGCACCGACTTGCCCTCGTAGATCGCCACCCGCGGGCCGCCGCCGAAGCCTGCCGCGACGATCACGTCGTTCACGCCGTCGCCGTTGATGTCGGTCAGCGTGGACCGCGCCCCGCCGAAGAACTTCGAGTCGTCGATGCCGAAGAAGTCGGCGACCGTGGCGAAGGTCTTGCCATCGACGATCCGCACCCGCGGGCCGCCGCCGTTGTCGGGCGACAACACGATGTCGTCGTAGCCGTCGTTGTTGATGTCGCCGACGGTGACGAACACCCCGCCGGTGAAGCTGGCCTCGAAGGCGAGGAACGACTTGACCACCTTGCCCGTGGCCAGGTCGAAGATTCGCACGTCCGGGGCCAGGCCGACGCCCGGCGCGGTGACGACTCGCGGCCCGAACGGCGTCCGCAGCAGCCCGACCCGCACGCCGCCCTTGAAGGACGGGTCGTAAGGGGCGAACTCGTTGCGGATCGAGCCGTCCGGGTTGAGCACGCGGACCAGGCTCGGCCCGCCGGCGTCGGTGCCGACCGCGGTGAGGCTCGACTGCGACAGCGGGTTCAGGCTGTTGGGGTCCACGACACCGGGGGCCGCCGGGCCGACCGCGAGGCCGCCCGTGGTGCCCGTGAGCGTCGGGTCGTTGGGGTCGGTCACGGTCACCGACTGCGTGCCGGCCGCGCGGAAGGTCACCGTGCCGGAGCCGACGCCGTTGACCAGCGACACCGGGTTGGTGAACACGGCCCGCGGGTCGGAACTGGTGACCGCCAGGTCGCCCTTGTAGTTGCCGGCGAAGTTGCCGAACGGGTCGAAGGCGGTGACGGTGAACGTCGCCGGGGTTAGCGCGGTGACGGTGCCGGGGAGGTTCGAGAACTTGAAGACCGTCGCGGCCGTCGGCACCACGGCGATGTTCACCTGCGACGCCCTTAACGCGGCGTTGCCCGAGACGCTGCCCGTGACCGACTGGAAGCCGGCGGTGCGGAGCGAGAAGCCGGTCGTGAAGGTCTTGTGGCCCTGGTCGAGGGCCGTGAACGTGTACGCCGAGGGCACGACGCCCTGCGGGTCGCTGGTGCCGAACTGGACCGTGCCGGCGAAGTTCGACACGGGGTTGCCGAAGTCGTCCGCCGCGGCGACGGTCAGGCCGGAGTCCAGCCCGGCCACGACCGGCGACGGGTAGCCGCCCAGGGTCAGCCGGGTCAGCGCCCCCGCCGTCACGACGATGCCGGACTGCGTGGACGCCAGGGCCGGCGCGACCACGTCCGACGCCGAGAGCGACTGCGTGCCGGCCGTCTTGAGGGTCGCGGCGAAGGCGTGCTGGCCGGCGTCCGACGGGAGGAACGTGTAGGCGAGCGGCAGCCCCTTGCTCGCCGCGACCTGCCGGTCGCTGGAGTCGAACTGCACCGTGCCGAGGTAGCCGGTGGCCGGGTTACCGAAGCGGTCGCGGGCCGTGACCGTGAACGGGTTGCTACTCCCCGCGGCGACCGGCGTCGGGTAGCCGACGAGGGTCAGCCCGGCCGCCACGTCCGCGGTGACGAGGATGCCCGACTGCGCCCCGGCAATGCTCGCCGTGACCGTGTCGGTCGCGGTGAGCGACTGGAGGCCGGCCGTTTTGAGCGTCACGCCGTTGGCGAAGACGTGTCCGCCGTCGTCGCCCGGCGTGAAGGTGTAGTCCGCCGGGAGCCCCTTGCCCACGCCGTTGACCTGGGTGTCCGAGGTGCTGAAGTGCAGCGTGCCGCGGTACGTGCCGGCCTGGTTGCCGTACTGGTCGCGCGCCACGACGCCGAAGCTGCCCGCCGCCCCGGCCGTGACCGGGCTGGGGAAGCCGCTGACGCTCAGCTTCGTCGCGGCGGCGGCCGCCACGACGATGCCGGACTGCGCCCCGGCGAAGCCGGACGTCTGGTCGGTGACGCCGATCGTCTGCGACCCGGCCGTCTTGAGCTGCGCCCCCGCGGCGAAGGTGTGACTCCCCGCGTCCACCGCGGAGAAGGTGTACTGCGTCGGCAGGCCGTTGCCGGCGGTCACGAGCGGGTCGGAGCTGGTGAAGCCGACCGAGCCGGTGTAGCCGGTGGCGCGGTTGCCGAAGGGGTCGGTCGCCAGGACCGTGAAGCCGTTCACGCTGCCCGCGACGACCGGCGACGGGTGGCCGCTCAGCGCGAACTGCGAGGCCCCCGCGGCGACAACCACGATGTTCGACTGCGTGGCGCTGATCGCCCGCGTCACTGTGTCGGTCGCGGTGACCGACTGCTTGCCGGCGGTCTTCAACTGCGAGCCGAGGACGAAGGTGTGGGTCCCCGCGTCGGCGACCGCGAACGTGTAGTCGGCCGGCTCCGAGGCCTGGGCGTCGCTGCTGCTGAAGCGGAGCGTGCCGCCGTAGCCGGTGGCGACGTTGCCGAAGCGGTCGAAGGCGGTCGCGGTGATGTCGCTGGCGGTGCCGGCCACGACCGGCGTGCGGTGCCCGCCGAGCTTGAGCGACGCGGCGACGGCCGGCGTGACGAGGATGTTGCTCTGCGTGCCGACTACCAAGCCCGTCCGCACGTCCTTGGCGCTGACCGACTGGAGGCCGGCCGTCCGCAGGCTGACCTGGTCGGACACGCTCGTCTGGCCCTTGTCGGCCGCGAAGAAGGTCTTGTTGACCGGCAAGCCGTCGCCGATCGAGACCTGCTTGTCGCTGCTGAAGAACGACACGTCGCCGACGAAATTGGTGTCGAGGTTGTTGAACGGGTCGCGGGCCACGAGGGAGACGTTGTTGAGGCTGCCCGCGACGGTGGGGTTGCGAATGCCACTGACATCGAAGTGGTTCGCGGCCCCCGGCGTGACGACGATGCCGGTCTGGCTCCCGGTCACGGCGGCATTAGCTGTGGCCGTGACGGTCACCGCCCGCGTGCCGACGGTGCGGAGACTGACCTGGTTCACCAGCGTCGCCGCGCCGGTGCCGGCGGTGAAGGTGAAGTTCGACGGCAGGCCCTTGCCCGGCCCGACCTGCTGCGGGTCGTCGCTCGTAAAGGCCACGGTGCCGGCGTAGTTCGTATCGAGGTTGCCGAACTGGTCGAAGGCGACGAGGTCAACGTTGGAGAACTGCCCCGCAACGATCGGATTCGTGATGCCGCTGACGGTGAAGCTCGCCGCCGCCGCCGGGGTCACGAGGATGTTGACCTGGCTGCCGACGATCGTGCCGGTCGCGTTGTCCGCGACGCTCACCGACTGCCTCCCGGCCGTCTTGAGCGTGACGCCGTTGGCGATGGTCGCCTTGCCGCTGTCGGACGCGGCGAACGCGAAGCCCGACGGCAGGCCGTTGCCGACCGACACGAGCGGGTCACTGGTCGAGAAGGTGACGCCGCCCGTGTAACCGGTGGCGACGTTGCGGAAGCGGTCGCGGGCCGTCACCGTCACGTCGGACGCCACCCCGGCGACCGTCGGGTTGTTGATGTTGGTCACGTCGAAGCTCGCCGCGACCGTCGGCGTGACCAGGATGTTGCTCTGCGTGCCGGTCAGTAGGCCCGTCGCCGTGTCGGTGACGCTGACCGACTGGAGGCCGGCCTGGTGGAGGCTCAGCACCTGCACCAGCGTCGAAGTGCCGGTGCCGGGGGTAAACGTGAAGTTCGCCGGCAGGCCGTTGCCCACGGACACGAGCGGGTCACTGCTGGAGAACTTCACGGTCCCGCCGTAGTAGGTCGAGACGTTATTGAACCGGTCGCGGGCCGTCAGGGTCACGTCGTTGGAGCTGCCGGCCACCGTCGGGTTTGGGATGCCGGTGACATCGAAGCGGGCGGCGTCGGTCGGTGTGACGATGATGCCGGACTGGGTGCCCGTGATGCTCGGCGTCGCCGTGTCGGTCGCGGTGACCGACTGGCCGCTGGGGAGGAGCACGGTCCGCAGGGTCAAAGCCTTCGCGAGGGTCACCTGGCCGTTGTTCGCCGTCACGAAGGTGTAGTCCGTCGGCAGGCCGTCGCCGACGGACACTTGCCCGTCGGTGCTCGTGAAGGTGACCGCGCCGGTGTAGTTCGTGTCGATGTTGTTGAACGGGTCGCGGGCCGTCAGCTTCACGTCGGACAAGACACCGGCCTTGAGCGGGTTGGCGATGCCGAACACGTCGAGGTGGTTAGCCTTCGCCGGCGTCACGACGATGCCGGTCTGCTTACCGGTGATCGTCGCGTCGAGGCTGTCGGTCGCGATAACCGACCAAGTGCCGACGGTCTTGAGGTGCGAGTAGGCGACGAAGTTGTGGACGCCGTTGTCGAGACCGGCACCGGAGGTGAAAGTGTAGTCCGGCTCGACGTACTGCGGGTCGTCGCTGGTGATGTGGACCGTGCCGGTGTAGCCGGTCGCCAGGTTCAGGAAGCGGTCGAAGGCCGTGACCGTGAAGTCGCTGCCGACACCGGCGACGACGGTCATGGCGTGGCCGGTGAGCGTGAAGCTCGCGGCGACCGCCGGGGTGACAATGATGCCGACCTGCGACCCTTTGACGAGGCTCGTGAGGTTATCGGCGACGCTCACCGACTGCGTGCCGACCTTGCGCAGGCTGACCTGCTGGAGGATTGTCGCGGTGCCGTAGTTGGTCGTCGTGAAGGCGAAGCCCGAGGGCAGGCCGTTGCCGACAGAGACGAGCGGGTCGGAGCTGGAGAAGGTGACGCCGCCGGTGAAGCCGTCGGCGAGGTTGCCGAACTTGTCACGGGCGGTCAGCGTCACGTCGTTGAGGCTGCCGGCGACGGTCGGGCTGGCGATGCCGAAGACATCGAAGGTCGCGGCGGCCCCGCCGCGAACGACGACCTTCTCGGTCGCCGACCCGAGCCGCGTGGCCACGACAGTGCTGATGTCGGTTGCGGTCAGCGACTTCGTGCCGGAAGCGGCGAGCGTCTGGGCCAAGGTCAACGGCGGGGCCGGGGGCACGGGCACGGCCGGGGTCACGAAGGTGGAAGTCGCGTACTGGGTGGTGAAGACTTTCGACCCGAGGTCGCTGCTCTGGAAGACGTAGTTGGCCGGCACGACGCCGGCGATGTCGGTCGTGGCGAAGTGGACCTTGCCCGTGAACGTGGTCAACGGGTTGCCGTCGGTGCCGTCGGCGGTCACCCGCACGGCCACCGGGTCGCCGGCGCGAACCGCGTAGGCCTGGTCGATGAACAGGTTGCCGAGTTGCGTCCCGGCGTTGACCGTCACGAAGTTGCCGGTGTAGGCGTCCACCGAGGCCCCGGTGACGTTGCTGAGCGTCGGGTCGCCGTTGACGGTGTCGCTGTTCTGGTTCATGCCGAAGCCGGCGAAGTCGGAGATCTGCGAGCCGACGGTCACGGTGTACGTGTCGGCCGGGCTGTTCGGCGTGAAGTCGATCTCGAAGAGGTTCCGCTGGTCGGCCCCCGCGAGGGGGTTAAAGATCGAGACGACGCCCGTGACCGTGACCGGGTTGCCGGCGGCGTCGGTGAGGACCACGTCGGTCTTGTCGAAGGTCGAGGCGACGACGGGGGCGTCGAAGCGGACGCGCACGCTGGCGTTGGTGTTCGCGGCGAGGCCGACGACGCGCGGGCCGGATTGGCCGATGGTCATGTACTGCGCGACCGCGGCCGGCGTCTCAAGGCGGATGGCGAAGAGGCCGCGGCCGAAGGTGCTCACGGTGAGCAAGTTGAAGCCGCCCGACGCCTGCACCGGCAGGCCGGTGAGCGGGTCGGTGTTGCCCAGCGACAGGTCGAGGTCGCGGACATCGACGCTCGGCAGGTTGCCGCCCACGGGCGACTTCACGGCCAGCCCGGTCACGGGGTCGGTCAGGCCGACGACATCTTGGGCGTCGGGGAAGATCTGCCAGCTCGTGCCGCGGTCGATCGAGCGGAACACGCCGCCGAGGCCGGCCGCGTACAGGATCGGGAAGGTGTTGAGCGTGGGGAACGCCGGGTTGGCCGGGATGGCGTAGCGCCAGTCGGCCGTGAGCGCGGTGAGGCCGTCGGCGCGCAGGTTATTCGCCTCGGCGTTCGGCGCGGGGTTGCTGGCCGTGTTGTTGGGGTCGCCGAAGATCGGCTTACGGAGCTGGAAGAGGTTCCCGGTCGCCGAGTTGTTGGCGACGCCGGAGATGTTGACCCACGTCGCGCCGGCGGCGCTGGAGTCGGCCATGTAGAAGACGCCGCTGCTGGTGACGGCGTAGGCCCCGTGCGAGCCGCGGTGCGGGTCGGGGACGATCTGCATGACCTGGCCGCTGATGCCCGCGGAGAGGTTCTTCCAGGGAGCGCCGCCGGTGAACGTCACGAAGACGCTGCCGTTCAAAGTGCCAGCGTACAGGAAGGCGTTGAGGCTGCCGGTGCCGGTGCCGACCGGCTCCGGGGCACCGTAGGCGGCGGCGCGGACGATGCTCCCGTCGCCACCGAGTTGGTCCGGGTTGGCGACGGTGAACCAGTTGAGTCCCTGGTTCTCGGTACGGAACAGGCGGCCGGCCGCGGAGCCGATCAAAATACCCTGGGGGTCGATCGGGTTGACGGCAAAGAAGCCGACATCTTCGTTTTCGAGAGGCCACTGGGGGTCGTCCCCAGAGGTCTGGATCAGCCCGTTGGTGCGGGGGATCCCGGCGCTGAAGCCCGGCGAGGGGGCCGGGAGGACGCGGAAGAACTCGCTGTGCAGGCCACCGCCGCAGCAGGGCCAGCGGTACTGGTAGGCGGTGCCGGAACCGGTTTGGTCCACGGCGACGCCAGAGCCGTCGCCGCGCGACCCGGTGAACGAGAGGTTGCCGGCCGAGAGCACGTCGGGACCGGACACGGGGAAGCCGTCGTCCTGGCCCATGCCGTAGAAGAACGCCTGCGCGAGGTCCACGGCGAGTTGACTGGGCTGCGCGGCCCCGGCGTACGCCTGGAAGATTTGCAGGTTGCCGTTGCGAGACCGGTTCACGCTAGCCGCCGTGCCGACGTTCGTGACCAGCCGGCCGGTGCCGTCATCGACGCCGGTGGCGATCTGGTGGTCGCCCGTGACGATCAGGCGGGCCTTGCCGGTGAGTTGGTCGCGGAACGAGATTAGCCGGTGGGTGTCGGCGGTGTTCAGGAAGGTCGTGAAGCCCGAGTACTTGGCGTTCTCGCCCGTGTTCGTGAAGGCCTGGGCCTTGGCCACCTGCACGACCGAGCTGGCGTTGAACGGGGACTCCGGGTTGCGGGAAAGGTTGAAGATGTTCGCGTTCGGGGTCAGCGCACCATTGACGGAGCCGACCACGCCGAGGGCGTTGGTGCGGATGCCGCCGACCGTGGACGACTGGATGCCGGTCTGCAACGCGGAACTGTTGTCGAAGTTGGTGAAGGCTTGCGAGTCGTTCAGGCCGGACACGTCCACGCGGAACAGGCCGCCGGCCGGCAGCGGCACGCCGTTGCCGTTGCCCAAGCCGCCGACGTAAACGACCTGCGGGTTGGTCGGGTCGATGGCGATGTTGATGTTGTAATTGCCCTGGCCGCCGATGCCCGGAATCGGCGGGGCGAAAGGCTCCTGGTCCGCCCGCGTCTCGTCGTTGGTGGGGAAGCCGGCGCTCGGCCCGGTGAGGATCACCGGCGTGTGGATCTTGACCCAGTTCTTGCCGAAGTCCTTCGTCAAGTACAGGCCGTCCCGGCGGTCGTCGGCCGTCGAGACGATGGCGTACAGCCAGCCGGCGTAGAAGGTGTCTTGCAGCACGTCCCCGGTCGCGGACGGGCCGACGATCTGGATGCGGCCCCGCGGCCCGTTCGGCCCGTTGGAAGCGTTGTACGCCGGCACATCGACCGTAAGGCCAAAGTCGGCCGCGGCATCGACGTTGCGAATGTTCGGCGTCACGTTCGTCGAGGGCGTCGCGGACAGCAACACCGCGCTGAGCGCCGACGCCGTGACGTAGATGCCCTCGCCCCGGAACGCGGCGTACAGGAAGCTCAGCGTGCCGGCCGACCCGGTGCTGGTCGAGCGGAACCCGGCCGCCAGGAACACGTCGGTCGCGTTGCCGGCCCGCATCAGCGTCCAGTCGCGGCCCGAGTTGTTGCTGCGGTAGACGCCGCCGTTGGTGCCGCTGACCGCGATGTAGACGATCACTTCGCCGGCCACGGTGGTCGGATCGACGATGATCTTAAAGCCGGTCGCCCCGAAGAACCGGCGGTCCCGAAGGTTCGAGTCGATCGGCAGGATCGCGCCGGTCGCGTCGGCGTTGTGGAGGCTGTCGAGCACCTTCCAGGTGCGGCCGCCGTCCAGCGAGCGCAGCACCCCGACGCCGCCCATGCCGGTGTCGCCCTCGCCGGTGAGCGCGAAGATGATCGACTGGTTCGGGTCGCCGTTGCGGGGGAATACCGTGATCGAGCCGGTGTTCAGGCTGTTCGTCGGGCCGAAGTCGGTGAGCGGCTGCCAGTTCGGGCCGTCGATACTTTCGGTCAGGAAGTTCGTCGTCTTGAAGATGCCGCCCGACGCCCCGCCGGCGTAGACGGTGTTGCCCGAGGCGTCCGACGGGTCCACGGCGACGCCGGTAATCCGCGCGGTGTTGTTGCCGGACGACGAGCCGGGGCCGTTCTCCGGCGCGGGGCCGACCGGCGTGAAGACCTGCTGCGTCAGCTTGTTCGTCGGGTCCTGCGTGAAGATGCGGAAGGGCACCGTGAAGCGGTCGTTGATGGCCTCGCCGAGGCCGGTGCCGGCCTGCTTCTCGGGCAGCGACAGCGAGAAGGAGTTGATCGTGCCGACGCCGACGCCGACGTTCTGGATGCGCAACTGCCACGGGGTCGGCAGCCCGGTCATGGGGTCGAGCACGTTCGAGGACAGGCCGCGGAAGGCCGACAGCGGGAACTGCGGCTGGTACGGCCCCCCGTTGAACGGCGCGTTGCCGTTCTGGATCGTCTGGGAGCCGCCGTCGTCGAGGGTCGTGTTCGTGAAGTTCGCGCCGTTCGTGAGGCCCACTTGCGTGAACAGCCGGACCACCGAACCGTCGGGCGCGATCAGGTCGGCGATCAGGTCGGGGTCCGACGGGTACGTCACGTTCAGCGTGACCTTGATGCGCGAGACCAGGTCCTCAAAGAGCGCGAACGAGTCGGGGACGCTCAGCGGCATGCTGACCGTGCCGCCCGACGGGATCACGACCGGGGCCGAACTCGACGCGTAGCCGTGTAAAATCGTCACGCCAGCGACCGGGTCGCCGCCGCGCAGCACCGCGACGCCGGCGTTGCGGTTGTTGTCGAGCAGGTTGCCGCTGGTGTCCTTGATGTCCGAGGAGAACTCGATGTTGTAGTTGCCGCTTAAGACCTGCGGGGCCTTGAACGTGACGGTAAAGTTCTGCGGATCGACCGGCGTGACCGTGAAGGGGTACGCCTTGGCACCGTTGGCGAGCTTCCACTGCGCCTGGTCGTAGACGACGCCCGCCGGCCCCGTCACGCGCAAGATGTCTTGGCCGTCGGCCTCGAAGGTCGTCGCGTCGATCGGCCGGTCGAAGGCAATGTTGAGGGTCGTAACCGTGTTGTTCAGGGTGAGCCGCTCGGCGACCGGGGCGAGGTAGCGCGGCCCGGTGATGATCAGCGGGCTGGTCAGGAGGTCGTAGTTGTTCGGGAAGGGGAACGCCGTCGGGTTGGTGAGCCGGCCACTAGGCCGCGGCACGGCGAAGGCGTCGTTGTCGTTCGCCTCGGCGACGAGGCCGTTGTTGTTCTGGTCCATCGCGTTGCCGGGCGAGAACGTCGCGGCGTTGCGCGTGACGGTCGTGAAGGCGATGCCCCAGTTGTTGAGTTGGCCATCGGGACCGTAGCCTTTCGGGTCGAGGACGTTACTGGACCGGCTGTTGGTAATGCGCAGAGTCCAAGTACCGCCGATCACCGCCCCAGTAAAGTTGGTGAACGCGCCAGAGGGGGTATAGATGAGCGGGGGCGTGGTAAGGTCGCCGAAAAACGCCTGGGCATTAACACCGCCGTCGGCACCGTCGCGGAACTCGGCGTTAATGGTGGTGCCGCCGAGGGTGTGCGACGCGCCGTCGAAGATCAGGACGACCCGGTTGTCCGGGCTGACGAGGTCGATCGTCAAATCGCGCAGGCTCCCGGTGCCCCCTGGCAAAGCGACGGAATTCATCAGCTTCGTCAGATCGATCGTCACCCGCGGCGTGCCCACCAGTAGGCCGGGTGCCGGCGCGGCGACGGCGATGGGGTAGCTCGTCGTGACGGGGGTCGTCAGCGGGCGGGGGTTCGAGACGAACGTCGCCGCGGGGATCGGGGTGTTGGACGGGGTGTAAGGCGTCGGCGCGACAACGACGGCGGGGGAGGTCGGCGTGAAACCGGCGGGCGGCACGAAGACGCTAAGCAGGTCCAGAACGTTCGGCCCGACGCTGTAGCTGTAAGTGCCGAGGGCGGTGCGCGGGGTCGTGAACGGGACGTAGAAGCTCCGCGCGGCGAAGTTCCCGATCCCGCCGGCGTCGATCGGGACCGGGTCGCCGAACTCGGTGTTGGGGTCGAGGTTCGTCACGACGTTGGTGGTGCTGCGGTACTGGACCTTGATGTCGGCCTTGGTGAAAGTCCGGCGATCGACGGGGCGGTCGAAGGTCACGACGAAGTAGTTGAGCGTGTTCGCCGCCGACGCGACCCCGGCGGCCGCGGTGTTCGTCGCCGGGGTCACGGTCGCCTGGCCAACCGGCCCCATGTCGCCGCTAATGATGCGCGGGCCGGCCGCGCCGGTCACCAGGGAGCGGAAGACGCTCGATCCAAGGATGTTCGTGGGGATGCCCGGCTTGAAGAGGTCGCTGGAAACGTCTTGGTTACCGGTCCAGTACGAGGTGAACTTGCCGGGCGCGACGGCGAGGAGCGACTGCCGCGCCCCGAAGCCCTGGCCAACGGCCCCGCCGGTGAACGCCGCCGAAGCCGTGGGGATCGGCTCCAAAGTCACCGTGCTCAGCGCGATTTGGGCCGCCGTGCCGGTGCTGCCGCCGTTGGCCGCGTAAACGATGGCGTCGGTGGCGGTGCGCGGCCGGTTGAGGTAGATCTGCGCGCCGGGGGTCGCCCCGCCGTCGTTACTCTGGCTGAAGGTCAGGCCGCCGTCGCTGCTCAGTGCCAGGTAGGTCGCGGCGCGGGTCAGGCCGGCGTCGTAGCGGGCGTCGTACCACATGACGCCGACGGTCCCCGTCGCCGGGTCCACGGCCAGCGTCGGCTCGAACTGCGCGCGGCTGCCCTCACTGAAGTTGTCGGCCAACACGTCGTCGTTGACGCGGACAGTCGTCGCCGAGAAGGTGGCGGCCCCGCCAGTCGTACTCCCCGTCAGGAAGGCGCGCGACAAGTTGATGTCGTTGCCATTGAGCGGCGAGTCGGAGGCGATGAACAGTTGCCCGTTGGGGCTGTCGTAGATCTTGCCGGTTTGCGTGTAGTTCGAGCGGTCGTTCGTGGGCTTCAGGCTGGTGTCGAAGGCGATCGACAGGCCGGGGCCGACGCCCACGAGGTTCGACGGTACCGTGGTCGGGCTGGTGAAGGCAGTGGGGCTCGCCGCGACCACTTGGATCGGGGCCGTAACCGGGCCGGTAGGCCCGTTCCTGACCTCGATCACCTTGCTGTCGGCGTTCATCCCCGCGACGAGCGACTGGTTCTTGTTACCGGCGTTGATGTGCTGGGCGGTGACGCTGAGCGACAGGTAATCGATCGAGGCTTGCGCGCCGTTGCCGTTGTTGTTGCGGAAGTCGGTGATGCGTAGGGTCCAGAGGCCGGGCGTGGGCGTGCCGGCGGTGCCGTTCATCAGGTAGCTGACCGGGAGGCCGGTGTACCGCGACAGGCCGGCTTTGCCGGCGTTCCAGTTCTCCGCCTTGAAGCTGCCGATGTAGGGGAACGCGTTCGCACCGTCGTTGATGCGGCGGGCGGCGTAGTCGTCGAAGGTCGTGCCGAGGATCGCCCCGTTGTTGTTACCACCGGCGCGGCCGATGCCGCGGTTGGTGCCGTTGGAGGACGCGGCCCCCCCGGTCTGGAGGCCGACCGAGTTGCCGATGGTGCTGCCGTCGCCGCGGACGGCGTTGAAGAACAGTTGAGTGGCGTTGTTGTCGGGATCGACCAACTGGGCCGAGATCTCCTGCACGTTGGGGTTGGAGATCGCGATGGTGGCGGTCAGGTTCGCGATCAGGTCGGTGCCGTCGAGGCCGGCGAGGTCCGCGGCCGTGATCGTCAGCGGGTAGTCCGTGACTTGCGGGGCGTCGAAGGTGCTACCGCCGCTGGCCAGGATGGCGTCCTTGGAGGCGACCGAGCCGGTGCGGCTGATCGTGCGAATTGAGCCGATCTTGCCAGCCGCCAAGTTGTTGTCTGGCGCGACGATGTCGTAGTTGATGCTACCCGTGGCCCCGGCGGTAGCGCTGACGTTGCCCGCCCAGGCGATGACGACGCGGCCCGGCGCGCCGGAACTCACCGGGGCGAACGCGATGACCGGTGCCCCCCCGCCGGTGTTGTTGCCGGCGGCGGAGCCGGGGGCGGTGCCGTCCGCGATGTAGCCGGCCCGCGTGCCGAGGAGGAAGCCCTGGCTACCCGGCGCGGTGATGTCGAGGCTCGGGCCGGAGTTGTTGACAGCGATCGGCGAGCTGAAGTTGGCCCCGGCGTCCGTCGAGACCGACGCCCAGATAGCGTTCGGGTTGAACAGGATCCCGTCGCCGTTGCCTAGCGTGGGGGCGCGGGCCACCGTGTAGTACGCAACGTAGACGATTTTCGGCGCGCCACTCAGCGGATCGACGAGCGTGTCCGTGACGACCGCCCCGTTCGAGTTGATGTTGTTGTCGAGGCCGACGTTCGGGCTGTAAGCGGCGTCGCGGCCGTTCGACCAGCGGTAGAGCACTTGTTGCGTCGAGGTGCCGAAGTTCACGAACCCCGCGCCCGAGGTCTGCGTGTTGGGGCGGACCCCAGGGGTGCTGTTCGAGGCGGGGTTGCCGAATGTATAGCTCTGCACGACCACGACGCCGGCACCGTAGTCGGGGGAACTCTCGACGTAGGCGATGTAGAAGATGCCGTCGCGACCGAACGACACGCTAGGTTGCGAGGCGTTCTGATACGCGTTCCCGACGGTATTGTTCAGGCTCGGATCGACCAGCCGGCCGCCGAGGCTACCGAACGCCACCCAGTTGGCACCGCCGTCGAAAGTGTACTGGGATACGAGGTCGAGAGTGCCCGCGACATTGCGAGACTGCGTCACCATGACCTGGTTGAGGGCGTTGAGAGGGTCGGCGACGACCACCGGGGCGCTGTAGTCGAGCACGCCGTTGTCGCTCCGGGCCGTCACCCCACTGACGGCGAACGGCAGGCTCGGCGTCGGGGCGATCAGCGCGGCGGGGGCGAGCCGCACTTCCATCTCTTCGAGGCGAGGCCGCACGACGGTGATGACGCAGGGCCGCGCGGCCAAAGCCGCCACGCGACGGCCGCCGGGGCGGCGCATCTTCAAGGCCCACCGGGTCATAACTTCGCGGAGAGGTTGCTTCAACATAGGGAGGGCACCCAAGGGACGAATCCCGAAAGATGGAACAATGATTTCGTCGCTACAACATCGCCCAGACAGAATAGGACGATCCAGCTTGTCGAAAGTTTGCCCGGCGTCACGTTTCGGGGAGATTCCCACCTGAATGACGCCGGGAGCCGCGAGTCGGCTCCGACCCGCCGGTTTCTCTACGAGTCGCCGGACCGCGGGCGAGTTCCGCCCCACCAAACTTAACAGCGCGGCGGGAACGCGCCCAATGAAGTGAAGGGGAATTGGCTGCGCAGTTCGGGCGAACGTCGCGGCTAGTGGGGGTTGTGCGAGCTTTGCCGCTGTCGGAGCCTGGGGCGATCCGGTAACCTGAGACGGCCCGCCCCCGCCCCCGCAGGACCGCCCCCGCCATGCCCCCGGCCGCCGACCTCACCGCCTGCTTCGTGGCCCGCGACCACGCCCGCGACCTCCCCGCCGCCCTCGCCGCCGCGCACCTCGCCGCCGCGCACCTCGTGGTCATCGACACCGGCTCGACCGACGGCACTGCCGATGTCGCCCGCGCCCACGGGGCGACGGTGGTGGCGTTCGCGTGGGCCGACGACTTCGCCGCCGCCTGCAACGCCGCGCTCGACGCCGTGACCACCGGCTGGGTGCTGTGGCTGAACCCCGACGAGGCCCTCGACGCGGCCTCGGCCGGGCGCGTCGCCGCGGCGACCGCCGACCCGGCCGTCGTCGCGTACACCCTGATGGTGCAGCAACAACTCGACGCCGACCGGCCCGCTTACGGGTCGGCCAACCGGCAGTGGCGACTGTTCCGCCGCCACGACGCCCTGCGCTTCGCCGGCCGGCTTCACCCGACGCTCACGCCGCCCCCGGACGCCGGCCTGGGCCTCGCCACGGGCGAGCTAGAAGCGGTGATCGTGCGGCACGCCTACCTCAACGAGGTGACGCCGGCCAAAATCCGCTTCACGGTGCGCCTCCTGGAGGCCGAGTTGCGCGACCGCCCCGGCCAGGTCGCCCGCGTCGTGGAACTCGGCTGCAACCTGCTGCTGCTCGGCGAGCCGCGCGGCCACGAAGTTTTGGGCGACGCGGCGGCGATGGTGAAGCCGGCCTTCGACCGCGGCGAGGCCCCGCCGCCGGGCGTCGGCCCGCTCATCGAGTACCTCCTGGGCGCGCCGCCGGGGGAGGTGCGCGGGCCGCTCGACCGCGACGCCGCCCGCCGCGTCGCCGCCGCGTGGTATCTGGACGCCCCGCCGGTCTTGTGGGCGCTGGCCGGCGACCGCTACGTCGCGCGGGACTACGCCATCGCCGCGAAGGTGCTGGCCCGGCTGCTGGAACTCGGGGCGACCGGCGAGTACGCGGCCGACCTGGGCTTCGACCCGGACGTGGTCGGCCGCGGGGCGCTGATGAACCTGGGCCAGTGCCAGTTGCAGTTGAACCGCCTGCCCGAGGCCCGCGCCTGCTTCACCTCGTTGCTCGACGACTCGCGGCACGGCCCCCGCGCCGCCGAGTTACTGGCGGTCGTGGAGTCGCTGGCCCGGCAGACGCTCGACCGGGAGCGGGCGGAGTGACCGGCCCGCCCGCTGGAACTCGCCGGGGCTTGCGCCATACAATCTCCCGCGTCACCGACTCGAGCGTAGCGAAGGTAAGACTGAGCATGGCGAACGACACAGTACCGCGGCACCGGGTCGTCATCGTCGGCGGCGGCTTCGGCGGCATGTACTGCGCGCAGGCCCTGCGCCGCTCCCCGGTCGATGTCACGATCATCGACCGGCGCAACTTCCACCTCTTCCAGCCGCTGCTCTACCAGGTCGCCACCGGCGGGCTGTCGCCGGCCAACATCGCCGCGCCGCTGCGGTCGATCTTCACCGGCCAGAAGAACGCCGTGACGCTGCTCGCCGAGGTCGCCGGCTTCGACATGGCGACGAAGCGCGTCCTGCTGGAGGACGGCGACGCGATCCCGTTCGACACGCTCGTCGTGGCCGGCGGCTCGACGCACCACTACTTCGGCCACGCCGAGTGGGAGGAGCACGCGCCGGGCCTCAAGACCGTCGAGGACGCGACCAAGATCCGCCGCAAAGTGCTCACCGCGTTCGAGAAGGCCGAGCGCACGACCGACCCCGCCACCCGCGAGCGCTTGCTGACCTTCGTCGTCGTCGGCGGCGGCCCGACCGGCGTCGAGATGGCCGGCGGCATCAGCGAGTTGGCGCGGGTCACCATGCGCCGCGACTTCCGCAACATCGACCCGGCCGTGGCGCGGGTGATCCTCGTCGAGGGCCAGACGCGCGTGCTGGGCGGCTTCCACGAGAAGCTTTCGGCTTACGCACTCAAGGCGTTACAAGACCTCGGCGTCGAGGTGCAGCTCGACGCGCACGTCACCGAGATCGGCCCCGACCGCGTCGTCGTCAAGACCGACTCGGGCACGGCCGTGCGGCGGATCGACACCGAGACGGTCGTCTGGGCCGCGGGCGTCAAGGCGTCGCCGCTGGGGCAGAAGCTCTCCGACGCCGTCGCCGCCGCGGGGGGCACCGCGTTCGCCGTCGGCCGCGCCGGGCACGCCACGGTCGGCCCCGACTGCTCGCTCGGCGGCCGCGGCGACCTCTTCGCCATCGGCGACATGGCGAGCCTCAACGGGGCGACCGGCAAGCCGCTGCCGGGGGTCGCGCAGGTGGCGATCCAGCAGGGCAGTTACGTCGGCGACCTGATCGACCGCCGCCTCCGCGACAAGGGCCCGCCGGGGCCGTTCAAGTACTGGGACAAGGGGTCGATGGCGACGATCGGCCGCCGCCGCGCCGTCGCCGACGTGGGGTTCATGAGGTTCACCGGCCTGATTGCCTGGCTGGCCTGGCTGGCCGTCCACGTCATCTACATCGCCAACTTCTCGAACCGCGTGCTGGTGCTGTTCCAGTGGTTCTGGAACTACGTCACCCGCAACCGCTCCGCGCGGCTGATCACCGGCGAGTCGTCGGCGAAGGCGGTGGCCCACTGAAGCCGCTCGCCCTCGTCACCGGCGCGAGCGGCGGCATCGGCCGCGAACTCGCGCTGCGCTGCGCCGCCGGCGGCCACGACCTGGTCGTGACCGCCCGCCGCGCCGACGCCTTGAACGCCCTCGCCGCCGAGTTGCAGGCGAAGCACGGCACGGTCGTCCACGTCATCCCCGCCGACCTGAGCCAACCGGGCGCGGCCGGCAAGCTCGCCGACGCCGTCGCCGCCCAATCGCTGGCGGTTGACGTGCTGGTGAACAACGCCGGCTTCGGGCAGTACGGCCCGTTCGCCGACAGCGACCCCGCGCGGCTCACGGCGATGCTGCTGGTCAACGTCGTGGCACTCACCGAGTTGACGCGGCGCTTACTGCCCGGCATGGTCGAGCGCAAGCGCGGTCGGGTGCTGAACGTCGCCTCGACGGCCGCCTTCCAGCCCGGCCCGCTGATGGCCGGTTACTACGCCAGCAAGGCCTACGTGTTGTCGTTCTCGCAGGCGCTGAGTTACGAACTGCGCGACACTGGCGTGACGTGCAGTTGCCTCTGCCCTGGCCCGACGCACACCGACTTCGTGGCGAACGCGGCGCTCGAAACGTCGAAGCTCTTCGACGCCCCCGGCGTGTCGGCGGTCGGCCCCGTCGCCGACGCCGGCTACGCCGGGATGGTGCGCGGCGACCGCCTGATCTTCCCGACGCTGATGAACCGCGTCGGCACTCTCGGCGCGCGCTTCCTGCCGCGCGGAATGCTACTGCGCATCGTCAACGGCTTGCAGGAGCGGAAGAAGGGTTAAGGCGAGCGTGGGACGAAAGTCCCCCGAGTGCTTCCACCATCGGCGACGCCGTTCCAGTGGGGGAGAACTCGGGGGACTCTCGCCCCTATTTCAGCGAGGAAACAGCGGGCTGACGCCACGCCGCTCGCCAAGCATCGACGGGGTAGTGCGGCGGGCGGCGGGACGCGCTCAGGAATTCGGCGCGGCGTCGGCGGAGATGCGCGGCAGGTAGACGGCGAAGGTCGTGCCCTCGCCCCGCACCGACTTCACCCGCACCGTGCCGCCGGCGCGATCGACGATCTGCTGCACGATCGCCAGGCCCAGCCCGGTGCCGCGGCCCGCCGGCTTCGTCGTGACGTACGGCTCGAACAGCCGGTCGAGTACCGACGGGTCGATGCCGGTGCCGCGGTCGCGGACCTCGATGCGCTTGTACAGCCGGCCGGGGGGACCGTCCGGCGGGCCGGCGTCGTCCTGCACGCGCACCGTGATTGCGCCGCCGTCCGGGGAGGCGTCGCGCGCGTTCAGCACCAGGTTCGTGACCACGCGCTCGAGGCTCGACGGGTCGAGAAAGACGCGGCCGTCGGGGGCGTGGCCGTCGAAGTGGAGTTCGTGCCGCGGGCCGACGAGCGAGCGCAGCAGCGGCAGCGCCGCCTCGATCACGCGCGTCGGCGAGATCACCCGCGTCCGCCGCGGCTGGTCGCTGGCGACCAGCATCAGGTCGTTGGCCAGCACGCTGCCCCGCTCGGCCGCCTCGACGACGCGGTGCAGCGCGTCGCGGTCGGCCGGGTCCAAAGCGGCGCGGGCGGCGACGAGTTCCGCGTAGCCCACAATCACCGTGAGCAGGTTCTTGAAGTCGTGGGCGACCCCGGCGGCGAGCTTGTCGAGTTGGGCGCGCTCGCGGCGCGGGGGTGTGAGGCCCTCGACATTACCGAGGCGCTGCGCCAACGCCGGCGTCAGCGCCTCGACATAGTGGCGCTCCTCGGCGGTCCAACGCCGCGGGCCGCCGACGTGTTCGAGGCACAGCACCCCGAGGACCGCCCCCGCCATCACGATCGGCGCGTCGAGCAGCGCGGCGATGCCCAGCGGCGTCAGGTAGGCGTCGGCCAACTCGGAGGTGCGGGCGTCGTGCCGGGCGTCGCCGGCCGGAACCGACGCGCTGGCGTGCAGCGCCGCGAAGTAGGCCGGGAAGTCCGCCGTGCGCAGGGTCGCCCCGCGGGAGAACTCGCCGCGCGGCCGGTCCAGTGCCGTGACGCAGTGCAGCGTCCGCCCGGCTTCCGTCAGCACCCAGACGCTGACGCGCTCCACGGCGACGGCCGCGGCGGAGAGTTCGCAGGCGCGGCGTAGTGCCGGCTCGAGAGGCCCGGACGGGTCCCGTAGTGCGTCCGCGGAGTCGGCGAGGGCGGTCGCGAGGGGCGGCGAGAGTTCGGGCGGGGTCGGCGGCGACATGGCGGCCCCAAGGCGGGGTGGCGGGCAGATGCTCCCCCACTCTTAACGCCGTCCGGCTATTTGGCAAGGGGAAACCCCCACCGTCACTCCGGCACGGTGAAATCGACCGTCACGAGTTCGCCCGGCCTCGCGGTCACGGTGCGCGTCTCGGCCTGGTCGCGGCCGCCGGTCTTCCACTTGGCAATGAGTTCGTAGCGGTAGGTCTGGCCGGCCTCCAGCCCGGACGACTCGAACACCCGCTCCGTCCCGGCGAGCTTCATTTCGTGGCGCTCGACCCAGAGCACGGCGTCGGGGTTGTGCAGCTTCACGCAGACGCGGATGACGCCGGCCGGGCTACTGCCGTCGTTGGCCGCCACGGTGACGCTCGACGCGGCCGGCGGGGTGACGCCGACGCTGACGGGGCCACGGGGCGACGGCGAGTAGCGGCCGGCCCAGCCGAGGCCCGCGCCGTAGCCGAAGCCCCCACCGTAGCCGTAGAAGCGGCTCGGCGGCGGCTGGTCGAAGAAGAGCCGCGACATGTCGTTCTGACCGAAGACGCCCGGCACCGGGGCGTAGGTCGGGATCGGCGGGCCGTAGAGCGAAAGGTTGTTGGTCCAGACGCTGCCGGCCGCGCCGGGGATGCCGAAGAAGCCGGGGAAGCCGCCCCCGAACCCCGGCCCCCACGCCGGCCCCACGAACGCCCCGCGTCCGACGCCGGGCGCGATGTACGGCCCGTTGGGCACGCGGTAGTACTGCCAGTTGAGGTGCGTCGGCGCGGCCGGGTGAGGGTGCGGCTTCGCCTGGGCCGCGGCCGTCCCCGCGACGCCGGCACTCAGCCCCAAGATCAGCCCGCGGCGCACGAACCCGAGTCCGTCCATGATGTGGTCTCCTTGTGGAGGAGACATCGGCCGGCGACCGGGCCGCGCGGCGAGCCGGAAGCGTCAGCGCCCGGAGTTCGCGGCGACGGCCGGCGGGGTAACCGCGCCAGGTGATGCGGCGCTCATGACGCGGCCCTGCCGCAGGCGCGTTAGCCCGACGCGCGAGCGAGGGTCGCACGCCGGCGGGCAAGGTAGAGCGTCGCTGACGGTACGGCCGTTGACCCCATGCATTGCATCCGCCCGCTGCGACCCTCGCCCGCGCGTCGGGCTGACGCGCCTGCGGCGGGCTACTCCACCAGCGGCAGCCACGAGGTCACGTCGAAGCGCGAGTGGGGGTTCGCCTCGACGCCCTCGGACGCCTCGGTGTACGCCTCCCAGCACGGCTCCAGCAGTCGGAAGAGGTCGGCCGTCCGCAGGCAACCTTGCTCGCGCACGAACAGCAAGTCGGTGTCGGTGCCGCGCACCGGCACGGTCGTGACGCCCTTGACTGACGCCCGCACCGCGTCGGAGTACGCCTGGCCGGCCTCGGTGTCGGGGACCATCACGAAGGTCTTCTCGTCGGCCGCCGGGCCGCTCGCCAGCGGGGCCGCGGCGCGGACGTAGCTGGCGATGCGCCGGGCCAACTCGCCGGGGCCGCCGCCGGCCGCGGAGAGTTCGACCGCCGTCACGTCCTCGCTCGGCATCAGGTTCGTCAGGAAGGCCGTCGCCTGCTCCACCAGCGGGGCCGCCAACGCGACCACCAAGTCGGCGGAGCCGCGCGCCAGACCGGTCAGGCCGCCGCGCGGCTCGACGACCAGCCGCGTCAGGATCAGTTCGAGTCGGGCGTGGTCCTTCGCCCCCAGCGCGCCCAGCATCTCCGCGGCGGAGCGGTCGAGGTGGTCCGCGCCGTGCGGCAACACCACGCGCATCGTGTTCGACTCCTGCAAAGTCGTCTGCAACAGCTCCTCGGTGTCCTGGAGGGCTTGCGCCCCGGACGGCGGCGTGAAGTTGCCGTTGGGCGTGAGGCCGACCGTCGCCTCCATCACGCCCGCGAGGTCGGTCAGCCGCTCGCGGGTCAGCGCCAGGTCGCTCAGGCGGTCCTCGAAGGCCAGCCGCAGCCGGCAGTAGAACTGGTGCGACGCCTGGGCCAAGTCCTCCTTGAGCCGCAGGTCGGTGAAGGCCTTGACGCGGTCGGCGACGTTGCGGAGCGCCCGCGCGGCGCGGTTGCCGAAGAGGTTGAAGGCGATGCCCTCGTCCAGCCCCTGGCAGCCCTCCAAGGCGGACGTGACGGCGTTGCGCAGCTTGACGCGCGGCCCCTCGGCGGCCCGCAGTTGCGCCTCCATCGCGGACGCCGCGGCGGCGCAGGCGGCGACGACTTGCGCGACGACCTGCTCGGCCACGGCCAGCCGCGCGCCGGGGGTCTCGTAGAGTGGGTGCAGCAACTCGGTCAACTCGTTCTGCCAGGCGTCGGCGGCACGCTTCAGGCCGACATCGAGCGAGCGGCTGAGGCGGCCGCGGCGGAAGGGGCTGTCGGCGTCGGTCGTCGGGTCGAGGCCGACTAAGTCGCGGCACTGGTCCCACGCCGCGACGGCCCAGCTCTGCGGGTCGGTCCGCCGGGCGGCGCTCTCGGCGTAGCCGCCCAGGCTGTTGCGCCAGGCCCGCGTCGCCTCGGCCGGGTTGCCGTCGGTGCCCGACGCCGACTCCTCGGCCAGGAAGCGCTGCACCTCGTCGGGCGTCAGCCGGCTGTCGTCGAGGATCGCTTTCAACACGCGCTCGGCCTCCTCGGTCGGCTCGACGCGGCCGAAGGCGCTCCAGTTGCGCAAGAGCCGCGCGCACGCCTGCCGCGCGGCGGAGCGCAGCAGCAGGCCACGCGGGTACCAGACGCCGAAGGTGCCGAAGCCGCGGAACGGCGTGCGGCCGACCGGCGGGCGGCCGCGGCGGATCTTGTCCAGCCCCGTGCCCAGCGGCGTCGTCAGGTCGTGCGTGACGTAGCCGGCCAGGTGCGCCACGCAGTCGCGGAACGCCTCGACGGTGCGCGTCTCCATCGGCAGCAGGTAGGTCGCGTGGAACGGCAACCCCTTGGCCTCGACGCTCGGGCCGTCGGGGCCGCCGTACTGCGCGGAGAACTTCACCTCGGGGTCGGCGAAGTGGTTCAACTCGGTCAGCGTGGCGAAGACGTTGGCCTGCTCCTCCGGCGGCGACGAGGCGTCCTCCGGGGCACCGGTGAACACGAAGGCCGTCACCGTCGCGTCCGGGATGTTGAAGCGCTCCAGGGTGCGGCGCACGGCGTGGCCGACATCCAAGAGCATGCCCGATGTGCCGCCGGACGCACTCGCGAAAATGTACACGCTCGGGACTTTCGTCCGCACCGCGAGGCCGGTCTGGTCGGCCGACTGGCTGACCGCCTCGGGGTGCGTCGCGATCTGGATCTCCTGGCGCAACCGCGTCACGAAGCGCAGGTAGTGGTCGGCGAAGGCGAGCCGGCCAAGAGCACGGGAGCCGTCCACGCGCAGGCTGCGCGGGATGGCGTAGAGCTTCTCACGCGGCAGCCAGTCGAGGAGTTGGTCGAGCTGCCGGCGGCGGTAGCCGGTCACGGCCTGGAGCGGGGCGTGGAAGGTGTGTTCGGGCAGTAGCGCGCCGTCGCCGCCGGTGGCCGGCTTGCGGGCGTCCTCGGGGTCGGCGTCGAGGTGCAGGAAGCGGAAGCACGGCACCTGCGCCGGCTCGCCGACGCGGTCGAGCAGCCGGCCGCGAATTTGCGTGAGCGCCCGGCGGCCGAAGCTGCCGATGCCGATGAGGATCGCCGGCCGCAAGACGCCCTCCTCGGGGCGGAAGCTCACCGACATCGTCATCGACTGGTGCAGCGCCGGCGGCAGGCGGTCGAGCAGCCCGGCCGGGATGGTGGGCGGCGTTTTGCGCTGGAGCGTCGGCACGGGCACGCTGGTGGTGCCGGTGCTGACCCCCAGGTCCGGGGTCGTGGCCGGCCGGCCGGGGCGGCTCGCGGTCGCGGCGCTGGCGGGGATCGCGCCGGTCTGCACGTCGTCCCGCAGGGTCGCGCCGCCCAGCGCCCGCACGAAGGCGACGCACGACGGGAAGCGCGCCTCGGGGTCCTTCGCCAAGGCCCGCGCCACCGCCGGCCGGTCGCCCTCGGGCAGGGCGGACAAGTCGGGGGCCTCAGTCATGTGCTGCATCGCGAGCTGGCGGATGTTCTTGCCGTTGAACGGCCGTCGCCCGGTCAGCAGTTCGACGTACACGACCGCCAAGCTGTACTGGTCGGAGTGCTTCGAGATCCTGTTGGTGAACGTCTCGGGGGCGGCGTAGACCGGCGTGATGCCGCCCATGAGGCCCGACGAACTCTGGCGTTCGAGGTGTTTGACGAGGCCGAAGTCGGCGACCTTGACGCGCTCGCCGATGAGGAACAGGTTCTTCGGCTTCACGTCGAGGTGCTGGAGGTTGTGCTTCTCGATGAGGTGGTCGAGGCCCTCGGCGGAGTCGGTCAGGTAGCCCAGAAGTTGGTCGCGCGGCAGGCCGAAGTGCCCGAGCGCCTGGCGCTCCTGGAGCAGGTCGTGCAGGCTCTTGTCGGCGAGTTCCATGACGATGAGCAGCTCGCCGCTGACCACGTCGATGCGCTCCATCGAGAGCACGAAGGGGTGGCGGACGGCCTTGACGCGCTCCATCGCCTTGAACTCTTGCGCGGCCTTGGCCGAGTCGTCGTCCAGGGAGTTCATGTTGCCGTAGACGAACTTGATGGCCTTGTGGATGCCGCCGGGGGCGACGCACTTCCAGACCTCGCCGAAGCCGCCGGTGCCCAGCGGGGCCACCAAGACGTACCCAGGGAGTGGCTCCGTGTCGGGCTCGCGCAACCAGTTCATGGGTTCACCGCAACAATGAGGACTCGGCAAGACTCCGCAAGGCGCGGAAGCGTAGGTCACGCCGCCGTCGGTGCGAGGGGAAATCGGACGGTCGGGCGCGGAATGCCGGCGGGGGGTGTCGGGAAAACCGCGAGCGCGTCGGAACGGATGGGGAACCCGCAACGTTGCACGATGAAACAATACTCTGTCCTCACCGACCCCAAGTCCCCAGGACGCCACCATGCCCGCCGCCACGCCACTCACCCACGTCACGCGGGCCTTCGCCTGGAACCTCGGCAAGGTCACGCCGTCGGAGGCGGAGTCGGAGAGCCTGGCCGCCGCGGGCGTGACCGACCCCACGGCGCAGCGTTACGCGGCCTGGCGGCGAAGCCTGCTCGGCGTCGCGCTGGTGGCGACAGCGCTGGCGTTCGCCCTGGCCGCGCTCGACCTCGTGCGGGGCGGCCTCGGCGAGTTCACGAAGCTGGGCGTCGGCCTCGAACTGGCGTGGCTGGCCGCGGCCGCGGCGCTGCCGGTCGCCTGCGCGACGGGCGTCCTGTCGTGGACCCGCCCCGGCCGCGGCGCGGGCCTGCTGGCGGCGGCGTGGGCGGCGGCGTTGGTGCTGCCGTTCGTCTACGCGCTGCTGCCGGCGCACGCGATCTACCACGTCGGGGCGACCCCGCCACCCCTCCCGGTGGCCGTGGCCAAGGCGGTCCAGGCGATGCCGGACGACGCGGACGACGGTGACGACTCGGAACCCGACGAGTCGCCGCTGGCCGCGGTCCTGGACCCCGCGGCGCTCGAGAAGTTGGAGGCGATGCAGGAGCTCGCCGTCGAGTTCGTGATGTCCGGCGGCGGCTACCTACTGCTGCTGCCGGCGGTGCTCTCGCTCATCCCCGGTGCCGTGAACGGCTGCCTGCGTGTCAAGGCGTTGCTGCCGGCCGCGCAACTCCCCGGCTGGCTGCTGGTGTGCGCCGCCCCGGCGTTTCTGCTCTTGTGGGCCGTCATCCTGGTGGTGGTCAACCACGCCGCGCGCAGCCCGCTGCTGGTCTTCGGCGTCTTGCTGTGGGCCGGGGCACCGATCTGGTACTCGTTGCGCGGCCGGGTCTTCGTGCGGTCCCAATTGGGTGCGGCGGAGGCGGCCAAGATCGGGGGCGTCAAGCGGCTCGTGCTGCTCACGACGCTCGTGGGCGTCGCCCTGCTGCTCGGGTTCGTGCTGACGGCCAAGGTGGCGGGGCTGAAAGTCGTCGGCTTCGAGCGGGCCAAGGCGGTCACGACGCGGATCGAGGAACTCGGCGCGGACGACGAGGTGAGCGTCGAGGACGTGCAGGTCGCGTTGGCCGAGTCGAAGTCGTTCGTGTACGCCTTCGACCTGTCGGTGTGGCGGGCCGCGGCGGACTTCCTGGCGAAGCTGCTCGTCGTCACCGCGGTGTTCGCCGACCTCGTGCTGCGGGCGACCGTCGCCGCGTGGCGCAACGACCGTGCCCTTCGGGCGAGCGCCGGGGCCGCCGACTACGACGCCACCGCCGCCGCGGCGGCGCGGCTGTTCGCGTGACCAGGCGAGCCGGAAGCGTCAGCGCCCGGAGTTCTTCGCGCGTGCGGAACTCCGGGC
>JAYTUC010000326.1:0-3302 GCA_043744775.1 Fimbriiglobus sp. | reverse complement strand
CGGCGGCGTTCCACCCCGACGGCGTGCGGCTGCTGACTTGCGGCGGCGACGGACTGGCGAAGCTCTGGACCGCCCCTGATGCCGCGGCCCCGACGCTCCTCGCCCGCCTCGAACCGGCGGCCGTCGCGACACCCGCGGCGCGGGCGACGGGGTTCGGCCCCCCGCCCGTCGGCGCGGCGGCACCGCCTCCCGCTGCCCCGGCCCCCGGCGCGGTGTCGCCGCTGTCGGCGGTCGCGTTCTCGCCCGACGGAAAGCTGTTCGCGCTCGGCGGCGCGGACGCGGCGGTCCGGCTCTGGAGTACCGCCGGCCTCGCCGAAGTCCGGGCCTTCCGCGGCCACGCCGACTGGGTGACGGGCGTCGCCTTCAGCGCCGACGGCCGCTCGCTGTTCTCGACCTCGGTCGATAAAACCGTGCGCCGCTTCGACATCCCGCGCGGCGACACGGCGGCCAACGCCGGGCACACCGGGGCCGTGCAGTCCGTCGCCGTCAGCCCGAAGGGGCTACTCCTGGCCACTGGCGGCCGGGACCGGGCGGTCAAGATTTGGACCCTCGCCGACGGCAAGTTGGTCGCCACGCTGACCGGCTCCGGTGCGTCGGTCAACGCGATGGCCTTCCTCTCCGAGGAGGCGCTGGCGACGACCGGCAACGACGGCCGCGTCCGCTGGTGGGGCAAGGTCGCGGCCGGCTGGCGCGAGACCCGCAGCGCCCCGACCGCGTCGGGGCAGTCGAACTTCTCGCTGCACGCCGACCCGGCGACCGGCCGCGTGGCGACGGTCGGCTCCCGCCCCGACGGCACCTCGACGTTCGAACTGTTCGACGCCGAGGCCAAGCCGCTGGGCCAAACCGTCGAACGCGGCCGGCGACTGAGTTGCGCCTGCGTCACCGCCGACCTCGGCCTGGTCGCGACCGGCGGCATGGACGGCCAGGTGCGGCTCTGGAACTTCGCCACCAAGGAGCGCGTCGGGTCCGACTGGCCGCTGGCCGGCGCGGGAGTTCGCGACATGGCCTTCTCGCCCGACGGCTCGAAGCTCGTCGCCGTCGATAGCGCCGGCCGGCTGCGAATCGCCACGGTCAAGGACCGGGCGGCCGGCGCAGAGTTCGGCGGCGGCCCCGGCCCGATGGGCGTCGTGATGGCTCCGGCCGGCGACCGCTTCGCCGTCTTCTTCGACGACGGCACCGTGAAGACTTGGACGCTCGACGGCAAGCCACTGAAGACGTGGAAACTGCCCGCCCCCGCGACGAGCCTGGCCTTCACCCCCGACGGCCAGCGCGCCGCCGTGGGCCAGAGCGACGGTACGACGATGCTGCTGGAGTGAGTGCGGACGCCGACGAGGCCACAACTGATCGAGGAGCCGTGATGAGTTTGCGGTACATCGGCTGCGTATTCTACGCGACGTGGATCGGGGGGATCGTCGGGCTGGTCTTGGGAATCCCAGGGGCGATGTTGCTGATGAGCGTGCGTGGCCTCGCCGGCACGTCGCCATTCGTCACCGGCGTGGTGGCCGGATGTCTCGGCGGCGTCCTGGCCGTCACCGACGTCGTTGGCCCGTTCCGACGCGGGAGTGGCCATGTTCTTGGAGTCGAGGCCGGCCTATTGGTGACGGCGGGGCTGGTCGCTTACTCGCAAGCGAACGCTCCGGAAGGCGGCCCGGCGACGACCCTCGAGTGGCTGTCGGTCGCCGCTGGGTTCCTGTACTCGGCCGGCGTCGGGTTCGTGGCCGGGCGAGGGAGTGAGCGTGCCGGCCGCTGGGCCGCCGGCACGCAGAACGTCACACCAACTGCTTGATGGGGTCCGCGCCCTCGACGCCGACGAGCTTCTGGTCGAGGCCGCCGTAGAAGTACGACAGCTTGTTGGCGTCGAGGCCCATCTGGTTCAGGATCGTCGCGTGGATGTTCTTGACGTGGCAGCGGTCGGTCACGGCCGTGCCGCCGAGTTCGTCCGTCTCGCCGACGCTCACACCCGGCTTGATGCCCCCACCCGCGAGCCAGCTCGTGAAGCCGTAGGCGTTGTGGTCGCGCCCGGTGCCCTGCGCGTACTCGGCGGTCGGCTGCCGGCCGAACTCGCCCGTCCAGACCACGATCGTCGAGTCGAGTAGCCCCGAACGCTTCAGGTCTTTGAGCAGCCCCGCGATCGGCAAGTCGGTGTTGCCGGCGTGCTTGCCGTGGTTGGCCACCATGTCGGTGTGCGCGTCCCAGTTGTCGTCGTTGTGCGCCCCGCCGGAGTAGATCTGGATGAAGCGCACGCCGCGCTCGACCAGCCGGCGGGCGAGTAGGCACTTGCGGCCGAAGTCCGCCGTGCGGGCCTTCGTCGGGCCTTCGATGCCGTACATCTCGAGCGTCTCGCGGCTCTCCTTCGAGAAATCGACGGCCTCGGGGGCGTGCTGCTGCATCTTGAACGCGAGTTCGTAGCTGGCGATGCGGGCCATCAACTCGGAGTTGTCGGCGCGGGGTTGTAGGTGCTCCTCGTTCTTCTCCTTGAGGCGGTCGAGGATGTCCCGCTGCTGCTCGCGGGTCATGCCCGGCGGCAGCGCGAGGTCGTGGATCGGCGTCTTGTCGGCGCGGACGACGACGCCCTGGTACGCGGCCGGCATGAAGCCGGAGGCCCAGTTCTTCGGCCCGGAGATCGGACCGCCGGTCTTGTCGAGCATGACCACGAAGCCCGGCATGTTCTCGTTGACCGAGCCGAGTCCGTAAGTCACCCACGAGCCGAGGCAGGGGTAGCCCGACAGCACGCGGCCGGCGTTCATCATCAACATCGCCGAGCCGTGGATGGGGCTTTCGGCGTACATGGAGTGGACGAAGCCAATGTCATCCACACATTGGCCAACGTTGGGGAAGAGGTCCGAGACGTACTTGCCGCACTGGCCGTACTGCTTGAACTTCCATTTCGGGCCGACGACACGGCCCTCGTTCTTGTGACCGCCTCGGCCGAAGGTCTTGACGGTGATCGTCTTGCCGTCGAGGGGGTACAGCGCCGGCTTGTAGTCGAAGGTTTCGACCTGGCTGGGTCCGCCGTACATGAACAGGAAGATGACGGCCTTCGCCTTGGCCGGCTTCATCGACGCCTTGGCCGACATGGGGTTGCTGAAGCGCGTCGGCGCGACTTCGGTGGCCCCGGCGAGGGAGTCGCCCATCATCCCGGCGAGCGCCGCCCCGGCGAACCCGCCGCCGGTCTGCCAGAGGAATTCGCGTCGCGTGCGGCCGCAAAACTGGTTCGGGGAGATCATGACAAGAGGCTCCTAATTCCACACGGACAGTTTGAGTTCGGGGACTTTGTCGAAGTCGCGTTTGTTGCGGCTCAC
>JAYTUC010000325.1:0-13026 GCA_043744775.1 Fimbriiglobus sp. | reverse complement strand
TCGTGAAGTGCTCCGGGGCCTGCCCCGGCCGCGTGCGCGTCTGGAAGCCGGCGATCTCGACCTCCTGGTGCGTCACGCCGAGGGCGACCGACAGCCGGGCGTCGAATTCGAGGGTGCCGTAGCGCCGGGCGAAGGCGTAGCCGACTTGGCCGCCATGGAACCGGTTGCGGACGCGGAAGGCGTCCTGCACGACGATCGCCGTGCCGACCGGGTCCGGCGCGTCCGGCCCGGCGGTGACGAACTCCGTGACCGTCAGGTCTTCGCGCAAGTTCAGGTGCCGGTAGCCGGCGAAGGCCTCGCCGCGGCGGCCGCACGGGTCGCACGGGTCCCCGACCACACAGCGGGTGTTCACGTCCGCGCCCCAGAGTCGGCTGGTCAGGCGGACATCGAGCGTGCCCGTCGCCAGCCCAGGGAATGCGACGAGTTCGGCGAACTCGCGGTTCAGGTTCGGGGCGAAGAACGGCCGGGCGATGGTGGCGAACTGCCCCGAGTTGATGCGGAAGTCGCTCGACTGGTCGCCCAGGTAAAAGAAGCCGGCGTCGAGGCCGGCGGTGCCCGACTCGCCGAGCAGCGTGCCGGCGCGGACCCGCAGGCCGTTGCGGGCGGTGTCACCGAAGCGGCCGGGGCCGAGCAAGGTTTGCGTGCCGGCCGCGCCCAAGAAGCCGTTGCCCTGGCCGGTCGCCGTGGTCGCGAGTACTGGGATGTCGCCGGCCCGCACCCACCACAGCAGGAACTCCGCCTGGACAAAACTCCGCTGCGCGACCGCCGGCCGCCCGACGACGGCCGTGCGCGAGTCCTCGCCGAACAGCCCCGCGCCGAACAGGTCGAGGACCGAGTAGTCTTTCGCGACCGCCAAGTTCGGAGACCCGGCGGCACTCGGTTCGCGCGTCACCGCCGGCGGCACGTTGCCCGGCCACGGCTCCAACTCCGGCGGCGCGACCCGCGGAGGCGGCAGCGCCGCAGGCGGTGGGAGTGGCGGCGCGGGCACCTCGACGACGACCTTGGGCGGCGGCTTCGGCGGCGACACGACGACGCGCGGCGGCGCTAACGGCGGTTGGGCTGGCGGCGGGGTTTGCGGGGCCGACGCCCTGGCCCACGTCGCCCCGTCGCCCGGCGTCGCCACCCACGGCCCGTCCGCGTGCGACGCCCCGGCGACCGCGACGAACGCCGCCGCGACCAAGGCGGCTCTCACTCCCGGCGTTGTCATCGCGTAGACCTTGAGGCGGTGCGGACGGAATCCCACCTCTCATCGGCATTCCGCCGGCACAACCCGCACGTATTCTCAAACTCGCGACTACCGCCCCACGATCTGCTCAAGAATCGTCGGGTCTTGAATCTCCTTGTCGCGGGCCAGCAGCAGCACCTTCGAGACGACTTCGGCGGTGCGGGGGTCGTCGTCGGCGAACGGCAGGAACAGCCGGCCGCGGTGCTGGGCGTTCACCGCCACGACGCACAACGCCCCGCCCGGCTGCTTGTGGACCACCGCACTGCCCAGGTGAACCGAGTAGTGGCCGTACTCGCCCGCGATCAGCGCGTGCTTGCCGTCGAGTTTGACGTTGGCAAGCCTCAACAGCCCGCACGCCGTCGCCACCAGCGACGCGCGCATCTCGGTCGTCGATTGCGTCGCCTCCGGGTCCACCCCGCCGACGTGGGCCACACTCACGACCAGGTCGAGGTCGCGCATCGCCTCGCTGAAGAGCACCGCCGGCACGTCGGTTAGCTTGACCGGCTTCCAGTCGTCGCGGCGGCGGAAGCCCACCGACCCGACGGCCGGTGCGGCGGCCTCGGCGGGCGTCGAGTAGCCGGTGTCGAAATCGACTTGCGCGATCAGCCCGGCGTCGCGGAAGGTCTTGTCGATCCCCTCGCGCGTGGACCAGCCGCGGCCGGCGAAGAGCGCCTTCGCCTGCGTCTCGTTGACCTGCTGCCCCGAGTAGCGGCGCGACTCGAATACGTCTTCCTTCTCCGCGGCCGTCGGCACGTAGACCTCGCGGAAGACCTGCTTGAACGGCTGCACGCGCTCGGCCCGGAAGCACTCCGCCTGCCACGCCGGCCACGTCCCCGCCGCCACGAAGTCGAGCGGGTGCGCGATGGCCCACTCGTCGGCCGCCTTCATCGGGACCTTCTTGCCGTCGGCCCCCAGCAGCGCCTTGCCGCCGCCGACCGGGTAGCCCATGCCGGCGGGCGTCTTCAGGATCAGCCGTTCGAGCAGCGGCCGCACGAGCGGGTGGGCCAGCAGCGCCGGCAACTCGGAGCCGCGGAAGCGACTCCCAGCGCACATCGCCTCTTCGAGCGACCGCTTGCTGCTCGACACCGTCCGCGTCAGCGCCTTCTTGCGCTCCAGCAGCTCGGCGACGGCCGCGTGCTTCTTCACGTCCGGCGGAATCTTCGCCAGCGGCACCCCGGCCTTCGACTGCTCGACCGACGCCACCCCCTGCGGCGACAGACTCAGCTCGACCGTGACCGGGCCGACGCTGACGGTAACCGGGCCGGCGGCCAGGTCGGCGACTTCGCCGGCGGTCACGGCCCACTCGAGGCGCACCGGGTCGGGGAAGCCGGCGGTCACCGCCAGGTTCTCCATGCCGAGCCGCGCGGCTTGCAGCGCCGGCTCCTTCGACAGCGAACTCAGGCCGCGGGCGTAGCGCTCGTAGTCCTTCATCGCCCGGTAGCGGTCGGCCAACTCCGCCTGCCGCTTCTCGCCGTCGCCCGGCAGCGGCAGCAGGCCCAGCAGCTTCACGGACTCCTTCAGGAACTTCTTGCGGATGCTCTCGACGAGGTCCTTCTTCTTGGTGCGTCCCAACAGCACGTCGGCGAGCCGGGTCGCCTTTTTGTGAGCCTGCCCGTAGCCGAGGAACTTCGCCGCGGCCTCGATCGACTCCCAACGCTTGTCGCCGCCGACGAGCTTGTAGACCGTGTGGAACCAGGCCACGTCGATCAGCCCGTCGGCGAGCTGTTCGAGGCTCAAGTTGGTGCGCGACTTGACGATCGCGGCCCACGGGTTGACCGGCTTGCCGCCGGCGTCCGTCGCCTCGCCGGCGTCGGTGCCGAGTTGGCTCTGCCACGAGCTGCCGGTGTGGGCGATGAGCCAGTAGACCGCCTCGTCGTAGCCCGGCCAGCCGAGCGTCTGCTGGACGTGCCGCATCCAGCGCGGGTTGACCAGCCCCAACTCGGCGACGCGCTCGACCGTGAAGTGCCCCGCGGCGACGCTGACTTTGACGGCCGCCGCGAACGCCGCCGGGGTGTCGTCGTCGCCGGGCACCGACTGGCGGATCAGGTGCGTCAGCACCGCCGGCTTATTTTGACTGCTGCCGTAGGACGGCCCCTGGACGAAGCCGGTCTTGCCGAGTGCGCCGATCAGTCGCAGCAGGGTGTCGAGGCCGCGCAAGTGGTGGACGGCGTTGGCCGCCGGGGTCGCCGCGGTCGGCGTCTCGCCGCGGGCGAGTTCGACTTCGACGACCCGCGCGACCACCGCGTCGAGCGCCGCGCGCAGCTCCGGGCGCTGGGCAACTCGCGGGTAGGCCTTCGACCCCGCCAGGCGGGTCAGTGTGCTGAGCGTGTCGAAGGGGTTGCCCCAGGTCTTCGCCTCGCGCGGCCCGATCAGGTCGTCGAAGGCGTCGGCCAGGGTCGCGGCCCCGGCCTCGTAGCCGGCGAGCAGGACGTGCAGTTCGGGCCTCGACCGCCCCGCCCCAGGGACCGGCTCGTCGCGCCAGTGCCACAGCCGGTACAGCCGCGCGTCGTGGGCCGTCGTCCAGTCCCCGGAGTGGCGGCCCTCCGTCGCGTAGCTGAGCCAGCGGTCGAAGCCGCCTTGCTGCCGGAAGTCGATGGGTTTCGGCTGCGCCTTGTCCCCGTTCTCGTCCTGAGACGTGTCGCCCCGCGGCGTCTGGGCGACGACGGCGGCCGGGACGAGGGCGAGGGCGGTTTCGGCCGCGTCGAGCAGGAAGTCCGACGCGCCGGCCGGCGGGTACAGCTTGCCGAACCACTCGAGCAGTCTCTGGATGAGTTCGTCGTAGCGGACGCCGACTTGTTCGCCCGTCACCTGGGCGGCCGCCGCCGCATAGGCGGCTTTCAAGGGTGACGGCTTCTCGGCGACCTTGCCCCCGGCATCGTCGTCATCGTCATCGTCGTCAAACTCGTCGATGTCGTCGTCGTCGTCGGCCTCTTCGCCCTCACGCACTTGCACCAGCGGCAGGGCCTTCGCCCGCAGCAGCTCGAAGCCGTCGGCGTCGCGGGTCTTGGCCGGGCGGTCGCGCCACCAGCCGTCCCAGAGTTCCGCCAGCGGTAAGTTCGCGCGGTTCTGTTCAAGCGTCAGCGCGGAGTCATAGCCTGGGAAGTACCAGCGGTAGCGGATCGAGCCGAGGACCTTCTCCTCCGGCCGGTCCTTGTTGCTGGCGTCGGTGAACGTCTTGTCGCGGTGGGCGTGGATCAGCGCGTCGAGTTCCTTGAGGAACGCGGTCGCGGCGGGGGTGGTGAACTTGACCTTGCGCGACTTGGGAGGCACGGCCGGGCTACGGTCGGCCGGGTCGAACAGGCCGAGGCCGTCGGCGAGAGTCGGCGGCCGCGCGGCGGGGTTCAGCACCGCCTCGACCGCCTGCGACTCGGTCGCGCCGAGCCGCTTGCCCCGCGCCTCGACGAACGCCCGCAGGCGCGTGCGGACCGGCTCCGCGAGGCGTTGGCCCTCGACCAGGCGGCGGGCGAGTTCGAGGCCGGCGGCGCGCTGGTTGGCGTCGCCGGCCGAGAGCAGCCGATCGACGCTGCCGGCCGCGAGCTTGTCGGGGCGGTTCAGCAGCAGCTCGAACACGCTGCGGCGGAAGTCGGGCGTCTTGCGGGTCAGGTAGCCCTCGATGGTGCGCACCTCGTCCTCGGCCAGCTTCGACTTCTTGAGGTACTTCAGCGCCGCCTCGCGCACCGACTGGTTCGGCTCCCCGGCGACCGCCAGCAGCGTTTGCCGCACGCTCGACGACAGGGTGCGCGGCGCGCACAGCTTGTCGAGCGCGCGGACGCGCGTCCAACCGGTGAGCATCCCGAAGTACGGCAACAGTCGCTCCGGCGGCCGCTTGCCGAGGCAGGCGAGCAGCACGTCGGCCGCCGACTCCTGGCTGAGTGGGCTGACGGACCAGCCGGTCACCAGCGGCTTCAAGTCCTTCGGCGTCGGCGGCAGCCCCGGCACGATCGCCTCGACGCGCTCGAAGAGGCCCTTGGGGTAGCGGTCGCCGCCCTCGCTCTCGCCGTCGCCGAAATCCGGCAGGCTGTTGAAGTACGCGAGGGACTTGCTCACGAGCCGCAGGTCGGGGTCGCCCAGCAGCGGCAGCATCAGCGCGGCCCCGTCCGGCAGCCCGCACTCGCCGACCAGCTTCGCCGCGGCGCACCGCCGCCCGGCGTCCTTGTCTTTGAGCAGCGGCGTGGCCGCGACCAGCGCCGCCCCGACATCGACGAAGGCGACCGCCCACAGGCCGCGGTAGGCGGTTTCGGCATCGCCCTTGGCGATGGCCTGCTGGCGCACGGCGGGGTCGGCCAGCAAGTCACGGCAGCCCTCCAGCGCGGCCTTCAACTGCTTCGGGTTCTCGACGAACTGCTCGGCCCCGAACCAAACCGACGCGGCCCGCGCCACCGACGCGAAGCGCAACAAGTTGTGGTCGAGAAGTAGCGCTAGCATCCGGCGGAACGCCTCGGGGTGCGCCTCGTCCACCGCTTCGAGAATGCTTTGCCGCAGGCCCTCTTGACGCTGGGCCGCGAGCAGCAGCTTCTCGGCGAAGTCCCACGCCTCCGGCCGCGCGCAGCACAAGAGCGCCCGGATGGCGTGCCGGCCCGGCCCGCCGATGTCGTGGCGGCTCGCGGCCGAGTCCTTGACGATTTCGAGCACGGCGTCGGCCGCCGGTCCGCCGGCGTCGATCACCCCGGCGAGCAGGTAGCCCAACTCGTCGGCGCGGTAGCCGAGGTGGACCGCCCACGCCGCCAGCCACTCGGCCGACAGCACGTCGTCGGGGTACTCGGCGAGTTCCTCGAACAGTCGCTCCAGGTAGTCTTGCCGGGTCGCGGCGAACGCCTCGGGCCGGCCGGGGGCGCGGAAGGCCCGGCGGGCGTAGCCGATGGTGTACGGCAGGCGGCCCTTCAGTTGCCAGCCAGCCTCGACCTCCGCGGCGACCGTCGGGAACAGCGCCGCGAACACCTTCGCCCGCGCCTTGCCGTCGGCGGTCAGCTTCGCGGCCGACGACTGCTCCAGCTTGCGGCGCTCGGGGTACTCCTTCGGCGGCTTGCCAGTCGGCAGCAGCCCCAGCACGCCCAGGCCGAGCGCGGCTTGCGCCTTCGGCAGTTTTTGCAGGCGCAGGATGCGGGCCTTGCGGTGTGTCTTCGACTTGAGCTGGCCGAGCTGTTCGCGGGCCACTTCGGGCTTGAGCACGGTTAACCCCCTGCGAGCATGGTGAGGCGAAGGAACGTCAGCTTGCTACTCGCCGTCAGGGGCACCGTAACGTCGAGGGTCTTGATTTCGGCGTCGTCGATGAAGACGAGGAACAGCCCGTCCGCGAAGGCCTCGACCGCCGTGGCGACGGCCGCGTCGGCATCGACCTTCTGGTCGAGGTCGCTGCCGCCGGCCGACACCTTGCCGGCCGCCAGCCCGGCGTCGATTTGCGTCGCGGTCAACGCTTTGAGTAGCCGGCGGTCGGCCTGCCGGTCGGCGAAGGCCGCGACCTCGCCGCGGACGACGTGCCCGAGCAAGTCGCGCAAAGTGGTGGGGGTGCCAGCGGTGACCGCCGGCGGCGGGGCGACCGCGAAGGCGTCGCACAGGGGCTTTTTCCGCCCGAGGGCCTGGACCGAAACGCTTAGCATGGGGAAACCTCCGGTGGGTCGTGACGGGGGCGATTCTTCCCGGACGCCGTCGCCGCGGCGATGTCAGTATGCGATTCGCGCGCAATGTTGGGCTGGCGGGGCGACGGATTTGTCCAGGCAAGCGGTCGGGCGTACCGGAGTCGAGACTTAGCCCGGAGAAGTGGAGGCGTGGTTCGTCGCGCCCGCCGGAACACGAGGCGAGGTATGTGCGGTGTCGAAGTGATCGTCGAGTTTGACGACTTAACGCGCGGACGGAGCCGCCGACGGAACCTCCGCTGACCCCGTCGTGACGCGAGCGCAGAAGCGGACGACGGCGGCCGAGAACTCCGCGTGCCGCTCGATCAACCCCATGTGGCGGGCCGGGGCCAGGGTCACGAGTTCCGCGCCCGGCACCGCGGCGGCAATCCGCTGACTGGCCTCGGGCACCGTCGTCGTGTCGCCGTCGGCCGCGACGACCAACACCGGCACGCGGAGCGCCGGCAGGACCGCCGTGGCGTCGTAGCGGAACATCCCCAGGGTGCCGCGTGCGATGACCGCGGGCGACGCCTTCACCGAGTACCTCGCGACGAAGTCGAGTTGGCCGCGCGTCTCGGTCCCCGCGAACATCTTGCGGTGCATCGACCAGTGCGTCGAGCCGTTGACGTAGCCCAGCCACGCCGAGAGTCGCACCAGCGGCGCGAGCGCCACGACGACCCAGCACAGCGGCTCCAAGAGCGGCTTCTGCAACGCGGGCAGCAGCCACGTCGGGACCTTCGTGTAGAGCGGGTTGGTGTACGTCGTGTGGACCAAGACCAGCCCGGCCACCCGCGGGCCGAGGGCCTCCGGGTGCCGCCGCGCGAAGGTCAGCGTCGCCATGCCGCCGATGCTGTGGCCGACGAGGACCGCCGGGCGGCCGCCGGCCAGTTCGAGGACCGCGCCCAAGTCGCCGGCCATCTTGTCGAGGCTGAAGTCGCAGTCGTCGGGCGGGGTCGAGAGGCCCAAACCGGCCAAGTCCCAGGCGATCACCCGGTGGCGGACGGCCAACTCCTTGCGCAAGTAGTACCAGGCGGTGGCGTCCGCGCCCCAGCCGTGCGTGAGCACGACCGGCGGGCCGTCGGCCGGGCCGCAAACTTCGACGTGCAAGACCGTGCCGTCTGGCCGGCGAATCTGCTGCGACTGCCCAGGGCGCTCCGACCTCGGCTCGTCGTCGCCGCTCCGGAGCCAGATCCGTGGGGTGACGAGCCGCCCGCCGACGCCCCAGAGCAGTGCCCCTAGCCCGCCCGCGAGCAACGCCGTCGGCCTATCGAAGCCGGGCCGCCAGGCGGCGACGCGCTCGGCGAACCCCGTGAGAACTTGCCGCTCGCCGGGGCCATCCGGGGACCGCGGATCGACCACGACCCGTTCGGTCGGCAGCGCGTCGTGCCAGCGGCTCAGGGCGTAAACGCCCGACCCGAGGACGGCGACGGCGAGAACGCCGCGGAACAGGATTGAGAACGGGCTGACGATCATGGGGCGTACCGGTTCGAGGAAGCGACTTGCGGGCGCGATGGTGCATTCCCGGTGCCACGAGGCGGGGGCAGAGTGCGCGCGAACTGTGAGAAGTGCCGAACGCACGCTAGGCACGGCCCCACGGCGTCGGCTATCATGCGGGCACGCCATTAGTTACCCGATGGGTCCCCCGCTGTGATTCGCTCCCTTGGTGCCGCCTGCCTTGCGGTGTTGGTCGCCTCCGCCGCGGTGGCCGCCGAGCCGACGCGCGAGCAGGTCGAGTTCTTCGAGGCCAAGGTGCGGCCGGTACTCGTGGAGCGCTGCTTCAGTTGCCACAGCGACGTGCAGAAGAAAACCAAGGGCGGGCTGGTCGTCGATTCGCTGGCCGGGCTGCTAACCGGTGGCGACGCCGGGCCGGCGCTCGTCCCCGGCGACCCGGACGCTAGCCGCATCATCGAGGCCGTGCGCTACGCCACCGACGACTTGCGGATGCCGCCCAAGGCGAAGTTACCGGCCGCCGAAATCGAGGCCCTGACGGCGTGGGTCAAGATGGGCGCGCCCTGGCCCAACGCGAAGCTCAAGGCCGGGCGGCCGGCCGGGAAGATCACCGCCGCCGACCGCGACTGGTGGGCCTTCCGGCCGGTCGTGAGCGTCGCGCCGCCCGTCGCCGGGGCCGGCTGGGCGCGCAACGACCTCGACCGCTTCGTCGCCGCGAAGCTCGCCGACGCGAAGCTCTCGCCCGCTCCGGAGGCCGGGCACGGGGTGCTCATTCGCCGGCTGACCTTCGACCTGACGGGGCTGCCGCCGACGCCCGAGGCGGTCGAGGCGTTCACCAAGGACGACGCCCCGGACGCCTACGAGCGCCTGGCCGACCGGCTGCTGGCGTCGCCGGCCTACGGCGAGCGCTGGGCGCGGCACTGGCTCGACCTGGTGCGCTACGCCGACTCCGACGGCTTCCGCATCGACGACTACCGGCCCGACGCCTGGCGCTACCGCGACTACGTCATTCGTTCGTTCAACAACGACAAGCCGTACGACCGCTTCGTGAGCGAGCAACTCGCCGGCGACGAACTCTTCCCCGGCGACCGGGACGCCCTGATCGCCACCGGCTACCTGCGGCACGGCATCTACGAGTACAACAACCGCGACGTGCGCGGCGCGTGGGCGACCCAACTCGAGGACATCACCGACACGACCGCCGACGTGTTCCTGGGCGTCGGGCTGCAGTGCGCCCGCTGCCACGACCACAAGTTCGACCCGCTGCTGCAAAAGGACTACTACCGCCTGCAAGCGTTCTTCGCCGGCATCCTGCCGCGAGAGAACCTGGTCGCGGCGACGACCGAGGAGAAGGCGGCGCACACGCTCAAACTCGCGGCTTGGGAGGCGGCGACGGCGACCCTGCGGGCGGATATCGCGGCGATCGAGGCCCCGTACCGCGCCAAGGCGCGGGAGGACGCCATCGACAAGTTCCCGCCCGAGTTGCAAGTCATGATCCGCAAGCCGGCCGCGGCCCGCACGCCGCACGAGCACCAGCTCGCGGAGCTGGCCTACCGGCAGGTGACCTACGAGTACGACCGGCTCGAGAAGTCGCTCAAGCCGGCCGACAAGGACCGCGTGTTGGCCCTGCGGCGCGAGCTGGCGAAGTCCGACGCGCTCAAGCCGCCGCCGCTGCCGGTAACGTCTGCGGTCACCGAAGTCGGCCCGGTCGCCCCGCCGACGACGGTGCCCAAGAAGGGTCCGACCGCGGTCGAGCCGGGCTTCCTGAGTGTGCTCGAGGAGTCGCCGGCCGCCATCACGCCGGTCAGCGGCGTGCCGGACAGCACCGGCCGGCGCTCGGCGCTGGCGCGCTGGCTGACGCGGCCCGACAACCCGCTGACGGCCCGCGTCTTGGTCAACCGCGTCTGGCAGCAGCACTTCGGCAAGGGACTCGCCGCCAACGCCAGCGACTTCGGCCGGCTCGGCGACCAGCCGACGCACCCCGAACTCCTCGACTTCCTGGCCGCGAAGTTCGTCGCCGAGGGCTGGGGCGTGAAGAGTTTACACCGGCTGATCGTCACGTCGGCCACCTACCGGCAGGCCGCGACGCACCCCGCCCCCGCGGCCGGCCGGCTCGCCGACCCGGAGAACAAGCTGCTCTGGCGCGGCGGGGTCCGGCGGCTCGACGCGGAGCAGATTCGCGACGCCCTCCACGCCGTCAGCGGCGACCTCGACCTGAAGGCCGGCGGCCCCGGCGTCGCTACCACGGAGCCACGCCGCGCGGTCTACACGAAGCGGATGCGTAACAACCGCGACCCCCTGCTCGACGTGTTCGACGCCCCGCTCGCCTTCCAGAGCGCGTCGTCGCGCGACACCACGACTACGCCCGTGCAGTCGCTGCTGCTCATCAACAGCCCCACACTGCTAAGGCGCTCCGAGGCGTTCGCCGCCCGGCTGAGGCGTGACGAGCCGGCCGACGACGCGCGCCGGGTGGGGCGCGCTTACCGGCTGGCCTTCGGCCGCGCCCCGACGCCCGACGAGTCGGCGGCGGCCGTCGGCTTCGTCGCGGCGCAGGTCGGGCGGGTCGATCCGACCAAGGCGGGGTCGGCGGCGGCGGCGTTCGTGGGCGGCAAGATCCCCACGCGCGACGGCCAGGCCGCCGACCTCAAGCTCGGCGGCCCCGGCTACGAAGTCCCGCTCGGCGACGCGGCGCTGAAGGGCGACTTCACGATTGAAGCGTACCTGTTAGCTCGGTCGGTCGCCGACACTGGGGCCGTGCGGACGGTCGCGGCCAAGTGGGACGGCGACGTGACGAAGCCGGGCTGGGGCCTCGGCGTCACCGGCAAGGGCAGCCGCCGCAAGCCGCAGACACTCGCGCTGCAACTCGTCGGCAAGAAACTCGACGGCACTGTGGGCGAGGAGGCGTTGTTCGCCGACCACCACATTGCGGTCAACAAGCCGTACTACCTGGCCGTGGCGGTGAAACTCGCCCGCGGTCAGAAGCCGGGGCAGGTCACATTCTGGCTCAAGGACCTGGCCGACGACGACGAGCCGCTACTGGTCGCGACATTACCGCACACCATTACCGGCGGCCTCGTCAACACATTGCCGCTGACGATCGGCGGCCGCACAGGACCGAAGTCCGGCGTCGGCTTCGACGGACTGCTCGACGACGTGCGCCTGACCGACGCCGCGCTGACGGCCGACCAACTGCTCTTCACGCGCGACGGCGTCACGGAGAAGACGGCCGGGTACTGGCGCTTCGAGGTCAAGCCGGGCGTGTTCAAGGACTCGTCGGAGCTGGCCCGCGACATCCGCCCGGCGACGGTGAAGACCGTCATCGCGCAGGACACCCAGCAAGCGGCGTGGGCCGACCTCTGCCATGTGCTGTTGAACGCCAGCGAATTCCTCTACGTCGAGTGACGGTTTTGCAGGGGCGTGCCCTTGTGGCCGCCCTACCTGCGCTTCCCACGATTCGTTGTCTCTGAGGGCACCCACGAGGGGTGCCCCGACAAGTACGACCCGCCCGAGGTTCCGATGACCGACCGCCCCCGCTTCGGCCTCGACTCCCCGCTCGCCCGGCGCGACTGGCTGCGCGCCGCCGGGGTCGGCTTCGGCGGGCTGGCCCTCGACGCCTTGCTCGCCGGGGAAACGCGCGCCGCCGAGGTCAAGTCGGCCGGCCCGCTCTCGGCCAAGTCACCGGCCCACAAGGCCACGGCCAAGTCGGTCATCTTCCTGTTTATGGAGGGCGGCCCGAGCCACATCGACACCTTCGACCCCAAGCCGGTGCTGAATAAGCTTGCCGGCAAGCCGCTGCCGGACAGCTTCGGCAGTGTCATCACGCCGATGGGCGAGGCGCGGTCGGCGCTGCTGGCCAGCCCGCGGCAGTGGAAGCAGCACGGCAAGAGCGGGCTGTGGATGTCCGAGTGGCTGCCGCACACCGCGACCGTCGCCGACGAGTTGGCGGTGATCCGCTCGTGCGTCGCCGACGGCATCAACCACTCGGCGGGCGTCTGCCAGATGAACACCGGCTCGATCCTCGGCGGCCGGCCGTCGCTCGGCGCGTGGGCGACCTACGGCCTTGGCACGGTGAACGCCGATTTGCCGGCGTTCGTGGTGCTCCAGGACGACCAGGGACAGGTCGTGAACGGCCCGCGCAACTGGGGCGCGGGCTTCATGCCGGCGGTCTACCAGGGCACGCGACTCCAGGGCGGAGTCGAGCCGGTGCCGCACCTGAACACGCCCGAGGGGGTCGCCGACGCCCAGCAGCGCGGCAAGCTCGACCTGCTCACGCGGATGAACCGCGGCTACGCCGGGCGGCACCCCGACCAGACCGAACTCGACGCCCGGCTGACCAGCTACGAACTCGCCTTCCGCATGCAGGCCGCCGCCCCGCCGGCCGTCGATTTGGCGCAGGAGACCGCCGCGACGAAGTCCGCCTACGGCCTCGACCACAAGGACACGGCGACGATGGGCCGCAACTGCCTGCTGGCGCGGCGGCTCGTCGAGCGCGGCGTGCGCTTCGTGCAGATTTACCACGGGGCGGGCAGCAAGTGGGACGCCCACGCCAAGCTCGAATCGAACCACTCCGGGCTGTGCCGGTCGATGGACCAGCCGGTCGCGGCGCTTGTGAAGGACCTGAAGCAGCGGGGCTTATTGGATTCGACGCTCGTCGTCTGGGGCGGGGAGTTCGGCCGGACGCCGATGAGCGAGAAGGGCGACGGCCGGGACCACAACCCGACCGGCTTCACGATGTGGATG
>JAYTUC010000324.1:0-3339 GCA_043744775.1 Fimbriiglobus sp. | reverse complement strand
ACAAGCGCGCCCGCTACGGCGAGGCCTACGGCAGCCGCGGGGCACCGCTGCGGCTCAAGACGTACCCGCCGCCGACCCAGGAGGAGATCGACAAGAAGGGCGTCGTGCCGTACCTCGAGCCGCTACCGCGCTTCGAGTCGTCCCAGCCGGGCAACATCCTGCGCATCTTCGAGCCGGGCGGCCGCTTCGCCCCGGAGATCGGCATCCCCGAGCGTCTTGAAGAACCCGGACGCCCGCGCACCCGCCTGAGCTTGCGCGGCCTCGGCACCGGCAACCGCACCGACCCGGTACTGGTGAGCCTCAACAAGACGCGACTGTTCGACCCGACCCTGAACTTCCTCGGCACCAACGACCACGCCGGCGACTACCGCAGTAGCGGCTGCACGGCGTGCCACGTCATTTACGCCAACGACCGCTCGCGCGTCCACTCCGGCCCCTACGCCGAGTACGGCAACCGCGGCACGACCGCCTCGACCGACCCGACGATCCCGAAGGGCGAGTCGGGCCACCCCATCGCCCACAAGTTCACCAACGCCATCCCGACGAGCCAGTGCATGGTCTGCCACGTCCACCCCGGCACGACCGTCATGAACAGCTACCTCGGCTACATGTGGTACGACGAGGAAACCGAGGCCGCGCTGATGTACCCGACGCGGCAGCACGACCCCACCGCCGACGAGCTGATCCGCACCTTGGGGCGCAACCCCAACGAGAGCGCGGCGCGGGGTAAACTGTCGGACCCGGAGTTCGTCGCGGAACTCTCGAAGCTCAACCCGCAACTGGCGAAGCAGCACTTCGCCGACTTCCACAGCCACGGCTGGGCCTTCCGCGCGGTCTTCAAGAAGGACCGCGTCGGGGCCTTGCGCGACCACGCCGGCAACCCCGTCGGCTCCCCGAGTGCGGCGAAGCTAGCCGCGGCGATCGACCGGCCCAACCGCGACCGCGAGTTCCACCGCAAGGAACGCTTCGACGACCCCGTCACCGGCCCCCTGGCCGCGCGGCAGGCCGAGGACAAGGTCGCGGCGTGCGGCGCGGGCAACCCCGTGCACCTCATGGACATCCACATGGAGAAGGGGATGCACTGCATCGACTGCCACTTCGTCCAGGACATGCACGGCAACAACCGACTGCAAATGGAGGTCCGCGCCGGGACCGAGATCTCGTGCATCGACTGCCACGGAACCTCGGACAAGTACACCACCTTGAAGACCTCCGGCCCGGCGAGTTACACGTCCGCGCCCGACGGCAAGGGCCGCAACCTGCTCGCCCTCAAGACGCCGTTCGGGGCACCCCGCTTCGAGGTCCGCGACGGCCCCAAGGGGAGTAAGCGCTACTTCCAGAACTCGTGTGTCGAGAAGGGTCTCCGGTGGGAGATGGTCCAGACGCGCGACACGATCGAGAAGGGCCACGCCCGCTACAACGAAAAGTCTGCCCTGGCGAAGACCGTCCGGGTCGAGGACGGCAAGACCGTCTGGGGCGACCTCCCGGCCGGCGGCGAGAAGTGTACCGCCCACCGCAGCGACAACATGAGTTGCATCGCCTGCCACTCGGCGTGGAACCCGAGTTGCGTCGGTTGTCACCTGCCGCAGCGGGCGAACGTCAAGGCCCCGAACCTGCACGCCGACGGCGACGTGCAGCGCAACTTCACCGCCTACAACTTCCAGACCTTGCGCGACGACATGTACATGCTAGCCCGCGACGGCGACGTGACCGGCAACCGCGTCAACCCGGCCCGGTCGAGCTGCGCCATCCACGTCGGCAGCTACAACGGCAACCGCGAGTCGATCTACGTCCAGCAGCAAACCATCTCGGCGGAGGGCTTCGGCGGCACCGCGTTCAGCACCAACGTCCCGCACACGGTGCGCGGCCGGGGGGCGCGCGAAACCAAGCAGTGTACCGACTGCCACCTCTCGAAGGCCGACGACAACAACGCCTGGATGGCGCAACTGCTGATGCAGGGCACCGGGTACACGAACCTGATCGGCAAGTACGCCTGGCTCGCGGGCGGCGAGGAGGGGCTGTACGCGGTCGCCGTCACCGAAACCGGCGAGCCGCAGGCGGTCCTCGGGAGTGATTTGCATCGCTGGGCGTACCCGGAGAGTTTCGGCAAGCACGCGAGTAAGGGCGGGCTGCTGCACGAGGCCCACGAGCACCCCGGCCGCGACGTGGGCACCGGCCTGCGCGAGCCGTTCAAGAAGTCCGAAGTGCTCATGGTGCAGCACCGCGGCGAGTACCTGTACGCGGCCTGCGGCGACGGCGGCGTCCGGGTCTTCGACATCGCCTTCATCGACAACAAGGCCTTCGCCGAGCGGATCACGACCGCCCCCGTGTCGCCGGCCGGGCAGCGCTTCCACCTGCCGTCGCGGCACGCCACCTTCGTCGCCGCCCCGACGACCGTCGCGGTCGATCCGACCCGGACGCGGATGCCCGAGAACAAGGAGGGTCCGATCCACCCGCTGTTCGGCTACCTGTACATATGTGACTCGCACGAAGGCCTGATCCTGACCGGGGCGGCGACGACGATCGACGGCAACCCGGTCAACAACTTCCTGAAGCGCGAGCTGACGTTCAACCCGGACGGGTTACTGACGGGGGCGCGGCACGTCGCCATCGCCGGGCACTACGCCTACGTCTCGTGTGACGCCGGCCTGGTGGCGATCGACATCGACGACCCGAAGAACCCGCGGGTGACGGCGACCGTCGGGGCACCGCACCTGCGGAAGCCGCGCATGGTCGCGGTGCAGTTTCGCTACGCCTACGTCTGTGACGAGGAAGGCGTCAAGGTGCTCGACGTGACCAACCCCGCGTCTCCGGTACCGCTGGCCGTCCTGCGGATGCCCGAGGCGAATGCCGTGTACCTGGCCCGGACCCGCGCCTACGTCGCGGCCGGGGCGAAGGGGCTGGTGATTTTGGACATTACCCGCGCCGCGGAGCCGAAGTTCGAGCAGGCGTTCACGGCCGGCGGGCACCTGAACGACGCGCGGGACGTGAAGCTCGGCATCACCTACACGAGTACGTTCGCCTACGTCGCCGACGGGCGCAACGGCCTGCGCGTGGTCCAGCTCACGTCGCCCGAGACCCCCGGCTACGACGGCTTCAGCCCCAAGCCGACGCCGCGGCTGGTGGCGACCTACCGCCCGCCGCACGGCGAGGTGTTGGCGGTGTCGCGCGGCCTCGACCGGGACCGCGCCGTGGACGAGGCCGGCAACCAGATCGGCGTCTTCGGCCGCGTCGGCGCGCGGCCGCTCAACGGCGACGAGCAGCGGAAGATGTACCTGCGCGGCGGCAAGCCGTGGTTCGTGAGCGACGACCCGCGCGACCCGCTGTACGACGAGCGCC
>JAYTUC010000323.1:0-3343 GCA_043744775.1 Fimbriiglobus sp. | reverse complement strand
TGGGAGCACTTGTGGTTCGTCCTTGCCGTTGTTCGGTGATACTCAATTCAACTTGGGCGTTGCTTTCGCAACCTTCAAGAAGCTTGGTGTCACCGATCGTCGGCGAGCACCTCACCCTTGGTAAGGCTCTTTCACTACCAATTTGTCAAAGAACACGTTTGAGGCGACTTCCGCGATTCCTTGCAGCCCTTCAAGACTTGCGTCTCGTCGAACCACTCGTCATTCGTTTCCGTCGTCTCGGCTGCCAGTGCGTCGCACCAACACCCATATACTAACAGCCCGCCGGGGCGTGTCAACGGCTCGTCCCGGCCGATTCGGGAAAAAGCGATCGGCCCCACTTCGCCCCCCCAAGGCCAAGCGGAACTCCAACAACTGCCACTCCAGTCACGCACCCGATTCTTGCCGGCCCCCTTGGTCGCCCCGACGCCGGCCGTTACACCTAGTAGTGTCGTGTTCGCGCTGTCGGCCAACGCTGCCCCCTCCTCACTGGAAATTCGCATGGCCACGCCGAGTGTGCTTCTCTTGCGTGCCCCCGGCACCAACTGCGACGTCGAGGCAGCGTTCGCCTTCGAGAAAGCCGGGGCCGTTGTCCGCTCCGTCCACATCAACGAACTGCGCCAGCAGCCCCGACTCCTCAAGAAGCACCAGATTTTGCTGCTGCCCGGCGGCTTCTCCTATGGCGACGACGTGGCGGCGGGCAAAATCCTCGCCGCCCAGCTCGCGACCTTCCTTGCGGATGCGGTGCGCGAATTCCGCTCCGCCGAGAAGCTCGTCCTCGGGATTTGCAACGGCTTCCAGGTACTCGTCAAAGCCGGCTTGCTCGTGCCGCCGGACGAAGACGGCCCACTAGTGACCCTCGCCCACAACACCCACGGCCGCTTCGAGGACCGCTGGGTCCACCTCGCCATCACGCCCAACGCCTGCCCGTTCCTCAAGGGCCTGACGCGGATGTATCTCCCCGTCGCCCACGGCGAGGGCAACTTCGTTTGCCGTAAGGACTGGATTTTGAGGGGTTTAGATCAGGCCGGCCAAGTCGTGCTGCGCTACACGGACCCGCACGGCCAGCCGGCCGGCTTCCCGCACAACCCCAACGGCTCCCAGGGCGACATCGCCGGCATCTCCGACGCCACAGGCCGCGTGCTAGGGTTAATGCCGCACCCGGAGCGGCACGTTCTCGGCACGCAGCACCCGCGTTGGACCCGTGACGGCCTCAAGCCGGAGGGCGAAGGACTGGCGATTTTCCGCAACGCCGTTGCGTACTTCACCGGCTGACCGTTGCCCGCCGTTGTAGGGTACGGTTTAGGGTGTGTCGGAATCTTGCGGGGGACTAGCGATGGCGACGCCGATCCGCGTGGGGGCGGTCAACTACCTGAATACCAAGCCTCTCATCGAGGGGTTGACTCGCTTCGACCCGGACATCGAACTCTCGCTCGATCTGCCGAGCCGACTCGCCGAGCAGATGGCCGACGGCACCTTGGATGTCGGGCTGATCCCGGCCATCGAGTTCTTCCGCGCCGAGCACTACGACTTCATCCCCGGCATCTCGATCGCCTCCCGCGGCCCCGTGTTGAGCGTGACGTTGTTTAGCCGCGTGCCGTGGGCACGAATTCGCACCGTCGCGCTAGATGTCGGCTCGCGGACGAGTGCGGCGTTGACGCGGATCATCCTCGCCCACAAGTACGGCGTCGAGCCGCAAGTCGAGCCGCTGCCGATGGATGTGCCGGCCGACGACGTGACTACTGACGCGGTGCTGCTCATCGGCGACCGCGCGATGCACGCCTGCCTTCCCGGCTTCCGCTACGCCTTCGACCTCGGCGAGGAGTGGACGACTTGGACCGGGCTGCCAATGGTGTTCGCCGTCTGGGCCGTGCGTGACGGAGTCGAACTGTCACGACGGACGCTAAACGCTTTCCACGCCTCCAAAGCTCATGGGTTGGCGAACGCCGGGGCGATTGCCGTGCGGGAGTCGCCGAAACTCAAACTCGATCCGGGCTTCTGTCGCCGCTACCTCACGAACATTCTTCACTACGACTTGGGACCACGCGAGTTGGCGGGGTTGGCCCGCTACTACGAACTCGCCGTGCCGCTCGGTTTGGCCCCCGCAGGAGTTTCCCTTGAGCATCGACCGCCTCTTGTCGAAAGCCGTTGACGGCACCCGCCTCACCTTCGACGAGGGCGTCGAGCTGATGGCGAGTCGCGATCTGTTGAAGCTCGGCAAGGCCGCGCACGCGGTCACGATGCGGCTGCACCCCGAGCCGTACCGCACCTACAACATCGACCGGAACATCAACTACACCAACGTGTGCGCGGCGGTGTGTGACTTCTGCGCCTTCTACCGTAAGTCTGGCGACGCCGACGCTTATGTCATGCCTCGCGAGGAGTTGTACGCCAAGATCGGGGAGACGATTGCCCTCGGCGGCAACCAAATCTTGCTGCAAGGCGGGATGCACCCGAGCCTCAAACTCGACTGGTATGAGTCGATGCTGTCGGACTTGAAGTCGCGGTTCCCGACGGTCAACCTGCACGCCTTCAGCCCGCCGGAGATCGCCCACTTCGCCCGCATCAACAAGCTGTCGCTGGTCGAAGTCCTGACACGCTTGAAGGCCGCCGGCATGGGCAGTTTGCCAGGCGGCGGCGGCGAAATTCTCGTCGATCGCGTCCGCAAGCTGCTGACCAAGGGCAAGGCGCTCACCGACGACTGGCTCGACGCCTCGCGCGTCTGGCACCAACTCGGCGGCCGCTCGACCGCGACGATGATGTTCGGCCACATCGAGACCGAGGCCGAGCGTGTCGAACACCTCGACCGGCTGCGCTCGCTCCAAGACGAGACGGGCGGGTTCACGGCGTTCATCTGCTGGACGATGCAGCCGGGGCACAAGATGGCCGACGCCCCGGCGGCGGGGTCGTTCGAGTACCTGCGGACGCAGGCGGTCGCGCGGCTATACCTCGACAACTTCGCCAACATCCAGTCGTCGTGGGTGACGCAAGGGGCCAAGATCGGCCAGATTGCCCTGTTTTACGGTGCTAACGACATGGGCAGCTTGATGATCGAGGAGAACGTCGTCGCCTCGGCGGGGACCGTCCACCACCTGACGCTCGAGCAGATTCGCGCGGCGATTCGCGAGGCCGGCTGGACGCCGCGGCAGCGCAACGTCTGGTACCAACTCGTTGAGGAGTCGCCGGCGAATGCCCCTGCCGCGCGAGCGCTGTCACTCGTAAACTGACGCCGTTCGCCGATCTGCACTCAGGGGTATGCCGTGGCCCGCGACACCGACGACGACTTCCGGGACGACGCGCCGCCGACGGGGGCCGAGACGCGGGCGATGCTCCGTAACGTCGCGGC
>JAYTUC010000322.1:0-13192 GCA_043744775.1 Fimbriiglobus sp. | reverse complement strand
GTCTGCCAGTCGTCGCTGACGATGGCCGACGAGAAGTACCTGAAGTTGGACGTGAACAAGGACGCCCTGCCGCCCGAGGGCACCGCCGTGAAACTGATCCTCGAAGTGGGTGCCAAGTGACGCTCCGCCTCCGCCCGCTGGCCCTCGCCGCCGTCGTCGCCGTCGCCGGCTGTAGCCGCGGCGAGCCGGCCGCCCCCGAGCCGGCCACGCCCGTCGCGGTGATCGTGGCCATCGACGAGTCGCCGGCCCCGGTCGCGCCGCCGGTGCCGCCGCCGGTTACGGTGGTGCCGTACCGGCCGATGACGGACCTGGGCGGCAAGGCGGTCGCGGCGGCGACCGCGCCGCAGTCGCCGGCCCCGCTGCCGCTGCCGGCGGTCAAGGCCCCGCGGCCGCGCGTGTCGGCGATCGACCGCGGCGAGTTGCCGGCCGTCGCGCCGCCGCTGGGGATGCAGGCGCTGCCGCTCGCGCCGGGGCGGGCGGCCCGGCCGTCGCCGCCGCCGGAGGGGCTACCCGCCGAGTTCGGGCTGGCCACGATTCAGGAGACGGGGTCGCTGAAGTTGCCGGAGACGGTGTCGCTGCGGCCGCCGACGCCCGCGCCGCCGCTGACCGCCGGCGACCTGCCGCGGCAGGCCCGGCAGCGCCCTGACAAGCCGCCGGCCGACGACGCGGTCGAAGAGATCGTCGCGGCGCAAATCGTCTTCACGCCGCTGTCGCGCCCGTTCGTGCGCGAGATCGCGACGCTGCTGCGGCTGCCGGATCCGTTCGAGTTGGCGGAGCAGTTGCGCCGCCAGCCGACGCCGCCGGTCGCCCCGGCCGACGCCGACACGCTGCCGGTGGTGGTGAAGTAGGGCGAAAGGCCCCTCCGGCTTGGTCGTCGTCAACGCCGGGCACCCACGAGGGGTGCCCCTACAAGATTTCGGCTCCGCCGCAGGCGAACGGTCACGCCCACGCCAGCCGGCGGCACCAGCCGGCCAACTCTGCCGCCGCCTCGCGCGCGGCTTGCTCCGCCTCGGCGACGGTCACCGCCCGGAAGCGCACGGCGTAGCCCGGCCGCAGTTGGGCCAGGCGGTCGAGGTCGGCGCGGACGACATGCGCCGGCCGCGGGTAGCCGCCGATGGTCTGGCCGTCCACGCCCAGGACGATCGGCAAGCCGTCGTTGGCGACCTGCACCGCCCCCGCCGCGACCGGCTCGCTCGCCAGCTCCGCCGCCCGCCGACGTTCCACGCGCGGCAGCGGGTCGCCGAGCAGCCGCAGGCCCATGCGGTTACTCGCCGCCGCGACCGTGAAGCGCTGTACCTCCAGCGCCCCCGGCTCGAACCAGTCGGCTTGCGCGCCGGGAAGCATGCGCAACACTGCGTCGCCGGGGGCGTGCAGCGACACGAACGGCAACGCCCGGCCGGCCGTCGTCGAGGGGTCGCAGGCGAGCAGGTCGCCGGCGCGCAGCGGTTCGAGGGCGGCGTGGAAGCCGCCACGCACGGCCAGGTAGCCGCGCACGCCGGCCGGGGTGCCGAGGACGCGCAACGTCTCACCGGCGTGAAGCGTGAAAGTCGTCCCGGTGGTCACCACGCGACCGGGCACGGCGAGTTCAAAGGGCGCGCCGAAGACTACGCAGGCCGTCGGGGCGTCGGCGGTCAGCGTCGGCCCGGCGAGCGTCACTTCGAGCGTCACCGCGTCCGGCGGGTTGCCGACCAGCGCGTTGGCGAGCGTGTGGGCGGCGCGGTCGGCGGCCCCGCCGGCCGGCACGCCGAGGGCACGCCGGCCGGGCCGGCCCAAATCCACCGGCAGCGTGTAAAGCCCCGGCGACTCGACGCGTAAGCTCACGCCTCGCCGCCCACTTCGCCCACGTCGCGCTCTTCGATCGCGTTCAACTCTTCGAGTGCCGCCAGGAAGGCGTCGCTCGGCGACACGTCGGCGCGCTCGTCGGTCAGCGTGACCGGCAGCCGCTCCCAGACGCCGCCGCGGACCCAGAAGACCTCCTCGCAAATCGGGTAAGCGTCCTCCGCGTAACTCCTCTGCGTCAAGACTTTGAGCAGCGGCAAGCCCTGCAAACTGCGGCGCGTCACCGGCAGGGCGAACAGCCAGTCGCGCGACGGGATCGCCACCAGCCAGCCGGCGGGACTCGGCTCGCCGATCTCTTCGAGCACCAGCGCCCGCGCGGCGTCGTAGGAGTCGCCCGCGTGGCCGCCGAGCATCCCCGTCTCCTCGTGGAAGGTGCCGAGCCAGTCGTCGGGCGTGGCGTCGCGCAGGTTGGCCACGCCGACGGCCAGCCAGTCGTCGCCGCCCTCGCCCGACGCCTCGACCATGCCCTGCGTCACGTAGGTCATGTACTCGTCGGAGTCGATGACGAGGTTGACCGCCAGCGGCGTGCCGGGCAGCAGCCGCTGCCACGGCTTGGCCGGCTCGTTCAGCGCGAACGGCACGCCGACGCGGACCCGCACCCGGCCGCGCACGGCGTCGAGGGACTCCGGCGGGGCGTTCTCGGCGCTCGTCGAGGTGGCGAGCACGCCGAGGAAGTGGCGGATCATGGCCGGCCACTCCTCGCGGCCGGCCGACTTGGCGCGGCGGTAGAGGTTCGCCAGGCCGAGGTAGCGCGACTCGCCGGCGGCGGTCGTGCAATCGACCCCGGCGGCGTGCCAGGCCTTGGGGGTGAGGTCGTGGGCGAGCAGTTCGCGGGCGACGGCCGCCCGGAAGCCGCCGGGCAGCATCGGCTCGCCGCCACTCTTGGGTCGCTCGAAGTCCATGACGTAGCCGGGGTGCGGGGTGTGGGGGCTTCAAACAGTTTAACCGCGGAGGAGCGAAGTAGCAGAGAGAACCAAAACTTGAATTTGGTCTGCTCCGCTACTCTGCTCCTCCGCGGTTAAACTCTTCTCCGAGTCGTCACCGCTCAGCGGGACCGGCGCACGGCGTCTTCGGCCAGGTTTAGCCCCGCCAGCAGGGGGGCGATTTCGGCGTAGAAGCGTTGGCCATCGACGGGGTAGCCCGCCGTCGGCTTGAGGCCGGGGAGGTGCGTCTGCCAGTGGCGGTTGAACTGCCGCATCGACACCTCACGCAGGTACTTCGCCGTCATCGACGCCAGGGCCACGGCGACACTCTCGCCGTCGGCGCGGGGGCGGAAACTGACGCGCACGTCGCGACCTAAGCTCTCGACGCGGTAGCGGCTCTCGACAGCCGACTCGACTTCGCTGACGACCCAGCCTTGGGGAAACGCCCCCTGGAGGAGGGGGCCATAGGCGTTGCGGCCGCCGAGCTTGTCGCAGACCACCTCGACCGGGTCGGACCCCGGCAGCCGCTGGCGGATGGCACCGAGCAAGCCCGTCAAACCGATGTTCAGCAGCGTCGCCTTGGTGCCCGACACGGCGACGGTGCGGTTGAAACTCGGGGCCGGCACCAGCTTGACCGCCAGCACGAACAGCTCGACGCCGACCGCCGCGAGGGCCGGCCGCAAGTCCGGCGGTGCGGGGTGCAGCGGCAGGGTTTCCGCCGGGTCGAACCAGGCTTCGCCTTGCAACTCCTCGACGACGTGCGGCACCGCGTGGGCGTCGAGCCAGCCGCCGAAGGTGGTGTCGCGCAGCCCCAGCAGCGCCGCCAGCCCGGCTTCGAGTTTCTTCACGCCGTGCGGGCCGCTGTGGACGAGTTTCGAGTCATCGATGAGCAGCCGCGACTTGTCCTTGTCGGCGTGGCGGGCGACCCACGGCCGCAGGGTGTCCCAGCCGGCGGGGTCGGCGTCGGGAAGCTTGACCGCGACGGCGGCCTGCACGAGCGGCCCGAGGACCGGCCCGTACCCCGCCTCGTCGATCCCGACCACCCACGGCATGCGCGCCCCCCGCGACGCCGGCGCGACGTCCCTCCCCGAGGTTGTAGCACTTCCGGCGGCGAGAATCCGCTAGGCGATGGTGGACGCGGCAGGTAAGCTTGGCCGATTGGCAGGCTTTTGCCACCCGTCAGGCCACCCTGAATCAGGTAGAGCTACCAGCGCAACCAGTAGAATTGTTTCGATCGACTATTCATTCGGCGGTGAAGGGGGCATACTGATGCGTGTCGTGTTGTGTATCATCGGACTCGCATTGACATCGGCAGGCTCACAGGCCGACGATTGGACACCGATGTTCAACGGCAAAGATCTCGGCGGCTGGCGGGCGAACAACGACCCCGACTCGTTCGCGGTCAAGGACGGGTTACTTCGCGTCCAGGCCTCGGGCCAGACCGCGGCACACCTCTTCTACGTCGGGGAGCTGAAAGACGGGGTCGAAAAGTTCACCAACTTTGAGTTGGAGATGTCCGCGCGGGCCGAGCCGAATTCCAACAGCGGCGTTTTCCTCCACAGTGACGTGACCGCCCCCAACCGGCAAAAGCATCTCGACAAAGGTTACGAGGTTCAGCTCAACAGTACAGAGCGAGAGAAGCGCAAAACCGGTAGCCTGTATGCCGTGAAGGATTTGGACAAGTCCCCGGTGGACGAGACCAAGTGGTTCGCCGTCCGGGTCGTGGTCAAGGGCAAGCGCATCACCGTCGCCCTGGACGGCAAAGAGGTAGTGGACTACACCGAGCCGGCGGATGCGAAACGCCCGAAGGAGCGTGCCGGGCGACTGCTCTCGGCCGACGGGGGTGGCATCGCCCTCCAAGCCCACGACGCCAAAAGCGTCTGGTACTTCAAGGACATTCGGGTCAAGCGATTGCCTTGATGCGGCCGGAGTGTCGCTGGAGCGAACGGCGGAGGGTGATTCGTCACGGCGACTTCTAGCTCCCCGGTGTCACACCGGTGTTGAACTTGGTCGTTGGACCCCCGGAGGCGCGGCGATGGCTAAGGCGAGTCCCAACTGGCGGCCGGACTTCGAGCAGGCGTTAGGTGAGACGTTCGGCGACTCGGTCTGCCCTCCGGTCCCCTTCTACGATGCCTCGCCACACGAGTGCTGCGAGGCTGTTTGGTCGTTCGCCGGCCGGGACGTGACGCCGGCCCGGCTGGACGCACTGACTGCGGATCAGGTCGCAGGACTCGCCCGGAGTTTCGGGGTGTATTTCGCGTGTGACCCGCCCACTGTCGAGCAGGTCAAGCACGCGATCGCGCGTACGCTGGCGCGGTGGCCGGTCGAGTCGCTTGACGAGCAGCGCGAACCGGACGGCCTACCAGGCGCGTAGTTCAGAAGTACGCGGCGGACAGTGTAAAGAATGCGAGTCGCGGGCAGAGTTCTAGAGGGTAACCGAATGGCGGCGGCACCGCCTGAGCCGGCGGACGACCGCGACCGCAAGATGCTGTCCCCCGATGCCGCCACGGCGACACAGCAAGATTGAACAGTATGACCCAGCCGTTCGACATCATCGTCACTGACCTCGACCACCTACACGACGCGCCGGTTCGGAGTGTGACTTGGCGTGTCGCACCCCCCAAGGACTTGTCCCTGGTCGTCCACGTCCGCGCCGACGCGGACGGGCCGTTCGTGCCCCTGCGCGGGCGGTGGGCGCGGGTCGCCTTCGTGGACCCGTTCTTCGCCCGCCTGTCCGCCGTCGGCCACATCGCTCACGGCGAGGAGTTCGACGGCGGCGGGACCAACTTGGACGCGGCCGACGTGCGCCAGTTGGCCCAGTCGGCCGCCGACGGCTACAACGTGCCGCCGGTGCGGTTCCGGTTCGCCCTCACCAGTGGCACCGAGGGGGTGGTCGTGTGCGAGCGGATCGAAGTGGAAGCGCTCGACGATCCGCCCGACGGGGTTTGACGTGTACCCATCGGTGCCGCGACTGTTGCCCCCCGCGGCGGCAAAGCTGTACAATTCCTGGGACACCTTCTCGGGAGTCGAGTGCGCCATGGCCGAGCCGTACCGGATCGTCGCCCCCCGCTGCGGCTGTTTGATCGTTCGGTCCCACGAGGCGGAGGTCGCGTGATGCCGTTGTCATCGTGCTTACGGGCTGGGCTATTGCTCGCCTGCTGCGTCGTCGCCAGCCGTGACGTGGCGGCGCAGTTGCACGACCCTAAGACGCCGCCGCAAGCCGAGCGCGCCCGGTTCTCCTGGCAGCACGTCAACCCGCCCGAGTTGCAATTCAGTTGCGCCCGCGTGTCCGACTCCGACGAAGAGAAGCTCGGGGAACTGTTGGCGAAGGGCGAGCCGCCCCAGCAACTCGCGGCGGCGCGGGAGTTGTGGCAAGGGCACAACCGGCGGCAGGCGTCCGACGTGCTCAAGTACCTGGCCGGCCCACCGCCCGGCGGGGCGGGATTCCGGAAGTTGCAGCGGGAGGCCGACGCCGCCTTGAGGCCCCAGGCCATCCTCCGCGAGTTGAGCGACGGCGACTACCTCTGGGGCACCTGGCTGGCCTTCCTGCGGCCGCACGAGGAGTTGGTCCCGACGCTCCTGGCCGGGCTGAAGGACAAGCCGCTTCGGCCGATCGGGCTGCGGGGGAAGGGCAAGTCGGAGTACTTCTCCGAAACGACCCTCGCCCTCGGCAACTCGGGCGACGCCCGCGCCTTGGGGCCGCTCCTGGAGTTGCTCAAGAGCGACGACTACCAGATCGCGGGCGACGCCGCGGGCGCGCTGGGGTACCTGGGCCACGCCGAGTCGGAGGCCAACTTGATCGCGGCGCTCGCGGCGGGTAACGGCTGGCGTCAGGTGAAGGCGTGCGGGGCGTTGGGCAAGCTCGGGACTCGTGAGGCGTTGCCAGCACTCGAGAAGCTGGCCAAAGACAAGGGCTACACGGGGGCGTTGAATGTGCGCGGCATGGCCGCATACGCGATCGAGCAGATCGCCAAGCGCGAGCAGCGGTGAAGGCCGTCGCTCCGAGGCATGGCGGGTCGGACCAGAATTGTCGCCGGCGGCGGGGGCATGGTTCGCTTCTGGAACTTCGAGTCCTCCGGTGCAGCACCGGTGTTCAGTTTGGTCGTCCGGCGGCAGAGGGTTTCACAGCAATGGAAGTTAGCTACACCACAACCGTCGATGACTACGTCGCCTATAACATGCACGCGATCAAGCGGTCACCGTCTTTGAAGCGGCGGCTGGTACTTGGCTGGTTGTTCGTTCCGTTGTGGTGCTGGATTGGGGCGGCGCTGTTATTCGACGGTAACCCGACCCCGGCAGCAGTGCTGGCCGCTGCTGGCGTAGTGTACGCTGTCATTCACCCCTTCGTCCAACGCGCGTCGATCACTTCCGCGTTCCGCGCCTACGCCCAGGACCTCGGTGTACAAGGCGTCATCGGCCGCATTCACTTGACGCTTGAGAACGACACATTTACTGAGCGGACGGAGTTGGTCCAATCGGTCGCTCGCTGGCGGGACATGAGGGGGGTCGAGGTCGTCGGGGACTGCACGTACATCTACGTGACCGGGTTGCTCGCCGCCATCGTACCCCGGCGCGGGTTCGAGAACCCGGAGGACTACGACGCCGTGCGGGACTTCGCTGTCGCCAAGCTCGGGAAGCACGCAAAACCGGATCGCGTGCCGGAAGCGTAGTCGCTACGCACCCGCCCCGCGCGGCGGCGAAGCTGTACAATCCCTGGCACACCTTCTCGGGAGTCGAGTGCGCCATGGCCGAGCCGTACCGGATCGTCGTCGGACTCGAAGTCCACGTGCAGTTGCTTACCAAAACCAAGCTCTTTTGCGGCTGCCTCAACCGCTTCGGACTGCCGCCCAACTCGGCGACCTGCCCGGTCTGCCTCGGCATGCCCGGCACCCTGCCGGTCATGAACCGCAAGGCGTACGAGCTGTCGCTGCGCGCGGCCCTGGCGCTCAACTGCCAGATCGCGGGCTTCACGAAGTGGGACCGCAAGAACTACTACTACCCCGACCTGCCGAAGAACTTCCAAACCAGCCAGTACGACCTGCCGTTCAGCCACGACGGGTTCCTCGAAGTCAACGTCCACCCCGACCCCAAGAAGGGCTTCACGCCCAAGACGGTGCGCATCATCCGCGCGCACCTCGAAGAGGACGCCGGGAAGTCGATGCACGACGACAGCGGCCGCGGCGGCGACTCGAAGGTCGATCTCAACCGCACCGGGACGCCACTCTTGGAGATCGTCTCGCACCCGGACATCGAGACGCCGGAGGAGGCGATCGCGTACCTCGAAGAGGTGCGGCTGATGCTGCGCGAACTCGGCGTCAGCGACTGCGAAATGCAGGAGGGGAGTTTGCGCTGCGACGCCAACGTCAACATCCACGTGCCCCAACCGGACGGCAGCGTCCACGCGACGCCGCTGGTCGAGATCAAGAACCTGAACAGCTTCCGCAGCGTCGGCCGGGCGATCAGCTACGAGGCGAAGCGGCACGCCGAGGAGTACGCCCGCGACCCCGAGAACTTCCGCATCGAGAAGCGGCTGAAAACCACCGCCGGGTGGGACGACCCCAAGGGCGTCACCGTCGTGCAGCGGCACAAGGAGGCGGCCGCGGACTACCGCTACTTCCCCGAGCCGGACCTGGTCCCCGTGATCGTGTCGAAGGACGAGGTCGAGCGGGTGCGGGCGGCGATGGGGGAGTTGCCGTCGCAGCAGCGCACGCGGCTCGCCACGCAGTACGGGTTGACGATGTACGACGCCGAGGTGCTGACCGCGAAGGGCCGGCCGATGGTCGCGTACTTCGAGGAAGTCGCGGCACTTTTGAAGGACGGCAAGGCGGCGGCGAATCGCCTGAGCGACCTCGTCTACCCGGCGCTGACAGACCGCCGCGAGGAGCTGGCGGAGTTCCCGCTGACCCCGGCGGCCTTCGCGGCGTTCGTCGGCGGCACGGCAGCGTTGCCGAAGCAGGACCGCGGCGAGGTCTTCAAGGCGATGCTCGACAAGGGCGTGACGCTGGACGAAGCCAAGAAACTCGTCGGCATCCAGGTCTTCGACGACGGCGCGTTGCGGGTGGCGGTGCAGGCGGCGATCGCGGCGAACCCCCGCGCGGTGGCCGACTTCAAGGGCGGCAAGGACGCGGCGAAGATGTCGCTGCTGGGGGCCGTGATGAAGGCGAACAAGGGCGCGCCCAACGACGTGGTTCGCCGGCTGCTCGACGAGGAGTTGGCGAAGGCTTAGGTTCGGAGTCGGAATTTTGCAGCAGAGACGCAGAGACGCAAAGAGAGCAAAATCAGTCGCGGTGTTGCTCCGCCATAGAGAGGTGCTGCCCATCGAGCGGTCTTTCTGAAAGCACTCTTCCAGTTTTCTCCGCGACTCTGCGTCTCCGCGGCAAAGTTCTTCTCTCCAGACAAGAAGGGGCTACGCCGCGTGTTCTTCTCCCCGTGGCTGACGCTCCGCCAGGCCCGCGAGGCGCTCGACGCCGGCCAGCCGGACGAGGCGCAGCGGCTGCTCCTGCCGTTCGCGGCGCAGGGCTACCGCAAGGCCCAACGGCTCGTCCGCGAGGTCGCCCGCGCTTACCTCGACCGCGCCGAGCGCAACCTGCGCGCCGACCAAGTGGACGCGGCGTGGGCCGAACTACTCGCGGCCGAGGCGCTCAACACCGGCGAGCCGCGGGCGCTGCCGCTGCGGGCCACGCTGACGCGGCACGGCCTCAACGGCGTCTCGACGGCGCTCGAAGTCGGCCAGCCGCTGCAAGCCCTGCGGCAGCTCGGGGCACTGCGGGAGCGGTCGGTGCGCGACCCGCAACTCGAGCAGTTCGAGGACGTGGCGCGCGGCTGGGTGCTGGCGGCGGAGCAGGCCGACCGCGGGGAGTTCGCCGCGGCCAGGGCTAACCTCGACGCCGCCGCCGCGGGACTCGCCCCGCCGCGCGACGCCGCCGCCGGCCGGCAGCGCGGCGACTTCGCGGCGCGCGAGGAGCGCTTCGCCCGGTCGATGCCGCACCTGATGGCGGCCGCGGCGCACGGCGAGTGGCGGCAGGTCGTCGAGGCGGCCGACGCCGTGCTGCTCGCGGCCCCCGGCCACCGCGAGGCGCGCTCGCTGCGCGCCAACGCCTGGCGCGAGCTGGAGCCGTCGTCGCGCCAGGCGCGCGCCGAACCGCTCGCCCTGCTGACGGTCGCCGAGGGCGTCGGCCAGGCGGCGCGGCCGTCGTGGCAGGCCGACACGGGGGCCTACGTCGGGCCGCGCGTCGCCACGCCGCGGCCGGGCAGTTCGGGCGAGTTCCGCCTGCCGCCGGGGGCACCGCTGCCGACGCGATTTCTGCTGTGGGTGGACGGCGTCGGCGGCTACTTGGTATGCCTGGGCGACCGCGTGACCCTCGGCCAGGCGACCGCCGACGCCCCGCCGGACGTGCCGCTGTTCGCGCCGATCGCCGGGCTGCACGCCGAAATCCTGCGCGACGCCCAGGGCGGCTACCTGATCGAGAGCGCGCGCGAGACGACCGTCAACGGCACCCCCGCGACGCGCACCCCCCTGCGTCCCGGCGACCGCGTGACGCTGGGGGCGTCGTGCCAACTGGTGTTCCACCGGCCGGCCGCGGTCAGCAACACCGCACGGCTCGAACTCGCCAGCGGCCACCGGCTGCCGTGGGCCGTCAACGAGGTGCTGTTGATGGACCAGACGCTCATTCTGGGCACCGGCGAGCAGGCCCACGTCCGCCTGCCCGACGACCGCGACGCCGACGGGGCCGCCCCGCCATACCGCATGGTGCTGCACCGCACGCAAGACGGGCTGGCTTTGAAGTGCCCCGGCAAGTTCCGCGTCGAGGGCCGGCCGGAGACCGACCGCGCGGCGCTGCCACTCCCCGCGAGCGTGCAGACCGACCGCGTGACGTTCACGCTCGAACCGCTCGGCCCGCGGCTTTGAGCGGCGGGGGCCGAGATTCGCGCGCCCAGGCGGCAGACGTGTCCTAGGTTTGCCGCCGCCTCCCCCGGCCGGACCCGCCCCCGACCGCCCGCGCGACCGCCCCATGACCGCCAACGACCCGACCGCCCGACCCCCCGCCTCGACGGGCGTCGCCTTCGTCGCCACGCTGCAGCGCTCGCGGCTGCTGACGGACGCCGAGTTCGTCCGCGCGCTCAACTCCCTCGACGCGGGCGAGTCGGCGGCCGACTGCGCGCTCGCCCTCGTCGGGGCCGGCCTGCTGACGCCCTTCCAGGCGCGGCGGCTGCTCGGCGGCAAGGCCGACGGGCTGGTGCTGGGGCAGTACGTCATCCTCGACCAACTCGGCCGCGGCCGCCGGGACCGCGTCTACAAGGCCCGGCACCGCACGATGGACCGGCTCGTCGCCGTGCGCGTGCTCGCGGCGGAGGCGACGCGCGACCCGGCCCGCCTGGCCGCGGTGCAGGCCGAGACGAAGGCGGCCGCCCGGCTGGCGCACCCCAACGTGCTGACCGTCCTCGACGCGAACGAGGCGAACGGCCGGCTCTACGTCGTGCTGGAGTACGTCGAGGCGGTGCCGCTCGACGCCCTGGTGACCCAGTCGCCGCGCCTGGCGATCGCGCGGGCCTGCGAGGTCGCGCGGCAGGCGGCGCTCGGGCTGCACCACGCCCACGAGAAGGGCCTGCCGCACGGCCACTTCCACCCCGGCTGCGTCGTCGTCGGCCGGCCGGGCCGCGACGGCCACTCCGCCCACTGGCGCGTCGAGGTCAAGGTGGCCGACTTCGGCGGCCCCCCCGGCCCCGACGACCCGGACGCCCGGCCGTACCGCGCCCCGGAGTTGCGCCCCGGCCGCACGCGCCCCACGGCCGCCGCCGACCTGTACTCTTTGGGGGCCGTGCTGTTCTACCTGCTGACCGGGCAACCGCCGTCGGGGCTGTCGCCGTCGGCGCGGGAGTCGCGGCCGACGCTGCCGCCGGCCGTCGAGGGGCTGCTGCAGTCGCTGCTGTCGCCCGACCCGTCGCGCCGGCCGGCGACGGCGGCCGAGGTCGCCGACCGCCTCGAAGCCTTCGCCGAGGCCGACGGGGCTTCGCCCGGCATCGACTTCGACTTGCCGCGGCCGACGTTCCCCGGCCAGGCGAGTGGCGGCTACCTGAGCGGCCTGCATCCCGACGACACGTCGCCGTGGCACGGCATCGAGTCGGCCGTAACGGTCGAGAACCTGCCGACGGTGGTGCCGCCGACGCCCCGCCGGCCGACGCTCACCCTGGCCGTCGGCTGCGCCTTAGGCACACTGGTACTGCTGGCCGCGCTCGCGCTGCTGGGGCGCTGACGGCCCCGCCGCAGGCGAGGTCGCGACGCACGTCGAGCCGCACCACACGCCCGCGGAACTCGCCGCCCTGACCCGGCGCGAGTCGGACGCCCGCCTCGCCCGCCGCCGACTCGCCGTGCGGCTGCCGGCCGGCGGGGACATCGGCGTCGCGAACCCGCTCGGGGGCAAGCTGGCTGGCGAGAGCCAACGGCCCTTGGGACATCGGCTCGCCGGCCGCTGATCGCTCAGGCGTCGGCCGGGTTCCATGCTACCAACCGCTCCGACGTGCCGTCGATCTCCAGGAACACGTCCGACTGAGGGTGAACGTCTGGGTAGGACGACCCCGGATCGCACCGCACGACGCAACTCAGCGCGGCCGCCGCGGCCCGTGCGCACTCGGCGTCTGTCGCCCACGGACGGTCGGCAGTGTTGAACCAGACGCCCAGGAACTGCCCGTCCTCGACGCCCGGCGTGAGAATAACTGCCCCGGCCGTCAAGTGGTAAATGACCGACCCCCCACCGTCCAAGGGTCCGTCGAGGGGGCCGACGTTGGCCCGGACCCAGGTGACCGCGCGGCCGATAGGGCAGTCGCGAAGGTACACTTCGACATCGCGTAGGCGTGCCACCGACTTGCCCCTTCCGTGGCTCCGCCGCAGGCGCGGCGAGCGGCGGACGTGAGCCCGCTGTTCCAGCCCGAAATGGAAGGGATTGCCCCGCGCGGGGGCGGCGATGACCCGCGGGAAGACCTCCCCACGTCGGGCCGGAAACAGCGGGCTGACGCCACGCCGCTCGCCGGGAATTTCACCCCACCCAGGCCGCGTCGGTCGGGGTCGCGTGCGTCAGCTCCGCGGGCGTGAACCACAGCGCGACCTCGGTCGCCGCGTTCTCGGGGCTGTCGCTGCCGTGGACGAGGTTGTTCTGCACGCTCAAGGCGAAGTCGCCGCGCACCGTGCCGGGGGCCGCCTTCGCGCCGTCGGTCGCGCCCATCAGCAGCCGGCACGCGGCCACCGCCTCGCGGCCCTCCCACACCATCGCCACCGTCGGGCCGCTCGTGAGGAACGTCAGCAGCGAGTCGTAGAACGGCTTGCCCTTGTGGACCGCGTAGTGCGCCTCCGCCAACTCCCGCGGCGTCGCCACGAGCTTCATGGCCACCAGCCGGAGGCCCTTCGCTTCGAGGCGGCCGGTGATCGCCCCGAC
>JAYTUC010000321.1:0-13234 GCA_043744775.1 Fimbriiglobus sp. | reverse complement strand
TCAGCGCCCGGAGTTCGACGCGCGCCGAACAACGGCGTTGCGCAAGCTCCGGGCGCTGACGCTTCCGGCTCGCCTCACGGTCACCCCACATAAGGTAGCACGTAAGGCCCCTTCGGGATCACCGCCAGCCGCGCGTCGGGGCCGTACTCGGCGAGGCACCCGGCGACCGCCTCCTCGACCGTCGCCACCGGCTCGACGCCGCACTGCCGCAGGGTGTCGGCGAACGGTGCCCCGGAGACGACTTTGACTTTGCAGTGCCCCAGCACCTTCTTGAGCATCACGAGCTGCCACTCGTCCATCGCGCAGTGGTCGGCCGCGCCGGGGATCGGCACGCCGTCGGCGACCGGGGCGGCGGACCGTTGGCCGTTGCGGAACTCGCCGCGTTCGATGTAGGCGTTCAAACTCTCCTGGAACTCGGGGCTACCGAGGCCCTCGGTGAGGCTCGCCGCCAGGACGATCGTGCCGCCCGGCTTGACGATGCCCAAAACCCCCGTGAGGCCCTTGACCGCCTGATACCAGGTCGTGTCGAGGGGGTAGCCGGCGCAACTGGTGACCACGACCTCGCACCGCTGCGGCACCGCGGCCCGGACCGTGTCCCGGCAGAACTGCACGCCGACGGCCCAGGCTTCGAGCATGTCGCCCGCGCCGACCCAGGTGACCCGCCGCTTGCCGTCGATGCAGACGTTGAGGATGAAGTCGCAGCCGGTCGTCAGGGCGATCTCGGTGTTCTCGGCGTGGACGGGGTTGCCGTCAAGAATCCCGCAGTCGGCCTTGGGGTGCTCCAGGAAGCGCGGGCTGTGCCATGCGCTGACCGTTTCGAGGCCCGCGATGCCGGGGCAGATGAGCTTGCGGCCGCCGGAGTAGCCCGCCATCAGGTGCGGCTCGATCAGGCCCGTGGTGATCTTCAACTCGGCGCGGGTGTAACGACTGTCGATCCAGATCGGCACGCCGTGGGTGCTGACGCCGAGGTAGTCGTGCTCGTCGGCGGCCTGGCCGTGGTGGTTGACGCAGCGGTAGGTCGCCGCGATCTCCGGCCCGACGAGTTCGACGAGTTCCGCGCCCTCGTTGGGCCGGTGCAAGCCCGTGGCGATCAGGATCGTGATGCCGTCGCGCGGGACCCCGGCCTGTTCGAGCGTCCAGCAAATCGCCGGCAGGATCAAGGCATTCGGCACCGGCCGCGTGATGTCGCAGATGACCACGCACGCCGTACGCTTGCCCCGCGCCAGCTCCATGAGCGGAGGGGTGCCGATGGGGTTTTGCAAAGCGTCTTCGATCGCGGCGACGGGGTCGGCCAGCGGGTCGGCGTCGCGCAGGGTTAGCGGCGGCGCGACGAGGCGCTCGGCGGGGAGGGTGACGGCGAGGCCGGTCTTGCCGTAATCGAGGGTGAGGTTCATGGCGTCTAGGGTATCCTGAAGTGCTGCGAGACGCCAACCCTTCCCTGAGGAGAGCCGCGATGCCGACGATCACCGTGCCCGACGACGTGTATGAGCGCCTCGCCACCCGCGCCGCCGCCGCCGGCACGACCGTGGAGGCGTTTGCCGTGCCGGTCTTGACGCAGGCCGCCGAGGTGCCACCGGTGTCGCCGAGCGAACTGCCTTATGAGATCTGGAAGAAGAATTACGACGCGATGATTGAACTCTTCCGCGTGACGCTGGCCCACCTGCCACCGGACTTCGTCCTCGACGACAGCCGCGAGACCATTTACGAAGGCTGTGGGGAGTGAATATCCTGCTCGACACCAACGTCCTTCTTCGCTTCGCGGACGACACGCACCCGTCGTACCCTACTGTCGTGAGTGCCGTCGATCGGTTACGCGACGCGGGGCACACGCCCGTACTCGTTCCGCAGAACTACTACGAGTTCTGGGTCGTTGCCACCCGCCCGGCGACTGGCGGAGGGTTCGGATTGACTGTGCCGGCGTGCGTCAAGTTGCTCGAAGGGGCCGATGCCACTTTCCCCGTCCTCGCGGACTTGCCGACACTGCTCGCGGTCTGGCGGGGCCTGGTCGCGCGGCACGACTGCAAGGGAAAGATCGCCCACGACGTGCGACTCGTCGCCGCGATGCAGACGCACGGGATGACGCACCTGCTCACCTTCAACGGCAAGGACTTCGCCCGCTTCCCCGGCGTCACGGTCCTCGACCCCGCGCAGGTCGCGGCCGTCGGCTTCGGCCCCTGACTTCAACTTGACGCCGCCCGCGCCGGCGGGTTAAAACGCGGGCACGACTCCCGGCAGGACGCCCCCGATGTTACTCCGCACCCGCCGCCTGCAACTCCTCCCGACGCCGCCCGCGGTCACCTGGGACGACTCGCCGTGCCCGCTGTGCGGGGCGCGCGACGCCGGAACCGTCTGCGAGGCCGCCGACGCCAGCCCCCGCGCCGGCACGCCACCTCTGACCTTCGCGGTCGTGCAGTGCCGCGAGTGCGCGCTGCTTTATACCAACCCGCGGCCCGACGCCGAGGGGATCGCCGACTTCTACCCCGACGACTACCGCCCGCACCGCCGGCCGCGTAAGCTCCGCGAGGTCGGCCGGGCGTCGCTGTGGGGCCGCTGGACCGGCCGGCGGCACCCGGAGCGCGACGGGCGGCTGCCCTGGGTCGGCCGCGGCCGGCTGCTCGACTTCGGCTGCGGCGGCGGCGGCTACCTCAAGCGCATGGCCGACCAGGGCTGGGCCGTCACCGGCCTCGACTCGGCCGTCGGGGCGGTCCGCGGCGTCCAGGCGGAACTCGGCCTGCACACCATCGCCGGCACGCTGCCGCACCCGCACCTCGACCCGTGCTCCTTCGACGTGGTCACGATGTGGCAGTCGCTCGAACACGTCCACGAGCCGACGGCGATCCTGCGCGAGGCGTTCCGGGTGCTGGCCCCCGGCGGCCGGCTGGTCGTCGCCTGCCCCAACGCCGAGGGCTGGCCGGCGCGGGCGTTCGGCCCCGACTGGTTCGCCCTCGACCTGCCGCGCCACCTGACGCACTTCACGCCGGCGACCCTGCGGACAATGCTCGCCGCCGCCGGCTTCCGCGTCGAGGCCGTGCGGCAAGTCCGCCACTCCGACTGGCTACGCTCCAGCGCCCGGCTGGCGTCGCGCAAGCCCGGTGCCGCCTGGTGGAAGCGGGCGCTGACGGCGAAGCCGCTGGCGAAGTTCGCCGCCTGGGCCGCGTACGTGTTCGGCGCGAGCGACTGCATGATGGCGGTCGCGCGGCGGCCGGAGGCGTAGGCTCCGCTGGAAAATCTTACCACTTTCACGCCACTCCTTGACCTGACGCGCCCACCGGGGACAATGGCCCCGTCCGGCCCGCCCGGCCCGAGGAGCGTCGATGTCGATCCCGTCCAGCCAGCGGCCGTCCCGCGAGTGGGTCCTGCTCCTCGTCGCCCTCGCCGCCGTCGCCGCGATCGTGGTGCCGCTGTGGCACACCACCGCCTCCGCCGAGACGCGCGAAGACTTCCTGGCGAAGTGGACCCCCGAGCGCGTCGGCCGGCTGCTGCTGGGGCCGGAGCAGGCGGCGTGCTACGTCTGCTTCGCCTGGGCCGGGCTGATCCTCGTCGCCCGCCGCCGCGAAGTCTATCGCCAGTCGCACGCCTTCTCGCTGGAACTGCTGCCGACCGACGAGGGCGCACGCATCCTCCCCGAGGACGCCCGGCCGCTGTCGCGCAAGGTCGAGGCGATCGCCGCCCGCAGCGGGCCGTACGTGCTGGGCAACATGATCCGGCTGGGGCTGAACAAGTACGCCGTGAGCAAGTCCGCGCCCGACGTGGCCGAGGTCGTGCGCAACCAGGCCGAGGTCGAGTCGAGCCGGCTCGTCACGAGCATGGGGACCGTCAACTACCTGGCCTGGGCCATCCCCGCAATCGGCTTCTTGGGCACCGTGCGTGGCCTCGCCGGCGGCATGAGCATGGCCGGGTCGCAGGAGGCCGACATCTCGAAGTTCATCAAGGCCGCGACCGACCAACTCGGCATCGCCTTCGACTGCACCTTCGTGGCACTCGCGATCAGCCTGGTGTTGATGTACCTGTTGCACGCCGTGCAGCGCGCCGAAGAGACCCTCATCATCGACTGCCAGGACTACTGCCAGGAGCACCTGCTGTTGCGGCTCTACGACCCGAAGCCGGAGCCGGCGGAACACCCGGCCGCCGCCGCCGCGTGGTAAGCTCGCCGTCCCCTTGAACCCCCGAGGATCGCGGATGTTCGGCTTCGGCACGACCGCCCCAGCGCCCCGCCCCGCCGCGTCCGGGGGCCTCGGCAAGGTCGTCGGCCTCGACCTGAACGCCACGCGACTGCAAGGCGTGTCCTCCGCCGCCGGCCGGCCGCGCCCGCTCGCCCTCGACCCCGACGGCACGTTCGACCTACCCGCAGCGCTGCACCTCGGCGGCCGCGCCCCGCGCGTCGGAGCGGCGGCGTTGGCGGTCGCCCGCAAGTCGCCGCACCTGGTGTGCGCCAACTTCTTGCCGCAACTCGGCCAGGCGACCGTCTGGCAGGCTGACCGCGTGAAGCTCACGGCCGAAGGCGCGCTCGCCGCGGTTCTCGACGCCGCGCGCCCGGCCGTCGCGGGGGAGTCCGACTGCGCGGAACTGGCGTTGCCGTCGTACCTCAGTGCGGCGCAGTCGCGGGCCGTCGGTGAACTGGTGGCGCAGTCGAAGCTGCCAGTGCGCGGGACCGTCGTCGCCGCGCTCGCCCTCGCCGCCCACCGCGCGGCGCAACTCACCGGGGCCACGCCGGCGGAGCCGGCCGGCCGTGCCGACTGGGTGGTGCCGCTGCCGCGCGACCCCGACGGCCCCGTCTCGGTGGTCGTCATCGATGCCGACGACTTCGCGCTGACCGCGAGTTTGCTGAGCGTCGGGTCGGGGGCGGTCGATCTGGTCGCCTCGGGGGCGTGGCCGCGGGCCGGCGTGCGGCTCTGGAAGGAACGTCTGCTCGACGCGATGGCCGACCGCTGCGTGCGGCTCTGCCGGCGCGACCCGCGCGACTCCGCCGACGCCGAGCAGGCGCTGTTCGACCAACTCGAAGGGGCACTCGACCGCGTCCGGGCGGGGCAGCCGGTCGCGCTGACGGTGCGCTCGGCCCACTGGTTCCAGGACCTCGTCCACCAGCCGGAGGAGTTCGACGCCTTCTGCCTCGGCGTGGCGCGGCCGGCCGCGGCGGGGGTGTTCGAGATGGTCCGCGAGGCGGGGCTGCCGCTGCCGCCGGCCGCCGTCTGGCTGACGCACGCCGCGGCGCGGCTGCCGGGCCTGGCCGCCGCCGTCCACCGCACGTCGCCGGAATCGACGAGCGTGCAGGCCCTGCCGCCGCACGCCGTCGCCGAGGCGGCCGCGGCGCTGGCCGTGCGCCGCCTGGCGGGGCTGGCCGGGCGCGGCTTCCTCGACACGACAATCCCCCTCGACGGGCCGGGCCGCGGCCCGGCGACCCTCCCGAAGCCCCGCGAGTCGCGCCGATGAAGACCCGCCACAAGCCGCCGAGCCTCGTGAGCATGTGGATGCTCGACGTGTTCTGTTGCGCCCTGGGCTGCGTCACGCTGCTGTGGCTGTTGAGTACGCGCGAGGCCAAGTCGCAGGCGGCGCGCAACGCCGACGCCGTGACGCTGCTCGCCCGCACCGAGGGCGACCTGAAGGCGCGGCAGGCGGAGTTGATCGCCACGCGGGCCGACCTCGACCGCACCCGTCGCAAGCTCAACGCCGACCTCGAAGACCTGCAAGGCCGCTACCTCGCCACTGTCGCCGAGCGCGACGCCAACGCCGAGAAATTGGCGAGCGCCGCGGCCGACCTGGCGACGACGCGGGGCGACCTGATGCGCTCGCTGACGAAGGCGACGGAGTTGGACGACCTGCTCGCCCGCAAGCAGAAGCTCGCCGACGCCGCGGCCGTCAAGCTGACCGCGAGCGAGACTTCGGCCGCCGACTTGGCGAAGCTGCTGCGCGAGAAGTCCCGCGAGCGCGACGACTTGACACTTCAGGCGAAGAAGGCGGTTGACCAGCTCAACGACCTCGACGCCAAGCTCAAGAGCGCCGCCGCGGCCGCCGACGCCGCGAGTTTGAACCTGGCCGCGATGCGCAAGACCGGCGACGAGTTGGCGACGGCGCGGGCCAGCATCATCGACTTGCAGGGGCAGAAGGCGAAGCTCGCCGACAAGTACGACAAACTCAAGGCCGAGAGCGACTCGCGCTTCGCCGGCATTGCCCTGACCGGCCGCCGCGTGGTGTTCCTCGTCGATATTTCGGGCAGCATGAAGCTGATCGACGACAAGACGCCCGCGCCAGATAAGTGGCCGACGGTCATCGAGACGTTAGCGAAGGTGATGCGGAGCCTGCCGGAGTTGGAGCAGTACCAGGTGATCCTGTTCTCGCGCGACGCCAAGCCCCTGTCGGCCCCCGGCTGGCAGCCGTACCGCGGCGAGGCGACCGTCAAGGAAGTCCAGGCGGCGCTGTTGAAGGTCAACCCGGACGGCGACACCAACATGTACGACGCGCTCGACCTGGCCTTCCGCCTGCGGCCCAGCGGCCTCGACACGCTGTACCTGTTGAGTGACGGCCTGCCCACGAGTGGCCCCGGCCTCACGCCCGAGCAGGAGCGCACGGTGGGGGCGAGCGAGCGGAGCGACCGGCTGTCGAAGCACATCCTGCGGACGCTGCGGGCGACGTGGAACCCGCCGGCCGGCGGGGCGCGGGTGCGGATCAACGCCGTCGGCTTCTTCTTCGAGTCGCCCGAGGTGGGCGCGTTCCTGTGGGCGCTGGCCCGCGACAACGACGGCAGCTTCGTCGGCATGAGTAAGCCGTAGGTCAACTCAGGAAGGTTCAGTTGTGGCAACGGTCACGCTCGAAGAGGCCCAGGCCGACCTGACGGGGATCGTCCGCCGGCTCAACGCCGGCGACGAGGTTGCCCTGACCGAGGGCGGCCGCGTCGTGGCCCGAATCGTGGCCGACCGCGGGGCGACGACGCCGCGGCCCGGTCCGGGGCTGGGCAAGGGGATGATGACGATCGTGGCGGACGACGACGACCACCTCAAGGACTTCGCGGAGTCCATGCCGTGAGGTTGCTGGTGGACACGCACCCGTCAAGTCAGGAAGTTCCGGGCGACGCGAGCCGCCGAAACTGGCCCGCCACTTTTGGGGTAACACCGGGCACCCTGGAGACGAGTCCGATGCGTGCGTTCGCCTGCCTGCTGATGTTGACTGGCGTCGCCGCCGCGGGCGACCGCGAAGCGCCACGGGCCGTGCCGCCGCAGTCCGCCGGCGTCGGCCGGCTCGTCCCCGACTTGACGGCCACGGCGGTCGGCGGCAAGCCGGTGGCGTTGGCCGCGCTGGCGAAGTCGTCGAAGGCGGTCGTCGTCGCGGTGACGAGCACGAGTTGCCCGCTGAGCCGCAAGTACCTGCCGACGCTCGCAAAGCTCGAGGCCGAGTTCGGCCCGCGGGGGGTCGCCTTCGTCTACGTCAACCCGGTCGCCACGGATGACGGCGCGGCCATCACGAAGGCGGTCGCGGCGCACGGGCTGAAGGGCGCGTACGTCGCCGACGCGGCCTTCGCCGCCGGACTGGGGGCGATCTCGACCGGCGACTGCTTCGTCCTCGACGCCAAGCGGACGCTGGTTTACCGCGGCGCGATCGACGACCAGTACGGCGTCGGCTTCGCGCTCGACGCCCCGCGCACGCGCTACGCCCACGCCGCGCTCACGCAGCTCCTCGCCGGCCAGCCGATCGCAACCCCCGCGACGACCGCGCCGGGTTGCGCGCTCGACTTGACGCCGCCGGCCGAGACGAGCTTCGCGGCGGTCACGTACCACGAACGCGTGAGCCGGATCGTCGCCGCGAACTGCGTCGAGTGCCACCGCGCCGGCGGCGTCGGGCCGTTCGCGCTCGACACGCTGGCCGACCTGTCGGCGCACAAGGCGATGGTGCGCAAAGTCGTCGAGGCGGGGGCGATGCCGCCGTGGCACGCCGCGCCGTCGCCGGGCAAGTGGGCCAACGACCGCACGCTCTCGACCGCCGACAAGGCCGACTTGCTGGCGTGGCTCAAGAACGGCCTGCCGCCCGGCGACCCCGCCGACGCCCCGCTGCCGCGCGTGTTCGCCGAGGGCTGGGCCATCGGCACGCCGGACAAGGTTCTGCAACTGCCCAAGCCGATCGCGGTCAAGGCGACCGGGACGATGCCGTACCAGACGGTGACCGTCGAGACGGGGCTGACGGCCGAGACGTGGGTGCAGGCGGTCGAGATTCAGCCGACCGACCGAGCCGTCGTGCATCACGTCTTGGTCTTCGTCGGCGGGGCGAAGGGCCGCGCCTCCGAGCGCGACGGCTACTTCGCCGCCTACGTGCCGGGCAACGGTCACCAAGCCTTCCCCCCCGGCTTCGCCAAGCGGCTGCCGGCCGGCGCGACCTTGCGCTTCCAGATCCACTACACGCCGGCCGGCACCGCGACGACGGACCAACTGCGCATCGGCCTGAAGTTCGCCGCGGGGCCGCCGGAGCGGGAGTTGAAGGTGTTCGGGCTGACGAACCCGTTCCTGGCGATCCCGCCGCACGCCGCCGACCACGCGGAGGTGGCGTCGATCCGCGTCCCGGCGGACGCCGTCGTCGTGGCCTTCATGCCCCACCTGCACGTCCGCGGCCGGGCGTGCCGCTACGAGTTGGTCGCGCCCGACGGCACCGCCACGACGCTGCTCGACGTGCCGCACTACGACTTCAACTGGCAACTGCGTTACGAGTTGGCGGAGCCGCTGAAAGTGCCGCGGGGCAGCACGCTGCGGTTCACGGCGCGGTACGACAACAGCCGGGGCAACCCCGCCAACCCCGACCCGGCGGCGGCCGTGCGCTGGGGGCCGCAGACGTCCGACGAGATGCTGTTGGGCTACCTCGACTACTACCTCGTCGGGGCGAAGCCGTAACGACTCGAATTTTGGCACCCTGCGGGCTTTGCAGCAGTTAGCCACGGCACGTTGACACTTCCCCCCGCCGGGGCCGGCCGTTCGGCTTGACGGACTTGAACGAAAACGGAAAGATGCGGTGGGGACACTCTGACTCCGTGACGATTTTGCGGCCACTGACGGTCGCGCGAGCGGCGGAGCCGCGGGGGGGCCGACCGCATGACACGACGACTCGACCGCCTCGCCTTACTGCTCGCCCTCGCGGCACTCGCCGGGTGCCAGCCGTCGGGCAACCTGCCGGGCGGGGCCATCCCGCGCCGCGGCAACACCCGGCCGACCGGTGACTGGCTCGACGGACCCGTCGCCGCGAAGGACGCCCCCAAGGACGCCAAGCCGCGGCGCGAGCCGAAGGCCGGCGACGGCGGCTTCGACGCGGTCAAGGAGAGCCGCGCGGCGCTCGGCGGCCTCGTCGAGGACCCCGAGGGCAAGCCGGCGAAGGGCGTCAGCGTCGAGTACGCCCTCGCCGACGGCTCCGACGGACCCGGTGCCCCGCTCGACACCCTCACCGACGGCGCGGGCCGCTTCCAGATTTACGGGCTGAAGCCCAAGAGCGGCTACGTCCTCACGGCCCGGTCGCGCGTCGAGGGCCGCGACTGCGCCGGCCGCGTCTACGTGCCGACGGGCCACCCCAAGAGCCAGCAGCAAGTCATCGCGCTGAACTACGACTTCGCCTTCCCGGCGTCGGCCCCGTCGCCCGGCGGCCCCGGCGTGCCGCCCCGGCCGGGCTTCCCCGGCAGCCCGCGGCCGGGTGCGCCGCCGGACACGTCGATCCCGCCGCCGTCGGCAGTCCTGCGGACGCCGGACCGGGACGCGCCGCCGCCGCGGGCCTTAGACCAGTCGAGCCTGCCGGCGCGGAGCAACGAGTTGGGCGCGCCGCGGGTCGCCTCGGAGGTCGGCGAGCGCGACTGGTCGCCGACGGCCCCGACCGCCCCCGCGCCGACGGTGGGCCGGCCGGAGTTGCGCACCGACGGCCCCGCCGGCCTGGCCCGCCCGCCGGCGGCGTCGGTGCCCGGCCGCACGTCGAGGTCGGTGCCGATCCAGCCGCGGAGTGAATTCATGCTGCTCGACGCCGCCGGGGTCGAGCGCGAGTTCCCGAGCGGCCGCGACAACTCGCTGGTCCTGCTCGACTTCCTGTCCACCGACTGCGTGCCGTGCAAGAAGGCGATCCCGGCGCTGATGGACTTGCAGACCCGCCACGGCCCGCGCGGCTTCGAGGTGGTCGGGGTGCTGTGCGACGACGCCCCCCGCGCCGCCCGCCTGGCCCGCGCCGCCGACTACCGCCGCGACCACGGGCTGAACTACGTCGTGTACACCGAACCCGGCCCGAAGCCCGGCACGCTGCTGGAGCGCTACCACGCCGACCGCTTCCCGACGCTCGTGCTGATCAACGGCGCGGGCGAGCGCCTGTGGCAAGGCCACCCCAAAGACGCCGCGGAGTTGGAGCGCGTGATCCTGAAGGCGCAAGCGCGGTGAATCACACAAGGCAAAACCGATCCACCGCAGAGGGCACATGAGGGCGCGGAGAAAGGCCAAAGGCGAGAAAGGCACCAAACCGTGTTGAAAACCCTTCAGCGGCAGGGCGACACAGGGGACTGAGAGCACACGGGAAACCCACTCAGGTTTTAGCTCTCTAGTGATTTGGCCTTTCTCCGCGCCCTCATGTGCCCTCTGCGGTGAACAGGTTTCGTTTTCGCCTGGACGCGCATTCCGCAAGTCCCCTGCCGAAATCCCTTGACCCCGCCGCCCCTTGTCGTCATCCTCACCCAATGAAGTCTTTGACGAACTGGAAGCCGCAGGCCGTCGGCAAGCTCAACGAGCGGCACATCCTCTGCGTGCTGCAGGCCCACGGGCCGATGTCGCGCGCCGAGGTCGCCCGCCGCAGTGGCGTCAGCCCGCCCACGGCGTCGAAGGCCGTCGCCGCGCTCCTGAGTGCGGGGCTGATCGAGGAGGTCGCCCCGCCGGAGGTCGCCCGCGGCCGGCCCGCCCCACTCTTGCGCCTGGCCGTCGAGCGGGCGCAAGTCTTGGGCGTCGTGATCGACGCGGGCTGTTGCAGCGTCGCCACCGCGGCCCTCGACGGCACGCCGCACCCGGACGCCAGCCGCACCTTCCCGACGCCGGCGACGTACCCCGAACTGCTCGCCGGCCTCCGCTACGCCTGCGACCAGCTCATCGCCCGGCCCGGCGTCACGACCCTGGCCGTCGGCGTCAGCATGCCGGGGCTGATCGACGACCGCCACGGCCGCGGCGTGTTGTCGCCCAACTTGCACCTGACCGACGGCCAAACCCCCGCGCTGGACCTCGGCGAACTGTTGGGCCTCGACGCGGTACTTGTCCAGGAGTCGCGCGGCATCTGCCTCGCGGAGCGGCTGTACGGCCAGGCCGGCGGGCTGCGCGACTTCGCGGTCATCGACGTGGGCGTCGGCATCGGCCTGGGCGTGTTCTCCAACGGCCGGCCGCTGCTCGGCCAGACGGGGCACGCCGGCGAGATCGGCCACATCACCGTCGTGCCCGACGGCGGCCCGCCCTGCGGCTGCGGCAACACCGGCTGCCTCGAGACGGTCGCCGCCGACGGGGCCTTCGCCGCGCGCGTCGGCCGCAAGCTGCGCCGCGCCGTCGGCATCCCCGAGGCGCTCGACCTGGTCGCCCGAAGTGCATCCGACTTCCGCGCCGAACTCGACGAGACGGCGCGCTTCTTAGCAATCGGCGTCGGGGCGGTGGTGAACTTGTTCAACCCCGCGACGGTCTTCTTGCAGAGCCGCCTGTCGGAGCGCGACCCCGGCTTCCTGCCGGCGCTGGTCGCCGCGACGGCCCGGCGGTCGCTGCCGCCGTCGCTGGCGGTCTGCCGCCTGCTGGCGGCGACCGGCACGAAGCCGCAAGGCGCGATCGCGGCGGCGATCCGGCACCTGACCAACGCCGTCGCCCACGGGCACGACCCGGTGTGAGGGTCAGGAACCAATCCGTTCACCGCAGAGGGCACATGAGGGCGCGGGAGAAAGGCAAAGACGGAGAGCGAAACGGGTCAGCCGCAGAGACGCAAAGGGCGCGGAGAAGACCAGAATCCTCAATTCAAGTTTTGGTTCTCTCCGCGTCCTCTGCGGCTCTGCGGCTCAGAGTTTCAACTCTCTCGGGTTTGTGCCTCTCTCATGTGTTCTCTGCGCCCTCTGCGGTAAATTGTCTTTCTCGATCATCTCACCCCTCCCGGACTCCCCATGCGAATCCTCCTCACCCTGCTCGCCGCCGTCACCTTCGGAGTCGCCGCCCCCGCCGCCGAGCCGCCGCCGTTGAAGGTGCTGTTCCTCGGCGACGCCGGGCACCACCTGCCACTGGCCCGCTTCCGCCAACTGGAGCCGGTGTTCGCCGCCCGCAACATCGCGCTCACCTACGCCAACGGCCCCGAGGTCCTCACCGCCGACGGGCTGAAGCCCTACGACGGCCTCATGGCGTTCGCCAACATCGAGCGCGGCACGCCGGAGCAGGTCGCGGCGATTCGGGACTTCGTCGCCGCCGGCAAGGGCTTCGTGCCGGTCCACTGCGCGAGCTACTGCTTCACGAACAATGACGACTACGTCAAGCTCGTCGGGGCGCAGTTCCGCTCGCACACCACCGGCGTCTTTCGCGTCAAGTCGGTCGCCGAACACGCGGTGACGGCGGGCTTCACGAGCTTCGAGAGCTGGGACGAAACCTACGTCCACCACAAGCACAACACTGTCGGCCGCACGGTGCTCGAAGTCCGCACCGACGGCGACCTGAACGAGCCGTGGACGTGGGTCCGCACCGAGGGCAAGGGCCGCGTCTTCTACACCGCCTGGGGCCACGACCAGCGCACCTGGAGCCACCCCGGCTTCCACAACCTGCTGGAACGCGGCACCCGCTGGGCCTGCGGGCAAGACCCCGCCCTCGCCGGACCCTACGCCGACGCCCCGAAGATGACGGCGGTGACCGGGCCGGCCACCGACTTCGTCAAGGTGCCCGCCAAGGTGCCGTTCTACCCGCCGTCGAAGACGTGGGGCGTCGTGGCCGAGCCGATCACGACCATGCAGGCACCGCTCAGCCCCGAGAAGTCGCTGCCGCACTACAGCGTCCCGGAAGGCTTCAAGCTCGAACTCTTCGCCGCCGACGCCGACTTCCAGGGTGGCAAGCCGATCGCCACGACCTGGGACGAGCGCGGCCGGCTCTGGGCAGCGGTCACCGTTGACTACCCCAACGAGTTGCAGAAGAAGGGCGAGGGCCGCGACAAGATCGTCATCCTCGAAGACACCGACGGCGACGGCCGGGCCGACAAGTTCACCGTCTTCGCCGACAAGCTCAGCATCCCGACGAGCCTG
>JAYTUC010000320.1:0-3367 GCA_043744775.1 Fimbriiglobus sp. | reverse complement strand
AGCGCCCGGAGTTCTTCGACTCGGAACTCCGGGCGCTGACGCTTTCCGGCTCGCCGGGGTCTGGTAGGATGGGCGCTGCCCCCGGAGCCGCCGATGTTGCGCGAAGAACAGATCGACTTGCGCCGCCAGCGCGCCCGCAGCACGAAGTTCGCCATCGAGAACCTCGGCAAGAAGCGCGTCTTCTCCGACTACCGCGTCACCAACCCCGACTCCGGCGGCCAGTACACCGTCAGCGTCCGCGGCTTCGAGGTCGGCGACAACGCCTGCACCTGCCCCGACTTCAAGTCGAACACGCTGGGCACCTGCAAGCACGTCGAGGCGGTGCTGGAGACGTTAAAGGACGACCTGCCGGCGCACCTCCAGAAGAAGAAGGCGACGGTCACGCGGCCGGAGGTCACGCTGCACTACGGCGAGGCCCTGCAACTCGCGATTCACCTGCCGCCGCGCACCTCCGACAAGCTCACGCAGCTGGCGAAGCGCTTCTTCGACGACCGCGGGCTGTGGTCCGGTCGCGGCCGCTACGCCGAAGTCGTCGCCGCGATCGAGGCGGTCCCCGAAGACGTGACGGTGCTGTCCGACGCCCTCGACTTCATCGACCGCGAGGTCGAGCGCGCCGAGATGGCCCGCCGCGAAGAGGTCTGGCTGCTCCAACTCGAACAGGGCACGCTCGACCTGCAATTGTTGCCGACGCCGCTGTACGACTACCAGGTGCGCGGGGCGCTGTTCCTGGCCTGCCGCGGCCGCAGCATTTTGGCCGACGACATGGGCCTCGGCAAGACGATTCAGGCCCTCGCGGCGGTCGAGCTGCTGGCCCGCGAGCGCGGCATCGGCCGGGTGCTGGTCATCGCCCCGGCGTCGGTCAAGTACCAGTGGCAGGGCGAGATCCAACGCTTCACGAAGCGCGCCGTGCAGATCATCGAGGGCGGACCCGACGACCGCCGCGACCAGTACGCCGAGCCGACGTTCTACCGCCTCGTCAACTACGAGCAGGTGGTCCGCGACCGCGCCGCGATCAACGCCTGGAAGCCCGACGTAATCGTTCTGGACGAGGCCCAGCGGATCAAGAACTGGGAGGCCAAGACCTCGCAGGAGGTCAAGAAGCTCAAGTCCCGCTACGCGATGGTGCTGACCGGCACGCCGCTGGAGAACAAGATCGAGGAGCTGTACAGCATCGTCAACTTCGTCGATGAGCGCCGCTTCGGCCCGGCGTTCCAGTTCCTGCACGACCACCGCGTGCTCGACGACGCCGGGCAACTCGTCGGCTACCGCAACCTCGACCGCATCCGCGAGAAGCTCGAGCCGATCCTGCTGCGCCGCACCCGCGCCGAGGTCCTGACGCAACTCCCGGCGCGCACCGACAACACCGTCTTCGTCGAACTCTCCGACGCCCAGCGCGGCCCCTACGAGGAGCAGCGCACCGCCCTCGCCCGGCTGCTGCAGAAGGGGTTCCTCAGTGACCTGGACCGCAAGCGGATTCTGGCGTGCGTGGTGAACCTGCGGATGCTCTGCAACAGCACGTTCCTGTTCGACAAGGCGACCGACCACTCGCCGAAGCTCGACGAGTTCGCCGAACTCTTGCCGGAGTTGTTGGGCGACGGGGCGCACAAGCTGGTCGTGTTCAGCCAGTGGGAGACGATGACCGCCAAGGCGGCGGAGGTCCTCGACCGCCAGGGCGTCGGCTACGTCGCGCTGCACGGCGGCTTGCCGGGGCCGGAGCGCAAGCGCGTCCTCGACCAGTTCCAGACCGACGCGGCCTGCCGGGTGTTCCTGAGCACCGACGCCGGCGGGGTCGGGCTGAACCTGCAGGTCGCCGACACGGTCGTGAACCTCGAACTGCCGTGGAACCCCGCGGTCCTCGAGCAGCGGGTGGCGCGGGTCCACCGCATGGGCCAGAGTGCGCCGGTGCGGGTGGTCAACTTCGTGACCCGCGGCACGATCGAGGAGCGCGTGCTGCGCACCGTCGGGGCCAAGCAGGCGATGTTCCACGGCGTCTTCTCCGGCGACGAGGACGAGATCGCCTTCGACGGCACGGGCGGTGGCGGGTCGCGCTTCCTGGTCGCGTTGCGGGATCTCGTCGAAGACGCCCCGCCGACTGAAGTGGCCCCGCCGACGCCGCAAAGTGCCCGGCCCGCGCAGACACCCACGACCGCCTCGCCGGCCGAAAGTGGCGTACCCGGCGAAGCGCTCCTGGAGTTGTTGCAGGCCGCGGAGAAGCTTTTACGCACCGTCCCGCTGAGTCCGGCCACGCGGTCGGAACTGGGCGTGGTGGCGGCGCGGCTCGTGGCGCGGCTCAGGGGCGAGACTTGAGTCAAAATCGGCGGATTCCGGCGCAAGAGGCGGCCGGTTTGCTGTATTCACTGGTGTCGGGGCCGCCACCAGAGCGGCCCGGCCGGATCACCCCGCCTGAACCAACTCCCTGGAGTGTCTCCCATGAAGCTCAAGACTCTCGCCGTCGGGGCCGCGCTCGCCCTCGCCCTGTTCGTCACCACCGCCGGCACCGCCTCGGCCCAACACTACAACTACGGTGGCGGATACCGTGTCAACGGCTACAACTACTACGGCCCGCGTTACACGAACAACTACTACCGCCCGTACAGCAGCGGTTACGGCTACGGCTACAGCCAACCCTACTACTCCTCGGCCCTGTACTCGCCGGTGTTCTCGTCCGGGTACTACGGCAGCCCTTACGGTTACGGCAACTCGTTCGGCTACAGCCGCGGCTACGGCGGCGGTTACCCCGGCTACGGCTACGGTGGCGGCTCGGGCTTCAGCTTCAGCATCGGCGGCTTCCGCTAACGCCCGGTTCTCGATCATTTCCAGAACGCCGCGACACCCGTCGTGGCGTTTTTTCGTTGCCGCATCGACGTTAATTTCGGAGCTATCGGCACATCGATTGCAACGACTCGCCCAGGAAATCGGGGCCGGCGTGTTGCCGGCCCGACCTGCGGAATCTTGAAGGATCGCCACAATGAAATTGAAGCCCCTCGCATTCGCCCTCTTCGCCCTCGGGACCACCAGCGTCGCCTCGGCGCAACAGATCATGCCCGACGGCCGCTATGTTCCTGCCCCGCAAGCCGGCACCGTCACCGAGCCGGCAACCTACACGTCGCCAATGTTCATGGACGGCACGACTTACACAATGCCGCAAGCGATGACGACGACTGGGACAACGCAATATTTTCCGAGCACGATGCCCGGCGCGACCGTGATGAACGGCACGACGACGGCTGTCCGCAACGTCGGCACGACGGTCGTCAGTGGCACCCGTCGCACGGTTCGTCGGGGCCTCGGCATCTTCCGTCGCTAGACGAACAAGGCGAGCCGGAAGCGTCAGCGCCCGGAGATCGAATGATCTCCGGGCGCTGAC
>JAYTUC010000319.1:0-3418 GCA_043744775.1 Fimbriiglobus sp. | reverse complement strand
GCGTCGCCGGCGACAAGGTCACGTTCGCGATGGCCTTCGGCGGCCGCGAGGTCTTCACCTTCGACGGGGCCGTCGCCAAGGACGGCAAGAAGATCGGCGGCTCCTACACCCAGTCGGGCGGCCCGCTGCGGCTCACGGAGTTGCTGCCCTCGAAGCTCAAGAGGGCCGACGACCCCGTCGATCTCGCCCGCGAAAACCTGCAACAGGTCGAGGCCGGCCCGGCGCTGTTCGACGCCGGGTTCACGGTGCTCTCGCAGGCCGCGGCGAAGAAGCTGCCGGCCGACGAGGTGCGACAGGTCGTCGATAAGCTCGCCAAGGCGTCGGCCGGGTACGGCGCGCGGTGGGACAACGCCACGACTCTGAAAATCGCTGGGGTCTTGGCCGAGCAGGAGGGCTACGGCGACATCGCGCTGACGCAGATTCGCCGGGCCGAGCGCGGCCTGTCGGACGACGCGACCGTTGCCCAGCAGATGGAAGTCTTCGAGACACTCGGCCGCGTCCTCGGCAAGGCCGGCAAGCCGGACGAGGCCAAGAAGTACGCCGGCATAGTCACGAAACTCGAGGCCCGCGACTTCGCCGAGTACACCAAGGAGACGCGCGCCTTCGAGGCGACCCCGTATGCCGGCCGCAAGGCCAAGGGCGACCGGGTGGCGCTCGTCGAGGTCTTCACCGGGGCCGAGTGCCCGCCGTGCGCCGGCGTCGATGTCGCCTGCGACGCCCTCCAGTCGAGCTACAAGCCGACCGAGTTGATCGTGCTGAACTACCACCTGCACGTCCCCGCGCCCGACCCCTTGACGAGCTTCGACTGCCTGGAGCGTGCGGGCCTCTACGCCGAGCAGATCACCGGGGCACCGAGCGTCTTCTTCAACGGCAAGCCCGGCCCCAAGGGCGGCGGCCCAGTCGCGGCGGCCAAGTCGAAGTTTGCCGAGTACCGGGCCGAACTCGACAAGCTCCTCGAAGCCCCGGCGACCGCGAAAGTCACGCTCAACGTCACGCCCAGCGACAAAAGTTTTACGGCCAAGGCGACGGCCGAAGTCGATCTGCCCGGCGAGAAGGTCGTGCTCCGCTTCGCGCTAGTCGAGGACCGCGTCCGCTACCGCGGCGGGAACGGCATCCGCTACCACACCGCCGTCGTCCGCGAGATGCCCGGCGGCGTCAAGGGCACGCCGCTGACCAAGAAGACGCAGGACGTGACCGCGACGGTCAACGTCGCCGAACTGCGCGGCAAGCTGGCGAAGTCGCTCGACGAGTACGCGAAGACCGAGGGCGAGTTCCCCCGCCCCGACCGGCCGCTGGCCCTGACGAACCTCAAGCTCGTCGCCTTCGTGCAGAACGACGCGACGGGCGAAGTCTTGCAGGCGACGCAGGTGAGCCTCGACGGGGCGAAGTAAAACGATCTACCGCAGAGGGCACATGAGAGCACATGAGGAAAACCAAAACTTGAGTTTCGGTTCTTCTCTGTTTCTTGGCGACTTTGCGGGAGGTCGGTTTTAGCTCTCCTCGGACTTTGTTTTCTCCGCGCCCTTATGTGCCCTCTGCGGTAAATAGTCCGGAATTGACACGACACCCCGACCCCGGTACGTAGTGACCATGAGGAGTGCCATGCTCGTCGCCGGAAGGGTTCTCGCGCTGTGGCGTCACGCCCTCGGCTTTGCCGTGGCCGGGGCCGTCGTGGCGAGCGTCTACCTCTACTACCGCGCTGAGTACGCCCACGCCAAGCGGCTCCGCGTCGTGACGGACGGCACGCTCTACCGCTGCGGCCAGCTCACTGGCAACGGCTTCCGCGACGCCTTCAAGCGCTACGGCATCAGGACGGTCGTAAACTTCCAGGAGGAGGCCCGCGACCCGTTCGTGCCCGACTCGTTCTGGGACCACCCGACCAGCCTCGTCGCCGGCTCGGGCACCCTCGAGAGCGACATCTGCCGGGACAACGGCGTCGAGTACGTCTCGCTCGACGGTGGCATTCTGGAGACTCTGACCCAGGACGGCGGCTCGCGGCCCAAACTGGTCGAGGACTTCCTCAAAATCATGGCCGACCCGAGCAAGCGGCCGGTGCTGATCCACTGCAAGGCGGGCCTGCACCGCACCGGCTTCATGACGGCCATCTACCGCATGGAGTTTGAGCGCCGCTCCAGAGACGACGCGGTGCGTGAATTACGGGCCAACGGCTTCGGCACCTTCGGGGCGACCGCCGGCAACGAGTACCTCCAGCGTTACATCCTCGACTTCCATCCCACGACGCCGGCGGCCCCGAAGTGACTACCCTCGACCGCCTCTACTTCGTCAGCTTCGTCCGCTCGTACCTGATCGTCCTCACGAGCCTGTTAAGCCTGTACATCATCGTTGACCTGTTCACCAACCTCGACGAATTCAGCCAAGGCTCGATGGCCGACAACTTGCGGCACATCACGCGCTACTACACCGCCAATATCTCCAAGATCTTCAACCAACTGAGTGAACTCATCACGCTGATCGGGGCGATGTTCACCGTCGCCTGGATGCAGCGCAGCAACGAACTGCTGCCGCAACTCTCGGCCGGGGTCTCGACGCAGCGGGTCGTCCGGCCGATCCTGATCGGCTGCCTGCTGACCATCGTGCTGGGGCCGCTCAACCAGGAGTTCTTCATCCCGGCGGTGGCGGGCGAGTTGCAGAAGCAGCGCAAGGACCCGAACCAGGAGAAGGCGGTCCCGGTGCGCGGGGCGTTCGACCCCAGCGGCACCCACCTCGAAGGCTACGTCGGCTACCCCAAGGAGCGCAAGGTCCTCGACTTGTGCGTGACCTTCCCCGACGACAGCCCCACGGGGATGCTGCACCTGACCGCCCGCGAGGCGATCTACGTCCCGAAAACGGGGGCCGCCCAGACCGGCGGCTGGAAGCTCTTCCAGACCACCCCGGAGGCGATCGACGGCAAGCTCCCCGACTACTTCGAGCGGCTCGCCAACGGCGTGTTCTTCCTCAAGACGACCGAGGTCGATTTCGAGGCCCTGACCAGCACCGGCAACGCGTTCTTGTACGCCTCGACGCTTCAACTCCGCGAGTCGCTGGCGAAGGCGGACTCGCGCCGCCAGGCGAACGTCGCCGTGGCGTTTCACATGCGGTTCACGCGGCCGCTGGTCGGCGTCATGCTGGTACTCATGGGCCTGGGCGTGATCTTGCGCGACCAGAACAAAAACGTGTTCGTCAACGTCGGCTTGAACTTGATCTTGAGTGTGGTCTTCTACGTGGTCATTTACGGCTGCAAGTTCCTGGGCGAGAACGACATCCTGGCCCCGGCCCCCGCGGCGTGGCTGCCGGTGCTGATCTTCGGCCCCTTCGCGCTGGTGCTCTTCGACGCCGCTCAGACGTAACAAAACGTTTTGCCGCGGAGACGCAGAGGAGCGGAGAAGACCAAATTCAAGTTTAGGATTTGGTCTTCTCC
>JAYTUC010000318.1:0-13520 GCA_043744775.1 Fimbriiglobus sp. | reverse complement strand
GAAAGCGTCAGCGACCTGAGTTATGAGTCGAAGGACTCCGGTCGCTGACGCTTTCCGGCTCGCCGGTCACGCCTTCACCAGCACGGTCCCCTCGCCGTTGCGCAGCGTCACGCTCGTGACGACGGGGCCGAGGGTGTTGTCGGCGTGCAAGACGCGGTAGCGCCCGCCGAGGTCGTGCGTCGTGCCGGTGGCGTCGTCGGCCGTGCCGGTGGCTTTGCCGAGGGTGTACGACCGAGGCTTGTACAGCGCGATGCCGTTGTCGAACTCGCGGCGGTAGACCTTGTAGTCGAGCGCGGCGTTCTGCGGGTCCTTGCCCGTGGCGAGGGTCGTGAACGTCCCCTTGGCCTTGCCGAGGTCGGTGGCGACGGCCGCGATCCAGGTGTCGGCCCACGGCGCGGCCGGCGAGAAGCCGCCGTAGAACATCAGCAACGTCTTGTCGGGGTCGGCCACGAGGTAGTAGTACGCCAGCGTGCCGCTCTTCACGCGGTCGGTGCCGACGGGGAACGACCCCGGATGGCTGTCGAGGATGACGTAGGGCGACGGGCTGTCCGACGCGAGGCGGCTCTTCACGAGGCTCGCCACGTCGTTGAAGCCCGACCAGTTGGCCTCCGTGGGCCGCAGGACGAACTCCTCGAAGACGCCGGTCGAGACGGCGGCGACGGGGGTCGCGTCGTCGTTGCCGCCGGAGGTGTTCGTCAGGATGACCTTGCCGGCGAGCTTGCGCGTGATCGCCGAGACGACCGCGGCGTAGTCGTTGCCGTAGGCCGCCGTCGGCTCGATGACCGACGCGCCGTTGAGCGGCAGCCGGCCGTTGGAGTTGTCGAGGAAGACGCCGTCGGCCAGCGGGTTCGACGCGAGTTGCTGCCGGTGGTACGCCACGGCCCAGTTGCGCACCGCGGCGCTCGACGGGTTGGTGACGAAGCGCATCTGGCCGTAATACGGGTAGAACAGCCGTGACTCGTAGGCGAAGCGGGCGTCCTTGCCGGGGGCGCGGGCGGCGTACTCGGCGGCGTTGAGGTAGCCGTCGTTGTCCTTGTCGGCGACGGCGTCGAAGGCCGGCACGGTGCCCGCGGGCTTGCCGTAGGCGTTGACGTAATCCCGGCCCAGGACCGTCGCCGCCACGGGGGCCTGGCTCGCGGTGCCCGCCGTCGTGCGGACTCGGACGGCGAAGAGCCTGTCGCCGTCGCCGACGCGGCTCGCAACCCAATCGGCCGGCGGCTCGAAGGTCAGCGTGCCGCTGCGGGCGAAGTTGGCCGTGCCGTCGGCGGTGAGCGTCAACGGTTTCCACGCGGTGGCGTGGCCGGCGGCGTCGGCCGCGGTGGCGTACTCGACGACGCCCCGCCAGCCGGCGGCCGCTCGTGCGAGGTCGAAGTTCAACTCGACGAACTTCTCAGGGTAGCCGAGCGATACCGACGTGCCGACGCCGCCGAACTCGACCCCCGTCGCCCGGCCGCCGCGCGCGGCCGCGGTGAAGTCGATCGGGGCGCTGCCGTCGTTGGCGGCGCGGCTGACGCTCCAAAGCCACGTCACCGGCTGCGATGACGGGCTGCCGCCGGTGAACGGCGTCGCCTTGGTGACGTGGTAGAACGCCAGCTCGCGGTCTGCCTTGTTGGCGTCGGCGTAGCTCAGCCAGTTCGTCAACAGGCCCTGGTAGAGGTTCGAGATGTTCGAGTAGATCACCTGCGGCGTGGCGGGCGACGCGGCGTCGATGGCGGCGAGGTACTTCGGGTTCGGGATGACGAGATCGACGCTGTCCTTGAGCCGGGCCTGCTCGAAAGCCCCGAGCGGGTTGCCATCGTAGGCGAGCTGCGCGATGCGGATGTTCGGCAGCTTCCGCGGGAACTCCGGCCGCGCCGGTTGCGGCGTCGGGTTGGCGTTGGCGGTCGTGAAGTTCAGCGTGACGGTGTTCGGGTTGCCGAGTTCGTCGATGGCCCGCACGGCGAGGGTCTGCGGGCCGTTGGCGAGCATCGTCGTGTCGAGGGTGTACCCGGCCGGCGACTTGAGCGCGGCGGCGACGAGCTTGCCGTTCAGGCGGTACTCGACGCGACGCGCGCTGTTGTCGGGGTCGGTCGCCGTGAAGGTCACGTCATTGGCGTAGGCGGTGCCGGCCTGCGACGCGGCGACTTGGATCTGCGGGCCTGCTGCGAGTGCGCCGCCGCGAACCTCCACGTCGTCGAAGGTGACTGCGCCGGCGGTCAGGGCGTTGCGCTGCACACCGACGAAGCCGCCGGCGCTGATCGGCGTCGCGTCGGTGACTTCGAGCGCTGGTTGCGGGGTGTCTGCCCAGGTGCCGTCGGGGGTGAGCCAGGTGCCGGTGTCGGTGCGCGAAATCACCGCGCGGAGGTTGCCGGCGCTGGCCGTGAGCGTGAGCCGCAGCCAGACGCCGCTGACGTACTCCTTCGACTGGATCGTGCCGAGAGTCGTGGTCACGCCGTCCACGATTTTGACGATCCGGGCGTCGAGGCCGCGGGTCGCCGTGAGGCCGTAGTACGTCGGCTTCGCGGTGTCGAGACCAGCCCCGCGCACTAGCAGCGTGCCGGGCAGCAGGGTGTCGGCGTAGAGCGACGCGGAGGCCTGCACGTCAGCCGGCTGCGCGACGCCGTACCAACTGCGGGCGACGGTGTTGGTGCCGCCCGTCGCCGTGTAGCCCTGCGTCTTGCCGGCACGCGCCACGCTCGCGCCGAAGCCGGCAGTGCCGTCGTTGACGTAGCCCTTCCAGCCCTCGGGGCGACTGCCGACGGGCGTGGTGTCGAAGTTGACTTTGACGACGTGGTTGGGCGGGAGTTCGACGCGGATGTCGTCGAAGAAGGCCATGCCCGCGCCGCCGGGGCCGCGGCCGAGGCCGACGGAGCCGAGGCCACTGAACGGGGCGACGGTCGTCTTCAGGGCGTCGGTCGCGCCGGCCTGCCAGGTGCCGGACGCGGCCAGGAACTCGCCGGTGTCGGCGCGCCGCACGCTCGCGCTCAGGCTCGTGCCGACGGGTTTCAGGGTCACGTCGAGCCAGACGCCGTGCAGCGCCTTGGCGACCTTGAGCGTCGCGAGGGTCGAGGCCCGGTCGGCGTGGAACTCGACGAGATCGACTTGCTGACCTCCGGTGCGGACTTGCACGCCGAGGTACGAGCCGGTCGTGTGAGTCAAGTCCTGGCCGCGGGCGAGGACCACCGCGGGCGACGGCGTGTCGGAGTAGATCTTGACCGACACCGCGGCGTCGGCCGGCTGCAAAGTGTTGGAGAAGTAGCGCGACTGGGCCAGCTCGTTGCCGGTCGAGGCGAGCGAGATCGCCCCGGAGACGGCGACAATTTTGGTCGTCAGGTAGCGGCCGGTGCCCCAGGAGCTGAAGTCGAAGGCGGTCATGGGGGGCCTCAGCGCGTCGAAGGATTCCGCCAGCAGCGGCGCGGGGTTGTCGCGGGCTTCGAGTCTATCACAAGTGAGGCGCGTGCGGGCGAACCGAGGCGTCATGGTGGGGAGTCGCTCCGTCGGGGTGCCGGTCGTGCCGGTTCCGCCGGGGACGCGCTCGGGGCGTCCGTCGGCGGCCGGGATGGTCGCGGGTGGCGGTGCAAGTCGTCGGCGAATTGGCGTTCAGTCGCGATTGCCGTTACGAAGATGTGTTCGACCGGGACTTGAGGGAAACCCCACCAATAGAGCAGAGCCGGGGGCAAGTTGCGCGCCCCGGCCCCGGCAGATTAACGCGGACTGGCGCAACGGACGCGACGCACGCAACCGCCCGGACGCGACTAAGGCTCCAGCGACACGCCGGCTTCGCCGACCTTCACGACCCGCAGCGTCGGCATGCGCGGCTCGCCCTCGATCGGGTGACCGGCCAACACCACCACGCGGTCGCCGACTTTGACCGCGCCAGCCGCAAAGGCGTCACGCACGGCCGCGGTCATGCGGCCGTCTCCCGGCTTGAGCGGCATCATCGGCACGGGTTGCACGCCCCAGACGATCGCCAGGCGCTGCAAAACCGCCGGGTGCGGCGCGGGCGCGACGATCCGCGCCGCCGGCCGGTAGCGCGCGAGCATCCGCGCGGTGCGGCCCCCGAGCGTCGGCGTGATGATCGCCGCCGCGGCCACCTCGGCCGAGAGGTGACAGGCGGCGAGTGCCAGCGAGTCCTCGATGCTGTCGCCGGGCCGCAAGACGTTCGTCGATTGGAAGCCGCCGCCCGTCAGCCTCATCGAGTTCTCCGCCTCCTCGGCGATCCCGGCCATCGAGCTGACCGCCTCGAACGGGTAGTCGCCCACGGAAGTCTCGGCCGAAAGCATTACCGCGTCGGTGCCGTCGAAGATCGCGTTGGCCACGTCGGAGACTTCCGCGCGGGTCGGCCGCGGGTTCTTGATCATGCTTTCGAGCATCTCCGTCGCCGTGATGACCGGCTTGCCGGCCAGGCGAGCCGCGGCAATGATCTGCTTCTGGATCGGCGGCAGCTTCTCGAACGGCAACTCGACGCCGAGGTCGCCGCGGGCGACCATGACGCCGTCGAAGGCCTCGATGATCTCGCGGGCCTTGCTGACGGCCTCCGGGCGTTCGATCTTGGCGATGATCGGCACCCGCATCAGCCCCACGGCCGCGGCGGCGTCGCGCAGGTAGTCCGCCGAGGTCGGCCCTCGCACGAACGACATCGCCAGCCAATCGACGTGCGTCTTCGCGCAGATGCCCAGGGCGATCCGGTCGCGGTCGGTCACGGCCGGGATGCTGACTTGCGTGTCGGGCAGGTTCAGCCCCTTGTTCTCCTTCATCACGCCCCCGACGGTGACGACCGCGCTCAGCCGGCCGCCGGAGACGGTCCCGGCGCGGAGTTGCAGCTTGCCGTCGTCGAGCAACATGCGGTGGCCGGGCTGCAAGTCGGGCAACACTTCGGGGTCGGTGATCGGGATGTCGCCGTCGCGCGGCTCGACGCCGCGCAGCGGGAACGTCACCGTCTCGCCGACGACGAGCGTTCGGCGGGCCGAAATCCGCACGCGCAACTTCGGCCCCGGCAGGTCGGCGAGGACGGCCACGACGCGGCCCAGTCGCGCGGCCGTCTCGTGGACCTGGGCGATGCGCCGCAGGGGGGTCGCCTCGTCATCGACGTGCGAGAAGTTGATGCGGGCCACGTCGAGTCCGGCCGCAATCAGCCGCTCCAACATGCCGGGGGCGTCGGTCGCCGGGCCGAGGGTCGCTACGATCTTCGCTCGCCGTGCCATAATGCATCCTGGGGGTACGCTGCGAGAGAGGGTGCGATTCGGTGATGACTTACGGCCAACCCGGCAATGGTCAATTCCCGGCGCGGCGGCACCCGCGGCTCGCGCTGGCGTTAGCCCTCACGGCGACACTCGCCGCCGCCGGGGCCGCGGACCTGGGGGCGGACCCGGTTTTCGTCACCGCCTGGCTGGTCGTCGCCGCCTGGGTCGCCGCGGAGTGGGGCCGCAACGCCTGGGCCTGGCTGTTCGCCGCACTGACAATGGCGGGTCACTTCGCCGTGGCGATGGGCGTGGCGCACGGCTGGTCGCACGCCCAAGCCTTCGAGCACACCGCGGCAGTCAGCGGCTTCGGCCCCGGCCTCTATGTCAGCTACGCCCTCGTCGCGTTGTGGCTTTTCGACGCAATCGCTGGGGTGTGCGGGCTGCCGTGGCGGCGGCTGCACGGCCTGACGCGGGGCTTCGTCGCCTTCGTGATGTTCAACGCCACGGTTGTCTACGGCACCTGGCCCGGCAAGCTGCTCGGCGTCGCGGCGTTCGGGACGCTGGCCGTCGTCTGGTGGCGCAGGCGTCAGCCGGGCTTGCCGTCGGGGAGTTCGTCGCGGGCCTCGTAAAGGGCCTGCCAAAGCTCGCCCTTCTTGCCCTTCACGACGTGGTTGAAGTAGTGCCGCAGCCGCTTGATGTCGTCCGGCGAGTCCTTGAGGGCCGTGCCGGCGAGGTGCTGGGCAAGGTGCCGCGCCTCGGCCGGGCCGCCGCCGTAGAAGTAGGCGTGCAGCCCCGCGGAGAACCCCGTCGCGATGGCCTCGGCGGTGCTCATCGCGGTCGTGAGCGGTTCCAGGGCTTTGCCGCCTTCTTCCTTGGCGTTGCGGAGTTCGTGGAAGGCGACGACGAGGACTTCGGTCATGTCGGGCGTGAGCGTCGTCGGCACGCCGGCGCGGGCGAGCAGCTTGTCGGTCTCGCGCTGCACCAGCGCCATCTCGTCGCGGATGTCGCCGATCGGGTGGACCGTCTCGAAGTTGAAGCGCCGCTTCAGGGCCGCCGACATCTCGTTGACGCCGCGGTCGCGGGTGTTGGCCGTGGCAATGACGTTGAACCCGGCCTTGGCGAACAGCGACCGCGACTCGTCCGGCAACTCGGGGATCGCCATGACGCGGTCGCTCAAGATCGACAGCATCACGTCCTGCATTTCGAGCGGGCAGCGGGTCAGCTCCTCGAAGCGGACGACCTTGCCGTCGGTCATGCCGCGGTGCATCGGCGCGGGCACGAGCGACTTCGGCGACGGCCCCTCGGCGAGGAGCAAGGCGTAGTTCCACGAGTACTTGATGGCGTCTTCGGTGGTGCCGGCGCTGCCCTGGATCGTCAGCGTCGAGTCGCCGGAGATCGCAGCAGCGAGGAGTTCGCTCAACCAACTCTTGGCGGTCCCCGGTTCGCCGACGAGCATCAGCCCGCGGCTGGTGGCGAGGGCGACCACACAGCGTTCGAGGAAGTTGCGCCGGCCGACGAACTTCGGCGCGAGCTTGCGGGCCGGGTCGCCGAGGACGAAATCGACGACGGAGCGCGGCGTCATGGCCCAGCCGGCCGGCTTCGCCAAGCCTGCGTCGGCCTCGCGCAGCCGCGCCAACTCGCCAGCGAAGGCGACCTCGGCCGGCGGGCGCTGCACGGCGTCGGGCGCGGCGGCCGGCGGGGCGGTGGCGATTTTGCGGGCCATCGGCGAGACTCCGGGGGTGCAATCGTTCTAGTCGCCGCGGAGAGGACAGAACCGTTTCACCGCAGAGGGCACATGAGGGCACATGAGAAAGGCCAAAGGCGAGAAAGGCACCAAACCGTGCTGAAAACCAAAATCGATCTCCCGCAAAGTCGCCAAGCAAGACCGGACTCCGGTTTTAGCTCTCCCCGGTTTTGGCCATTCTCATGTGTCCTCATGTGCCCTCTGCGGTAAACCGTTTTGTTTTCGGGCTTCTCCGAGCCGCTCACGCGGACGCCTCGCCGTGCGCGTCGTACCGTAAGGGGGAATCTTTCGCGGCGGCACGGCGTGGGGTGGGGCATGGCACTGGCACCGGATCGGGTCTGCGTCGTCGTCGGGCGGACCCGCCACAAGATGATGCAGGCCGAACTCCAAGAGGCCGTCAAGCGCGGCGCGAAGTTCGTCGAAGTCCGCCTCGACTTCATCTCGAAGGCGGTCGATTTCACGCGGCTCGCCCCGTTCAAGGGCTGCCCGTGGATGGCGACCTTCCGCCGCCCCGCCGACGGCGGCCGCTGGCCGGCGAGCGAGGAGACCCGCCAGATGCTCATGCGCCAGGCGATCGTCTCCGGGCACTTCGACTGGATCGACGTCGAGATGGACGTGGCCGCGACGATCCGCCGCTTCGGCAGCGTCAAGCGCGTCGTCAGCTACCACAACATGAAGGAAACCCCCGCCAACCTTGACGCCATTTACGACGAGATGGTCAAGCTCGACGCCGACGTGTACAAGATCGCGGTGATGGCCAACAGCGTCACCGACAACGCCAAAGTCCTCGAGGTCATGCGGCGGGCGACCAAGCCGACCGTGGCGTTTTGCATGGGCGAACTCGGCTTCCCGACGCGCTTCCTGGCGCTGAAACTCGGTGCCCCCTGGATCTACGCCGCGTTCAACAAGGAGCGCGGCGTCGCGCCCGGCCTGCCGTCGTTCAACGAGCTGCGGACCACCTACCCCGTGCGCATGATCGACGCCGACACGAAGATTTTCGGCCTCCTCGGCGACCCGGTCAGCCACTCATTCAGCCCCGTGCTGCACAACCACACCTACGGCCGCCTGAAGCAGAACGCGATCTACTTGCCGTTCCGCACGCCCAAGGGCCAACTCCCGGACGCCGTGGGGACCTTCGACAGCGTGCCGGTGAGCGGCTACAGCGTGACGATCCCGCACAAGGAGGCGGCCGTGGCGCTCGCGTCGATCGCGGAGCCGAACGTCACCAAGTCCGGCGCGGCCAACACGCTGGTGCGTCAAGACGACGGCAGCTTCTTCGCGGCGAACACCGACTACGTCGCCGCGGTCGAGTCGCTCAAGGCCCACATGCCAGAACGCTCCGCCGGCGGGCCGCTGCTGTCGTTGACGGGTCAGTTCGTGCTGGTGCTGGGGGCCGGCGGCGTGGCGCGGGCGGTCGCCCACGGGCTGCACAAGGAGGGGGCCGCGGTCACCATCGCCTCGCGCGGCCTCGAGCGCGCGACCGCGTTGGCCGCGGAGGTGGGCTGCAAGGTCATCGACTGGCAGGCCCGGCACAGCATGTTGCCGTGCGACATCGCGGTGAACTGCACGCCGGTCGGCATGACGCCGAACACCGACGAGTCGCCTCTGCACGTCAGCTTCTTGAAAGCCGGCCTGACCGTCTTCGACACCGTGTACACCCCGGAAAACACGCTGCTGATCCGCGAGGCCCGCGAGCGCGGCTGCTTGATCCTCACCGGAGTCGATCTGTTCGTGCGGCAGGCGGCCCGGCAGGTCGAACTCTTCACTGGCATCACGCCCGACCTCGACAAGATGCGCGACGTGCTCCGCAAGGCCATGTCGCCGCTGACGAAGGCGCTCGACGCGCCCGAAGCCGGGGACGAGTGATGCCGCGGCTCTTCCTCGTCGGCTACCGCGCGACCGGCAAGACGACCGTCGGCTCCCTCGTCGCGCGGTCCCTCGGGTGGGGCTTCATCGATGCCGACCGCTACCTCGAAGCGGAATGCGGCCGAACGGTGCGCGACCTGTTCCGCGACGAGGGCGAGGCCGGCTTCCGCGACCGCGAAAGTGCCGTCCTCGAAAAACTCGCCACCGCCGAAGTTTGGGACGATCAGGTCGTCAGCACCGGCGGGGGTATTGTCATCCGCCCCGCCAACCGCACCCTTTTGCGGCGGGGCTTCGTCGCCCGATTGTCGGCGAGTGCCGCGACAATCCACGCCCGCATGACTGCCGACGCCGCGACCGGCGGTGCGAGGCCGAACCTCACGCCCGGCGGCGGCTTAGCGGAGGTCGAAAGCCTTCTGGCCACGCGTGAAGCCTGGTATCGCGAAGTCGCAGACGTGTCCGTCGAGACGGAGGGCCGTTCGCCGGAGGACGTGGCCGGCGATATCGTCAGTGCGTACCGCGCCCGGTTCCCGAACTCCGAAAGTGCCGGCTGACGATGGAGTGGTGGTTCCACCTGCCGCTGGCGTTGTGGTGTACGTGGGTGCTGGCCGTCGGCCTCGGGGTCGGCAGCTTCGTCAACGTGCTGATCGCGCGGCTGCCCTACGAAAAGAGCGTGATCTGGCCGAACTCGCGGTGCTTCACCTGCTTCCAGCCGATCCGCCTCAGCGACAACCTGCCTGTCGTCGGCTACCTGCGGCTGCGCGGGAGGTGCCGCAACTGCAAGACGCCATTCTCGCCGAGTTACCTGGGCATCGAACTGCTGACGGGCGGCTTGTTCCTCGCGGTGTTCCTCGTCGAGTGCGTCAGCCAGGTGACCGGCGGCCCGGCGTTCCTCAAGCCGTGGGCCTACACGCCGGGGCTGGCGTTCTCGTACCTGAGTCCCCTGCCGGTGCCGCCGATCGAGGTCTGGGTCTACTGGGCGGGGCACGCCTTTCTTGTTGCGGCCCTGGTGGCGTCGGCGGCCATCGACGCGCGGCACCAGATCATCCCGACGCAGATCACCTACGTCGGCACCGCCGTCGGGATTGTGCTCTCGACACTGTTCCCGTGGCCGTGGCCGTCGCTGGGCGTGTCGCTGGGGGCCAACGCCGCGACGATGCCGTGGATCGTGCCGGAGGCATTGCCGCGCATCCCGACGGGGTTGATGCTGTGGCCTTGTTGGGGGCCGCTGCCGTCGTGGGCACCCGCCGGCTCGTGGCAACTCGGTTTGCTCAGCAGCGTGGTGGGGGCCGCCTTCGGCATGGGCCTCGTGCGGGTCATCAAGTTCCTCTTCGAGGTCGGCATCGGCAAGGAAGCCCTCGGCCTCGGAGACGCCGACTTGCTCATGATGGTCGGGGCCTTCCTCGGCTGGCAGGTCGTCTTTTTCAGCTTCTTCCTCGGGGCCGTCGCGGCGCTCGCGCTCAAAATCCCGCTGATGCTCTACGATGTCGTGCGGCGGCGACCGGCGTCGGGCGAACTCGCCTTCGGGCCGGGGCTGGCGGTCGGCGTCGGCGTGACGTGGTTCGGCTGGCCGTGGCTGGGGGGTACCGCCCGTGTGCTGTTCGAGCCGATCGCGCTCGGTGTCATCGCCGTGTCGATGACCGGCGGGCTGTTGGTCGCGGGCCTACTGTTGCGCCGCAAGTGAGGGGGGTTCACGCGTGTCCCGGAACGAGACCGTCATCGTCGATTACGGCATGGCCAACCTGCGGAGCGTCCAGAAGGCGTTCGAGGCGGTCGGCCACGCCGCGGTCGTCAGCTCCGACGCCACCCGCGTCGGTGAGGCGGCCAAGGTCGTGCTGCCGGGCGTCGGTGCGTTCGCCGACGCCATCGCGAAGCTCTGCGCGGGCGGCCTGAGCGCCGCGATTGTGCGCCACATCGACGCCGGCCGGCCGTTCCTCGGCATCTGCCTGGGCCTGCAAATGCTCTTCTCGCGCAGCCACGAAGACGGCCTCCACCACGGACTCGACCTCTACCGGGGCGACGTGGTCCGCTTCCCGCGCGTGCCGGGGCTAAAAGTCCCGCACATGGGCTGGAACACGCTGCGTTTGACGCAGCCGAAGTGCCCGCTGTTCGCCGGGTTGCCGGCCGAGCCGGCGTTCTACTTCGTCCACAGTTACTACGCGGAGCCGGCCGACCCCGATCTGGTCGCCGCGACGGCCGACTACCCGACGCCGTTCTGCGCGGCGACGTGGCGCGGCAACGTGTTCACGACGCAATTCCACCCCGAGAAGAGCCAGGCAATGGGGCTGGTGGTCCTGAAGAACTTCGCCGGACTATGAGTGGTGAGCCGTCCGCGCGGACGGGTTAGGTTGGGCAGTCAGAATGTTTGCCGCGGAGACGCAGAGTCGCGGAGAAAACCGAACACGAGTTTTGGATTCCTCCGCGACTCTGCGTCTCCGCGGCAAAGTCGTTTTGAGAACCCGCCTAGTGACGCAGGCGGTTCGCCGAAATCACGGCAGTACCTCGGCCACGACGCTCAGGTTTACAGTCGCCAGACTCTTCAGGTTCGTCGTCAGCTTCACGTCCTTGGCGAACGCGCCGGCCTTGGTCGGCGTGAACTTGACCACGATCGTCTGGTTCGGGCCTTCGCCGGGCAGCGTTTGGACGCTCAGGCCGTCGCCGATGTCGGCGAGCGGATCAACTTTGAACGCGCCGACGCCGTTGCCGGTGACGAGGACGTGGAACGACCGACTCTCGCCGAGTCGCACCGCCGCGAAGTTGACTTTGCCCGGCCGCACTTCCAAAGGCGACAGCAGCGTGCCGTTGATGGCGACGTTGATCACAGGCGTCGCCGGGTCATTGGTCAGCAGTTGCAAGAAGTCATTGAAGGAGCCGGTCACGCCGTCGGCCTTACTCTTCAGCGTCACGCCGATCTTGGTCTTCCCCTTCTTCGACTCGCCGAGCGTGACTTCGAACGGCCCGGTCGGATCGACGACACCAGTGACGGCCCAGTCAGCTTGCTTGCCGGTGTACTCGAGTGTCACCGACTTCGTGGGCGTCGAGCCGGGGGTGACGACGCCGAAGTTCAACGAGCCGGGGGCGAGCATCACGTCGGCGCGGCTGACCGCACTCACGCGCAGGGTCGCCGTGCTGACGTTGGTCGGGCCGAAGGAGACTTGCACCGTCTCCGTGCCGGCCCCGGTGAACTTCGAGCTGTCGAGGGTGACGACGAACTCGGCCTTGTCGTAGGCTTGCAACACCTTCTGCGGCGGGTAAGCCTGCACGGTCTCGCTGGTGCGGCGGATGTCTGTCACCTGCACCGGCACGGCGTAAATGTTGGTGATGGTGAACTTGGTGACGCACAGCGTGCCCTTGGGGACGGTGCCGAAGTCGTAGGCGATCTCCTGCGGCGCGGGCTGGCTGGGGTTGGTCGCGATGTCGGCGAGGAAGAGCTTGTTGGCCCACGGCGACGGGGCGGCCGCCGCGGGGGCGAGTGCCGGTTGGGCGCACAGCGGTAGCGCGACGAGGAGTGCAGCAGTCAGTGTCGTAGCCAGTCGCGTCATCACGGAGTCCCGTTCCTCTCGAAGTCCGGCCCCGGTGGGTGGGGCCGCTGGTTCGCTTCATCGACGCCGCGGCCCCATCATACCCCGCGCAAACGCCGGCCGCACCCGACAATCTGACCGGCGGCGCGGCGAGAACTGGCCCAGCCCGCCTAACCGTTACGCTCCGCCGCCGCCGTGTCGGCCACGAGATACCGCGCCCCGAAGATCCACAGCCCGGCCCCCAGCAGGATCACCACACTCATCAGCAAGAACGCCGTGTGAAGATCACTACGGTCGGCCACGAAGCCAATCAGCGGCGGCGAGATCACGTCGCCCAGCGCGTGGATCACGAGGATGTTCACTGCGAACGCGGTCGCCCGGACTTCGGGCGTGACGACGTTGGCGATGATCGTGAAGCCCGGCCCGATGTGGAAGAACAGGCCGAAGATGGTCAGGAAGATGAACAGCCAGGCCAGCGGGAACGGCGCGTACAAGAGCGCAACGTAGCAGGGCAGGGCGAACAGCGCCCCCAGGCCGATGACCCAGAAGTAGCCGCCGTTGACGCGGGTGCGGAACTTCTCGCCGAGCCAGCCGCCGGCCGCGGTCGCGCCGAGGCCGCCGAGGACGAGGATGCCGCCGAAAGTCGTCGTGATCGTGCTGAGCTTGATGGAGCCGTGGGCCGTGGTGCTCTTATAGATCGTCTCGGCGTACAGGTTGCTCTCGCCTTCAGTCAGCGAACTGGCGAGGTGCGTCTTGACGGTGGCGTAATCGAGCGGGCCTTTCTCGGAGAGCGGGGCCAACTTGGCCGCGACTTCCGCAGGCACGGGCTTTCGCGTTTCTTTGGGGCCCGCGGGCTGAGACAAGTCAGCGATCACGTCGCCGTTGATGACGAAGCGGGCCTCGCGCTGGAAGACGTACGTCGGCACCCACGCCGCGACGCCGCCGATGACGAAGGTGATCGCCGTCATGCCGGCGCAACACAGGACGAAGGAGCGGTTACGCGCCAGCCCTTTGAGCAAGTCGCCGTAGGCTTGCCGGGCGGCGTCCGCGACGCGGGGCCGGGGGAACTCGGTCTTGAAGAACAGCACCGCCCCGAGGAACAGCCCGAAGTACGTGATCCAGAAGGCGTGTCGCCAGTCCCCGAAGGCGTTGGCGACCTCGCCGCCGATGACGAAGCCGAGGGCGCTGCCCACGGGCACCGCCATGTTGAAGAGCGCCATCACCACGCCG
>JAYTUC010000317.1:0-13543 GCA_043744775.1 Fimbriiglobus sp. | reverse complement strand
GGGCGCAGTGCGACAAGAAGATTTACCAGCAGACGATCAAGCAGTACGTCGAGGCGCAACCGAACCTCACCCTGCGGCAAGAACTCGTCGAGGGGCTGCTGCTCGAAGCCCACAGCGACTCCGCCAACGTCGCCACAAAGCGGGTATTGGGCGTGGTCGCGCGCGGCGAGACGCACTACCGCGCGGGGGCCGTGATCCTGACGACGGGGACGTTCCTCAAGGCGATCATGCACACCGGCGAGGCCAAGACCGTCGGCGGCCGCGCCGGCGACGCCTCGGCCGAGGGCATGAGCGACAACCTCACCGCCTGCGGCTTCGAGCTGGCCCGCTTCAAGACCGGCACGCCGTGCCGGCTCAACGGCCGCACCATCGACTTCTCAAAGCTGGCCGTCAGTGCCGGCGACGCCAGGCCGCGGCCGTTCAGCTTCGGCACGACTGCGTTGCCGCTGCGGCAGGTCGATTGCCACATCACCGAGACGAACGCGGCGGTCCACGACCTGATCCGCGCCAACCTCGACCGGGCACCCATGTACTCCGGGCAGATTCGCGGCAGCGGCCCGCGCTACTGCCCGAGCATCGAGGACAAGGTGGTGCGATTCGCCGAGAAGGACTCGCACCAACTCTTCCTCGAACCCGAGGGCCTGACCACGTCGGAGTATTACGTCAACGGCATCAGCACGAGCCTGCCCAAGGACGTGCAGCACGCCATGCTCAAACTCATCGTCGGTTTGGAGAACGCCGAGGTGATGCGCTGGGGCTACGCGGTCGAGTACGACTACGCCCCGCCGACGCAGTTGCACGCGACGCTCGAAACCAAGCCGGTCGCGGGGCTGTACTTCGCCGGGCAGATCAACGGCACCACGGGGTACGAAGAGGCCGGGGCGCAGGGGCTGATGGCCGGGCTGAACGCCGCGTTGAAGCTGCAAGCGAAGCCGCCGCTGGTCCTCGACCGCTCGCAGGCGTACATCGGCGTCTTGATCGACGACCTCGTGACGAAGGGCGTTGACGAGCCGTACCGCATGTTCACGAGCCGCGCCGAGTACCGGCTGGTGTTGCGGCATGACAACGCCGACCGCCGCCTCACGCCGCTGGGCATCGCCGTCGGCTCCGTCGGGGCGGAGGCGGCGAGCCGACTGCACGCCAAGGAGGCGAAGGTCGCCGAGCTTCAGGAGCACTTGAAGGTCACGCGGGCCGACGGCGACACGCTGCACACCTGGATTCGCCGCACCTCGACCGACTGGGCCATGCTGTGCGACAAGTCGCCGGGGCTGCGGGCGTGGGACGCCTTGCCCGAGGTCGTCGAGCAGGTCGTGTTGGAAGCGAAGTACGCCGGGTACATCGACCGGCAGACGGCGGACGTGGAGCGCTTCCGCAAGATGGAGCACCGCGCGATCCCCGGCGGCTTCGACTACATGGCGGTGCCGCAACTGCGCGTCGAGGCGAAGGAGAAGCTGACGAAGATTCGCCCGGCGAGCCTGGGGCAGGCCGGCCGCGTGAGCGGCATCACGCCCGCAGACCTGGCAGTTCTCTTGTTTTATCTCGGCTAGGCGGGTATCCACTGTTCGCCGGCCCCCGAGGTTCTGGGGAGTCTGCACCGCGAACTGGGCTTGTGCCGGTCCCGCGGCCTCGGTAAACGGCCCAACACAGGGCGACTGGCGAGGGTGGCGAAGGCGATCGGGTTGGGAGCGGTGGGCTAGTCCGGCTAAGCGGGCGACGCGGCGAAAGCCTCGGCGCGACGTTTGGCCTCGTCGGCGGCGTGAGATATACTCCGTCGGCGAGCGGACGCCCCCCAGACTCGCCATCTTGTCCGGCCCCCGGAAAGCGCCCGGCTTTCGACGCGACATTCCCAGGATGGGACCGGCTTCCGTGCGCCCCGTGGCGCGCGGCGGTCGCCCCCGACACACACAGGGTGGACCTCCGATGAAAACGGTGTTTACGACGGGCGAAGCCGCCAAGATCTGCAAGGTCAGCCAGCAGACCATCATCCGCTGCTTCGACAACGGCCAGTTGAAGGGCTTCCGGGTGCCGGGGTCGAAGTTCCGCCGCATCCCCCGCGAAGCCTTGTACAAGTTCATGCGCGACAACAGCATCCCGACCGACGCCCTCGAGAGCGGCAAGCGCAAGATCTTGCTGGTGGACGACGAGGTCGAGATCATCGAGATGCTCGCCAAAGCCCTCGAGGACGACGGCCGCTTCGAGTACCGCGTCGCCGCCAACGGCTTCGACGCCGGGATGCTCGTGAAGGAGTACCGTCCCGACCTGATCATCCTCGACGTGATGCTGCCCGACATCAACGGCAAGGAAGTCTGCGTGCGGGTGAGGCAAGATGCGAGCCTTGAGGAAGTTAGGATCATCTGCATCAGCGGGATGGTCGAAGAAGAGAAGATTGCCGAGCTGAAGTTGGCCGGGGCGGACGAGTTCGTCCGCAAGCCGTTCGACGTGGACGAGTTGATCAACAAGATGTGCAAGCAGCTCGAGATGGAAACCTCGTCGCTGGTCTGAGAGTGCGGGACCGGTCGGGCCGTCGGGGCAGTCCCGTCGGCGCGGCCCCCATCGGAAGGGAGTCAGCGGTGGGCGGCGTCGTCACAGGTCGATCGGCGGTGGCCCTGGCGTGGCTCTGCCCCTCGGCCGAATCCCTGCTCACCCTCACCGAGGCGGCCCCGCTCGCCCGGACCCTCGCCGGCGACCTGGCCTTCTGCGCCCACCTGGCGCGCTTCGTCCGCCCGTCGCTCACGCCTACCTGCAAGCCGTTCGACGCCGTCACACTGACGCAGCCGAGCCTCGCCTCCGCCGCCGCGACGCTGCTCGAAGGCGTTTCGTCGCGCGGGCAGCCGGCCCCGGCCGACTTGCCCGCCCCCGTCCACGACGCGATCGAGCGGGCCGTCGCGCTCGCCGAGTTGCTGGCCGCCGAGACGCCCGGCGTCTCCCCCGGCGTCGCCGCCCTGGCGACGCGGCTGGCCTACCTGGGCTGGGTCGCCGCCGCGGCCGTTTACCCGCAGCCGCTCGCCGACTGCCTCGCCGACCCCGACCACGCGCTTGACCCCCTCGAAACCCAGCGCCGGCACTTCGGCCTCGACTGCCCGGCGATCACGCGCCGGCTGGCGGCGCGCTGGCGCTTCCCCGACTGGCTGACGGCGCTACTGAGTTCGCTGCGCCTGCCGGCCGCCGACGCCGCGCGGATGGGCGCACCGCTCGACCTGTTCCGCGTCGTCCGGGCCGCCCTGGCGGTCACCGAGCAGTCCGGCACGCCGTTGGGCCTCGTAGAGGCCGGCACCGCCGACGACCACGCCCCCCACGAACTGTTCTTGCTCGCGGCCAAGCTGGCGGCCCGCGTGCCGGCGACCGCCCCGCCCCGCCCGGCGTCGTCGCCGAAGCCGGTGGCTCTGTTCGTGCGGCTGCTGCGCCTGTCGGCCCAGGCCCGCCGGTCGCAGGCCGCGGTGTGGCTGGCCGCCGCCGAGGACCGCGTCGATCAACTGACGCAACTGCTAGGCGAGTTGCGCGGAGAGTTCGAGTTCGAGTTGCGCGACGCCAAACTCTCGGGGCTGGCGGAGTTCGCGGCCGGGGCGGGGCACGAGATCAACAACCCGCTGGCGATCATCTCGGGCAACGCCCAACTCTTACTCGGCAAGGCCGACGCCGAGCGGCAGAAGCCGCTGCTGACGATTATCCGCCAGACGAAGCGCATCCACGACATCTTGCAGGGCACGCGGCACTTCGCCCGGCCGCCGCAGCCGTCGCCGGAAAGCGTCGAGCTGGCCCGCTGGCTGCCGGGCGTGCTGGACCCGTTGCGCGGCGAGGCCGAGAACAAGGGCCTGTCGCTAACGACCGACGTGCAGGGCCTCGACCGGTCTCTGACCGTCGTCGCCGACCCGCAGCAACTCCGGCAGGCGTTGGGGCACCTCGTGCAGAACGCGATCGACGCGGCCCCGAAGGGCGGCTGGGTGCGCGTCGGCGTGCAGGTCTACCCGCGGGCCGTGCGGCTGACCGTCGATGACAACGGCCCCGGCCCGACGGCGGAGTACGTCGAGCACCTGTTCGACCCCTTCTTCTCGGGCCGCAGTGCCGGGCGTGGCCGCGGCGTTGGCCTGTCGATCGCCTGGCGGCTGGCGCAGCTCAACGGCGGCGACGTGCGCTTCACCCCGCTGCCCGACGGCGCGACCCGCTTCACGCTGACGGTGCCCCACGCCGGCGCGGCAACCGCCCCGCTGCCGACTTCCGCGCGGAAATCTGCGTGACATTCGCCCCGGTGTCGGCGACAATCACTCGCGTCCCCCGCCAGAGGGTCCGCGCGATGTCCCGCCGCTGGCAGACGCTGCTGAGCCACTTCGCCGAGGGCGTGTCGCACCTCGTCTGGCCGCCGCGCTGCCTGGCGTGCGCCGCGCCGACGGCCGCCGAGCACTTCTGCCCCGCCTGCGTCGCCGCGCTGACGACCGACCACCCGCACCGCTGCGCGTTCTGCGCCGGCAACCTCGGCCCGCATGCCGACGCCGCGAAGCCGTGCCTGCGCTGCCCCAAGGCGAAGTACGCCTTCGCGTCGGCGATCCGCTTCGGGCTGTACGCCGACGCGGTGCGGCTGGCGGTCTCGGCGATGAAGCGGTCCGAGGGCGAGTTGCTGGCCTTCCGCCTGGGCGAACTCTGGGCGACCCACCGCCGGCCCGAACTGCTCGCCAACAGTCCGCAAGTGGTGGTGCCCGTGCCGCTGCACTGGCGGCGGCGCTGGTCGCGTGGCTACAACCAGGCCGAGGAGCTGGCCCGCGGCCTGGCGGGGGCGCTGCGACTGCCGCTGGCCGCGCACGCCCTCACGCGGCGGCGGGCGACCGACCACCAGGCGAGCCAGTCGGCGACGGCCCGCTGGGACAACGTCAAAGGCGTCTTCACTACGCGGACCCCGGACGCCGTGCGCGGCTTGCGGGTTTTGCTGATCGACGACGTGCTGACGACTGGCGCGACCTGCCACAACGCCGCGGCGGCACTTCTGGGGGCGGGGGCCGCGCAAGTTCACGTCGCCGTCGTCGCTCACCGGTAGCGATTTGGCGGGCGTCGCCGGGCGGAACGGAAAGTGCAAGGGTCGTGCGGGTTAGGGCGACCGGACGGAACACGTCCGGCGGCCCCTTCGGCAGACCCTGCGGAAAGTGTCGAGCGCGCGGAGCGCCCCGGCGGATAGTCTACCGGACGAAACGAACGGCGCGGCCACCGGGAGTCGGGGGGCGGCGTCCACACCAGGGGGTTACGAACCATGCGACGAACGATCTTCACGGCCCTGTTCCTCCTGCTCGCCGCCTCGGGCGCGCGGGCCGCAAGTGCCGACCTGTTCCCCGAGACCGCGAAAGACTTCGGCACCTCGCCACGCGGCCCTGTGCTGACCCACTACTTCCCCGTTAAGAACACGACCGGCCAGCAGATCACCCTTGGTCAGCCGCGCGTGTCGTGCGGCTGCGTCTCGGCGTCGGTCGGTAAGAACGTCCTCGCCCCCGGCGACTCAACCTTCGTCGTGGCCATGATGGATACGAAACGTATCCCGCAGGCCAACGTCACCAAGACGGTGACCGTGTTCGTGACCGTGCAGTCGGCCGGCCGCGTCGAGGAGGTCCAACTGCGCGTCACGTCGGTGGCCCGCGACGACCTCGTGATGGCCCCTGAGACCTTCGCCTTTGGCACCGTGCGGCAGGGGCAGGGCGGCAAAGTCACGACCAAGCTGACCCTGTACAGCGACCCCAACTGGCAGATCAGCGAGACCGAAAGTAGCGGCATTTACGTCAAGTCCTCGGTCAAGAAGCTTGACAAGCTCGTCAACGAGGCGGGGGTCAGTTACGAGGTCACCGCAACTCTCGACCCGGCCTGCCCGGTCGGCAACTGGACGGCCGACGTGGTGGTCAAAACCAGCGCCGCCGGCATGACGAAGTTACGCGTCCCCGTGACGGTCAACGTGATCGCCCCGATCGCGGTCAACCCCGAGGCGGTCCGCTTCGACGCGGCCGTGGCCGGCACCGCGTCGGACCAGAAGGTGATGCTGCAAGGCGGCCAGGCGTTCAAGATTCTCGAAGTGAAGGGGGCGGACGCCGAGCTCGAAGTCGCCCCGACCGGCCCCGCCTCGCGGCCCGTCCACATCTTGAAGCTGACGCTGACGGCCAAGGACGCTGGCAAGGTGTCGAAGACGATCGAAGTCGTCACCGACCACCCGGAGCAGAAGACGCTCAAGATCGTTGTGACCGGCACGGCGACGAAGAAGGAGTGATTGCCTGGCGAGCCGGAAAGCGTCAGCGCCCGGAGTTCTTTGAGCAGAACTCCGGGCGCTGACGCTTTCCGGCTCGCCTTGGGACACCTCGATGGACATGAACCGCGTCGTCGGCACTCACGACATCCTCTTAGTCACGCTCGACTCGCTCCGTTACGATGTCGCCCAAGGCTCCCACGCCGACGGCCGCACGCCGAACCTCTCAGCCCACATGCCGGCAGGCGGTTGGGAGCGGCGGCACTCACCGGGGAGCTTCACGTTCGCGGCCCACGCGGCGTTCTTCGCCGGCTTCCTGCCGACGCCCGCCACGCCAGGCTCGCACCCCCGGCCTTTCGCCGCGCGATTCGCCGGCAGCGAGACGACGACCACCAACACGCACGTCTTCGACGCCCCCGACATCGTCGCCGGCTTTCGCCAGTCGGGCTACCACACCCTTTGCGTCGGCGGCGTCGGCTTTTTCAACAAGCTCACGCCCCTGGGCGGCGTGCTGCCGGCACTCTTCGACGAGAGCCACTGGTCGCTGGCTCTCGGCGTCACCGACCCCAAATCGACGGCCAATCAGGTCGCGCTCGCGGTCGAGCGCCTGCGGAGTTTGCCGGCGACGAAGCGCCTGTTCCTGTTCGTCAACGTCTCGGCGATCCACCAGCCGAACCGGCACTACCTCCCCGGTGCGACCGAGGATAGCCTGGCGACGCACGCCGCGGCCCTAGAATACGTCGATGCCCAACTCCCCCCGCTCTTTGATGCGCTCGCCGCCCGCGGCCCCGCCTTCGCGATCGTCTGCTCCGACCACGGCACGGCCTACGGCGAGGGCGGCTTTCGCGGCCACCGGCTGGCCCACCCGACCGTCTGGGACGTGCCCTACGCCGAATTCCTGCTCGGCTCGCCGTGACGAAGGCGGCGCGCGATGAAGATTCACCCCGTGCTCAACGGCAGCCCCTACGCCAGCTACGTCTACGCCTACCCGCACAAGACCGCGTACCGGACGTTCGACCTGCCGAAGCCGCTGCGCGAAGTTTGGGCCGGCGAAGCGCAGTCGTCGTTGTCGCTCTACGTCCACGTCCCGTTTTGCGCGATGCGTTGCGGCTTCTGCAACCTGTTCACGCAGGCCAAGCCGAGCGAGTCGCTGCCGGAACTCTACCTCGACGCGCTCGAACGCCAGGCGGAGGCGGTCCGCGGCGAGTTGCCGGGCGCGAAGTTCGCCCGCCTCGCCGTCGGCGGCGGCACCCCGAGTTACCTCAGCGAAACGCAGTTGGCCCGCCTCTTCGGCATCCTGCGGCAGCACTTCGACGCAGACCCGAAGCGCGTCCCCACCGGGGTCGAGGTTTCGCCCGACACGCTGACGCCCGGCAAGGCGGCGCTCTTCAAAGACCTCGGCGTCGAGCGGGTGAGCATCGGCGTGCAGTCGTTCGACGAGAAGGAAGCCGCCGACTCCGGCCGGCCCCAAACGCGGGCCAGCCTCGACGCCGCGTTCGCCGTCCTGAAGCGGGCGAAGTTCCCCGTCCTGAACATCGACCTGATCTACGGACTGCCCGGCCAGACGGTGCAATCCTGGGTGCGGTCGTTGACCGAGGCGCTGTTCCACCAGCCGCAGGAATTGTACCTCTACCCGCTCTACGTCCGGCCGCTGACGGGGCTGGCGAAGACGAGCAAGACGTGGGACGAGGTCCGCATGAACTGTTACCACGCCGCCCGCAAGCGACTGCGGGCTGAGGGCTACGAGCAAGTCTCGATGCGCTACTTCCGCCGCGGCGTGCCGGCCGACAACTCCGCGTACTGCCTCCAGGATGATGGCATGGTCGGCCTCGGCTGCGGGGCGCGCTCGTACACGCGCGGCCTGCACTACTCGCTCGACTACGCCGTCGCCCCGAAGGGCGTCAAGGCGATCATCGCCGACTACGTCGTGCAGGGCCGCGAGGAGTTCGCCCACGCCGCCCACGGCTACGAACTCGACGCCGACGAGCAGCGCCGGCGCTACCTGCTCTACGCCCTCTTCACCCACGGCGGACTCGACATCCGGCACTACCGCGACCGATTCGGCACCGCCCCGGCCGCCGACTTCCCCGACCTCGCCGCCTTCGATAAGCTCGGCCTGCTCAAGCAGACGGGCGACGCGATCACGCTGACGACGACCGGCCTCGAGCGCTCCGACGCCCTCGGCCCGTGGTTCTTCTCGGCGGCGGTCCGCGGCCGCATGGCGGGGTACGAATTGCGATGACGCTGTCGATCCTGTACCGCGGCCCGCTGAGCAGTTGCAACTACGCCTGCGGCTACTGCCCGTTCGCTAAGCGCACCGAGACGCGGGCCGAACTCGACCGCGACCGCGCCTGCCTCGAACGCTTCACCGCCTGGGCGACGGCCCGCACCGCCGACGACCTCGGTGTCTTGTTCACCCCCTGGGGCGAAGCCCTCGTGCGGCCCTGGTATCAGGCCGCGCTCGCCACGCTGACGAACCTGCCGCACGTCCGCCGCGCGGCGATCCAGACCAACCTGTCGTGCAAGCTCGACTGGGTCGAAGCCTGCGACCGCGACGCGCTGGCGCTGTGGTGTACCTTCCACCCCAGCGAGACGACGCGCGACCGATTCGTGGCGAAGTGCGCTGAACTGCGAGAACGCAGCGTCCGCTTCAGCGTCGGCGTCGTCGGCTTGAAGGAACACCTCGCGGACATCGACGCCTTGCGCAATGAACTGCCGCCGGAGGTGTACGTCTGGGTCAACGCCTACAAGCGGGAGTCGAGTTACTACACGCCCGAAATGGTGACGCAACTCACGGCGATCGACCCGCACTTCCCGACGAATAATCAGCGTCACGCCAGTCTCGGCGAGCCGTGCCGCGCGGGCCATCAAGTCATCGCCGTCGATGGGGACGGCACGATCACCCGCTGCCACTTCATCAAGCGGCCGCTGGGCAACCTCTACGCCCCCGGCTTCGAGTCGGCGCTGTTCGACCGCCCGTGTACGAACGACACTTGCGGCTGCCACATCGGCTACGCCCACCTCGACCGCCTGAATCTGAAGGCGGTGTACGGGGCAAACCTGTTGGAGCGCATCCCGCTGAAGTAACGTTCTGCGGCTCCGCCGCATGCGACTCTTGTTAGCCCGACGCGCAAGCGAGGGGAGCAAAGGCCGGTGACGACGCTGATGGGGGACGACAAAACAGTCACAACTCAACAACTCTGCCGCGGAGGTTTGCTCCCCTCGCTTGCGCGTCGGGCTAACAAGAGTCGCCGTCAGGCCCCGATCAACAGCCGCCGGCCTACGTCGGCGTTGACCGGGTAAACACGCTCCGGCGGCAGTTGCCGCTTGGCCTTGTCGGCCTTGCCCGACTGGAGCAGGTCGTAAATCTTGCGGACCCGCGGCGTTAAGTCCTCGACGCTCACCACCCAGTCCTCGACGTACTCGCGGATGACGTGACGGCTCAGGCCGACCTGGATGCTGGAGTACGGCAAGCCCGCCCCCCTCAACGAGCGCTCGGGGTCCCACTGCAAGTGGACGTGGGCGGTCGCAAACTGGGCCGCCCACTCTTCGGGCGTCGGGAAGACGGCCGACTCGAACGACGTGAGCACGGCCAGCGACAGCGCCTTCTCGAAGCCCGACCGTTTGACCCGAACGCACAAGACGCGGTCCTGAGCGCTTTTCTGCCCCCAGTTGCTACGGTGCATGAGCCACAAGAACGACGGCTTGATCCACGTCATGCGGTGGAACGAGAACGGCGACACTAACCGGTCGGCCTCAAGGGCCGCGTCGGCGATGGCCGGGGAGTAAGCCTGGTAGATGGCAATAGTGTCACGGTCGAAGTCCGCCCGAATCTCGTGGGCTGCCGGCATCATGACTCTCCAGGCGCTCACGCTTCTGGCTCAACGCTTACACCTTATCGACTTGCCAGTGTTCGAGTTCGATCTGCACGGGGCGGCCGAAGATCGTCACCTCGACGGTCACCTTGGGCGACTCGGTCGAGTCCTTCGGCACGCTGATGTCCTTGACCTCGCCCTCCATGTTGGCGAAGGCCCCCTCGCGCGCCCGGACCTTGTCGCCCTTCTCGTAGTCGAGTTTGACGATTGTCTTGCCGGACTTCTTGCCCTTCTTGCCGTCCTCCGCGGGGACGTTCTCGCCGAGCATCCGCTGCACGTCGATCTCTTCCATCGGCGACGGGATGCGGCCCAAGCCGCCCGTCACGAAGTCGCCGACGCCGGAGGTCTCGCGGAACAGGTACTGGATCGCGTCGCAGTACTCGACCTCGGCCATCAGGTAGCCGGGGTACTTCTTCGTCTCCTTAACGGCCCGCTTCTCCTTCGTCGTCGTCTCGCCGTTCTTGGTCTCCTTGACCTTCTTGACGATCTGCACGCGCTCGACGGGGATGTGGACCTGGCCGAAGAACGGTTCGAGCCCCTCGATGCGGACCTTCCGCTCGATGGCCGCCTTGATCGACTCCTCACGGCCGCTCGTCACCTTGACGATGTACCACTTCTTCAGGTTGACCGGCACCGGCTCCTCGGCGGGCACCTCCTCAACGGGGTGCTCGGGCGCGGCGGCCGGCGTCTCGACGACTTCGGCATCGGCGGCGTCAACTTCGGGGGTCATCGAGGTGGTCCAGTGAGGGGTCAACGGGGGTCGCGGTCACGCCGGCCAGTCCGGTCACCACTTCGAGGCGGCACTCTTGGCGGAGTCCGCGACTTGGGCCGCGGTACTGACCGTCTTGGACGGCAGGACGCCGACCCACTCGCGGCTCAGCAGCCAGCCCCAGAAGAAATCGACGACCATCAGGAACAGCGTCATCAGGATCACGAAGGAGAGCACGACGATGGTGTCCTGAACCAAGCGCTTACGGCTCGACCACGACACCTTGTTCATCTCGACTTCGGTGGCGATCAGGAAGTCCGCAAAGGTCGGCACGTTGACGGCCCGCCAAGCCAGCCAGAAGACCGCACCGGCCAGGAGAATCGGCAAGGTGTTGCCCATGTCCGCGAGTAGCGTAATCGCGGTGTCGGCGAAGGGGACGTTCCAAACCCAGTCGCCGTTGAGCAGCGTGTGGTTCATCAGCGAGTAGATGCCGGTCCAGCCGACGACGAGCAGCCCGATGAGCGTGTAGCGGCGGGCCTTCAGGCCTTGGGCCGGCTTGTAGCTGAACAGGGAGTACCAGCCTTGCTCCTCGGTCTGGACCATGAAGTTTCGGCCGGTTTTCGATTGCAGCAGGCGAACCGAGGCGGCGATCAGTGTCCCGAGCACCACGGCGGTGACGACCGAGCCGTAGGCCGACTCGATCATGTTCTTGCCGACGGCGTTGACGAGGCAGATCACGGCGAGGACGAGCGACACGATCAGGCCGATGGCCCCGCGCGTGCCCTTGGGCGGGTTGCTGCCCATGCCGAGGCTCGCCAGGCGGGCGAAGCCGACGAGTGTCGCGACTTGCAGGGCGATCCGCACGAACGAACTGAGCAAGCCGCCGGTCGCCTCGCCACTCGGCTCGAAAACGCGCGCCCAGAGCATCGGCACCCCGTAGGCGGCCACGGCGATGCCGACGAGCATGACGACGGCCCCGAGGGCACCGGTCAGCAGCGGCCCCGCGGACGGCACGGGGAGGGTCGGCGAATTCTTGGGCTGAACGGCAGTCGCCATGACCAATCCTTTTGCGAGCGGGGGCCAAGACTACGTCGCGGTCAGACGCACAAAAGCCAGCGCAACCCGCGCTGGCTCTCACAGGAAACGGCAGATTCATTCACGAGTCGTGCACCGTCGGGAACAGGTGCGGCAGGAATTGAACCTGCAACCTGCGGTTTTGGAGACCGCCGCTCTGCCAGTTGAGCTACGCACCTTCACAGAACAGCGTGGGGCGCACAAGTCGCCCCGCGCCGTATTCGCGGGTCACGCGGTGATCTTCGTCACCACGCCCGAGCCGACCGTCCGTCCGCCCTCGCGGATGGCGAAGCGGAGGCCTTCATCCATGGCGACCGGCATGCCGTCCATCAACTCGACATCGACCTTGACGTTGTCGCCCGGCATGCACATCTCGACGCCGGCGGGGAGCTTGATCGAGCCGGTCACGTCCGTCGTGCGGAAGTAGAACTGCGGCTTGTAGCCGGAGAAGAACGGCGTGTGGCGACCGCCCTCGTCCTTCGACAGCACGTAGATGTTGGCCTCGAACTTCAGGTGCGGCGTGATCGAGTTCGGCTTGGCGATGACCTGGCCGCGCTCGATGCCGTCGCGGTCGATGCCCCGCAGCAAGACGCCGACGTTGTCGCCGGCGATCGCACTTTCGAGAGTCTTCTGGAACATTTCGATGCCGGTGATCGTCGTCTTGACCTTGTCCTTGCGGAGGCCGACGATCTCCACGTCGTCGCCGACTTTACAGGTGCCGCGCTCGATGCGGCCGGTGGCGACTGTGCCGCGACCCTTGATCGAGAATACGTCTTCGACCGACATCAACAGGGGCTTGTCTTCTTCACGCGGCGGCAACGGGATGTAGTTGTCGAGCGCAGCGATCAACTCGTCGATCGACTTGGCCCCAGGGCCGTCGTTGTTCGACGGGTTCTCCAGCGCGTCCTTCGACTGGCCGCGGATGATCGGGATCTCGTCGCCGGGGTAGTCGTTCTTCGTTAGCAACTCGCGGATCTCGAGTTCGACGAGTTCGAGCAACTCGGGGTCGTCCACCGTGTCGCACTTGTTCATGTACACGACCATACGCGGCACGCCGACCTGACGGGCGAGCAGCACGTGCTCGCGCGTCTGCGGCATCGGGCCGTCGTTGGCCGCGACCACGAGAATCGCGCCGTCCATCTGCGCGGCACCGGTGATCATGTTCTTGATGAAGTCGGCGTGGCCGGGGCAGTCGATGTGGGCGTAGTGACGATTCGGCGAGTCGTACTCGACGTGCGACACGGCAATGGTCACGGTCTTGTTGGCGTCACGGACGGTGCCGCCCTTGGTAATCTCCGCGTAGCTCTTGACGGCGGTTTTGTTCTTGAAGCCCTGGCGGGCCACGATCGCCGCGGTGAGCGTCGATTTGCCGTGGTCGATGTGGCCAATCGTGCCGACGTTGACGTGCGGCTTGGTCCGGTTGAAAGTCTCCTTCGCCATCGTAATCTCCGAGAGGTCGCTCTCGCCTCAATCTACAAGGTATGGATCGTCCCAGGAACCCGGAAGCCCCGGCCCGCCAGTGCCGGAAGCCCGAATTGCGCCGACTCGGGGCCTCGCGAGGGCATTTCCCGCGGGGCCGCCACCGAACCGGCCCCCGATCAAGGGGCGAAGGGCGGGCTTGCGGCCCGCCCTCCAAAAGCTGCCATTGGGAATTGAACCCAAGACCTCTTCATT
>JAYTUC010000316.1:0-95129 GCA_043744775.1 Fimbriiglobus sp. | reverse complement strand
AACAGGCCGGGGCCGGCGGTCACCTCGACGTTGGTGACCGCGAAGATCGCCGGGGTCATCTGGCAGGCGACGAAGCGGTTGTAGACCAGCGTGTACAGCCGCAGTTGGTCGCCGCCCAAGCCCGCACTCTCGGCGCGGCGCGGGGTCATGGTCACGTCGGTCGGCCGGACGCACTCGTGGGCCTCCTGCGCACCCTTGCCGGACGAGTAGAAGTTCGGCTTCGTCGGCAGGTACGCGCCGCCGAAGGTGGTGTCGATGTAGCTGCGGACGTTGTTCAGGGCGTCCGGGCCGATGCGGGTCGAGTCGGTCCGCATGTACGTAATCAGCGCGACGGTGCCCTCGCTACCGAGATCGACGCCCTCGTAGAGCCGCTGGGCGGTTTGCATGGTCCGGCTGGCGCTGAACCGCAGGCGGATGTTCGCCTGCTGTTGCAGCGTCGAGGTGGTGAACGGCGCGGGGGCACGCTCCGGGCGGTCTTTCTGTTCCAGCTTCGAGACGACGAACTTCGCCGTTAGCAACGCCGCGGCGATGCGGTCGGCGTCGGCTTCGTTATTCAGCACCGGCTCGGCGTCGTTCCACTTCGCCAGTTCGGTCAGGAAGCTGCCCTCGGGCGGCTTCGGCAGCCCGGCCTTCTCCGGCGCGGCCGACTTCGCCGCAGCCTGGCCTTCGGCGTCGGCGGCGTCCGGCGTCTCGGTGTCCGGCGTCTCCTCGGCGTCGTCCTTGTCGTCGGCTTCGGTCGGCGCACCGGGCTTGGGCGCGTCCTTCGGCTTGTCGTCCTTCTTCTTGGCGAAGATTTTCGCCTTCTTGGGGTCGGCCGTGTACGCGATCTTCATGGCCTCCGGCGCGAGCAGGGCCGTGACGCGCCAGTACTCAGCCGTGCGGAACGCCTCGATCTCGCGCTCCCGATCGACGATGACGCGCACCGCCACCGACTGCACCCGGCCGGCACTCAAGCCGCGAGTGACCTTGTCGCCCAGAATCGCCGACAGGGGGAAGCCGACGACGCGGTCCATCGCCCGGCGGGCCTCTTGCGCCCGGACCCGGTCGAGGTCGATCTTCTCGGCCGCGGCGAGCGCCTGCTGAATCGCGTTCTTGGTGATCTCGTTGAAGCGGACGCGGAAGGTCAGCGCCTCGTCGAGTTGCAGTTCGTCGGCGATGTGCCAGGCGATCGACTCGCCCTCGCGGTCGGGGTCACTGGCCAGCAGCACCCGCTTGGCTTTCTGCGCGGCGGCGGCGAGTTCGTCGAGAATCTCCTTCTGCGTGCGGCGGCCGCGGCCCTTGCCGGCCTTGGCCTTGGCCTTGGCCCCGGCATCGACGAGGTAGCGCAACTTCCAGCCGTCGCCGATGCGGATGCCGGACACTTCCTCGCCCTCGACCCGGCGGCCGGTGGCCAGGTCGCGGACGTGACCGTAGCTGGCGAGCACCTTGAACTTGTTGCCGAGGTACTTGTTGATCGTCTTGGCCTTGGCCGGCGACTCGACGATGAGCAGGTCGTACCCGCCGGTGCCGTCCGGGACGAGCGGTTCGCGGACGGTGACGCCGGGGGCCTTCTTCGACGGCTTGCGGGCGGCGCGCTTGGCCACCGGCTCGACGCCGGTGTTGGCCGTCGCCTTGGGCTTGCGGGCCGGGGCCTTGCGGGTCGTCTTGGCGGTGGTCGCGGTGCCGCCGTCCTCCTCCGTATGAGAGGGGGCGGGGGCGGCGGGCGGGGTCGTCTTGCGGGGGGCAGGCACCTGATCGGCTCCGTGTTGCGGTTGTTACGAACCGCGGAATTCCTACAATCGAACTTCCGCCCCGACTCCGGACTCGAACCCGGTCGGGGCGGCGAACAGTCACACTTAGAGCAGTCCTACGGGGGCTGTCAAGGGTGACGGCCCCCGTTGGGCGGCCGGCGACGGGCAACTCGGGCAACGTAACTCAGGACTGAGTCATGGCTTTCAACCCATTCGACATTTTTCGCCGCAACACGCGAATCTTGTTCGCGCTGCTCACGAGCTTCATGATGTTCGTGTTCGTGTTGCAGTTCGGCCAGGGGGATTTGTTCTCCCTCATCCCCAAGTACCTGTCGTCCCGCGCCCGCACCGGCGAAGTCCTCGCCGTCGTCGGCGGGAACAAGGTCTACTCGTCCGAACTGGGCGACCTCGAAACCCGCCGGCTGCTCGCCAACGAGTACATGGGCCGGGCGTCCGACCGGGCACTGGAGAACCTCCAGAAAACCGTCTTCGAGAACTTGAAGACGGTCACGGCCCAGAACAAGCAGACGATCGAAGGCGTGCTGCGGGTCATGCAGGCGAACTTCATCGGCCAGGACATCCAGCAGAAGGCCCAGTTCGCCCAGATGGGGTTCGGCGCGCCGCCGACCCTGGACGACATCCTGACCGACCGCGACCGGACGATGCAGTTCTCCGCGTTCAGCCTGGAGCAGATCGTCAAGGGCAAGAACCCGCCCGAGGCCGACCGCACCGCGGCCCAGGCGCTGCGGCACTTCATGGACCTGCAGGAGCGGAAGTCGATGGCCGGGGGCCGCACCCGGGCGCACTTCTTCGGCAACCAGCCGGCCAACACGACGCGGGACAACGTCGAGTTTTTGCTGTGGTTGAAGAAGGCCGACCAGCTCGGCATCCAGTACGCCCCCGAGGACGTGATCGAACTGGCGAACCAGGAGCTGTTCCGCAAGATGACGACCGACGACTGGCGGGCCGTAGACGCGGGCATGAAGGACAAAATCCGCTTCTCACCGACGATGGTGCTGACGGCCCTGGGGGACGAGTTCCGCGTGCGGGCCGCGCAAACCGCCGTGATGGGCCAGGCGGCGCTCAACCCGCTCGCCGAGGAGTACCAGTCGCCGGCCGAGTTCTACGACTACTTCCGCAAGCAGACGAACCCGGCGCAGTACCGGGTGATCGCCGTCCCCGCCGAGAACTACCTGGACCGCGTGACCGGTGCCCCGGACGACGCCGCGCGGCGGGAACTGTTCCAGGCCGGGAAGAACGACGACCCGAACCCGCGGTCGGTCAAGTTCGGCCTGCGCGAGCCGCGCAAGCTCAAGCTCGGCTGGCTGGAAGTGACGGGCGAGGAGCCGTACTTCAAGGCCGCCGCCGCCGAGGCCACGCCGAAGCTCGACCTGGCCGCGAAGCTCAGCGGCTTCCTGGTGGCCCCGATGCCCGGCGTCGCGCTCGCGGCCGTGCTGACCGCCCCGGCCCCGGCCTTCACGCCGAACCTGATCACCAACGAGTTGTACAAGACCTACGCCGCCGGCCACAAAGTCGGCCTGAAGCAGTCGTGGTTCAGCGTGTTCGGCGGCCAGGCGTTGCCCGACCCGGCGTTCGTCCGCCCGGCTAACGTGGCCACGCTGGCCGCGAGCCTGGCCGGGGCGTTCGCCGGCCAGGGCGGGGCGTTCGCCGCGCCGTCGGTGTTCGCCGGGACCGCCGTCCTCGCCGACCGCAAGACCCGGTTCGACACCCTGCCGACCGCCGCGATCGTGCCGCTGTCGCCCGGCCTCGGCGGCCTGGCCACGGCCTTCGGCAACCTGGCCGTGCAGTACGCCGCCGCCCAGCCGCTGTCGCAGGCCGTCGTGCAGGGCCGCTTGCTCGCCCAGTTCGAAGAGAAGCTGGTCAAGACGGTCGCCATCGCGGACGTGGTCAAGCTCTTGACCGACCTGGACAAGATGAAGCCGGCCGCCGACTCGCCGGAGGCCAAGAAGCTCGTCGCCGACTTCGCCGCGGCCCGGGGGTTGAAGACCGGGGCGTCGAAGGAGTTCCGCGACCAGTACTCGATCGGCGCGGACGACGGGTTGAAGGTGCTCGTGGCCAAGAAGGACCAGGCCAACCCGCTGCACAGCGCGGCCGCGACCCCGGCGAAGTTCGGCCGGCGGTTCTTCTTCGACCAGACGCGGCCCGGGGCCGACGGCAGCCCGGCCCGCGAAGTCCCGAGTTCCGGCTTCTTCAAGCCCCAGTCGTACCCGAACGACTCGTTCCCGCTGCACCTCGCCTGGCGGACCGAGGAGCAGGCCCCCGAGCCGTTGCGCGACCCCAACAGCGTTGACGCGAAGGCCAAAGTCGAGGCCGCGTGGCGGCGTAAGCAGGCCCGCGACCTCGTCAAAAAGGCCGCCGAGGACCTGGCCGTGAAGGCCCGCGCCCTGGGCGGCAACGCCGTCGAGATCGAACCCAAGCTGACGCAACTGCACACCGACTTCGCCAAGTCGTTCGCGGCCCCCGAGGCCCAGGCCCGCGTCAAGTTCTTCCCCATCGACGACGTGGCCCCGGTCGTCGAAACGTCGGGCATCGGCATCATGGCCCAGCGCGGGGCCGGCCGGTACGAGATGAAAGTCACCGACGACATCCCGTTCCCGAACTCGGCGCTGGTCACCGACCTCGTCAATGCCAAGGACAAGCCGCTCGGCACGACCCTGGTGTTCACCGACGAACCGGGCGACACGGCCTACGTCGCGGTGCTGACCAACCGCCAGGACAAGTCGATCGACGAGTTCCACATCAGCGTGTACGGGGCCTTGGCCAACCGCACCCCCTTGCAGCCGGTCGTGAAGCGGAACCAACGGGCCGACCTCCGCAAGGAGGCCCGGGACACCGCGGTGTCGCTGTTGAAGTCCGAGTTCGGCTACGAGAAGGAGAGCGAAAGCGTCAACAAAAAGTCCGCCGACGAGTAACGTCCGGCGGTCGCCGAGTTCGACCCGGGAGGCGCGGAATGAAAAAGATCGTGCGCGGCGCGGTCCGGGCCCTCGGCTTCGACGTAGTCCGCTACCGGCCCCCGGCGGCCGCGCCCCTGCCGCCCGACCTGTCGGCGGACGACCGGGCCGTCCTCGGCCGGATCGCCGGGTACTCGATGACCGATGTCGCGCGACAAATTTCGCTCGTCCAGGCCGTCCGCTACCTCGTCCGCCGCGGCATCGCCGGGAGCTTCGTGGAGTGCGGTGTCTGGCGCGGCGGCAGCAGTATGGCCGTCGCCCTGACCCTCGCCCAGGAGGGGGACACCGGCCGCGACCTGTACCTGTACGACACCTTTGAAGGCATGACGCCGCCGACCGACGCCGACCGAACGGCGGACGGCACCTCGGCCCGAACGCTCCTCGACCGCGACGCCGACAAGACCGGCTACTGGTGCGTCGCCGGCCTGGACGACGTGCGGCGGAACATGCTCTCGACCGGCTACCCGCCGGACCGCGTCCACTACGCGAAAGGCCCCGTCGAGGCGACGCTCCCCGCCCAGTCCCCGACCGGCCCGGTCGCGCTGCTCCGGCTCGACACGGACTGGTACGAGTCCACGCGGCACGAGTTGGTCCACCTCTTCCCGCTGTTGTGCGAGGGCGGCGTCCTGATCATCGACGACTACGGCCACTGGGCCGGCGCGCGGAAGGCCGTGGACGAGTACCTGGCCGGCCAGCCCCGCCCGTACTTCCTCCACCGCATAGACTACACCGGCCGCCTCCTCCTCAAGCAGTGAGCACGCCGGGCGGGTCCAATAAGCGGCCTGCCCATTTCTACCTGAGGCGGTTCCAATGCTGACGTACAAGGCCGCGTACCAGTTCGTAGACGGTGGCGTCCACGCCCACGTCCTGGACTTTCCGGGCGCGATCACTTGCGGCGCGGACCTTGCGGACGCCCGCCGATTGCTGGCGTCCGCCCTGCTCGACCTGGCGAACCTGTGCCTGGAGCGGGGCGAGGCGCTGCCCGTCCCCGACCCGTCGCGGGCCGACCCGGACGCCGACCTCGAAGAGCCGCTGCACCTGCACTTGCGGGCCAGCACGGCCGTCGAACGGGTGCCCGCGGGGGTGGTCGTGTCGTGAAGCGGCGAGACCTGATCCGGCACCCCGTGCTCCACGGGTGCGTCCTGGCAAGGGAAGGCTCGGACCACTCGATTTGGGAAAACCCGGTCAACGGCCGGCGGACCGCGATCCCCCGACACCGGGAAGTTCTGGACCCGACCGCACGAGCGATCTGTCGCCAACTCGGCGTACCGGTCCCGTGAACGGATTCCATCCACCGACGGAGGCCGACCGATGGCGAAGGGCCGCGAGAGTGGGATGCCGGACGCGGCGTACTGGCAGACGTTTTTCAACCCCGAGTGCATCGTCGGCAGGCTCGACTGCCGCGGGCCGATCGACGCGGTCGAGTTCGGCTGCGGCTACGGCCTGTTCACCGTTCCGGTGGCCAAGCTCGTGGCGGGCACCGTCTTCGCCCTCGACATCGACCCGCAGATGGTCGCCGCGACCGCCGCCCGCGCCACGGCCGCCGGCCTGACCAACGTCGTCGCCGAAGAGAGAGACTTTCTCGCCGACGGCTCTGGCCGGCCGGACGGCAGTGCCGGCTACGCGCTGCTGTTCAACATCTTGCACATCGAACAGCCGGTCGAGTTGCTCCGCACAGCGTACCGCGCCCTCGCCCCCGGCGGCAAGGTCGGCGTCATCCACTGGCAGGCCGACGAACTCACCCCGCGTGGCCCCACGCTGGCCATCCGCCCGACCCCCGAGCAGTGCCGGGCGTGGGCCGAGGACGCCGGCTTCCGGTACGTCCGCGACGAAGACTTGTGCTGCTGCTCGTGGCACTGGGGCCTGGTCCTGCAGCGCCCGACCGGGTAAGTCTCCGGCCCCGCCGCGGACTTACCCGCCCGCGGCGTTCGTGAGGACGAGCGCGGCGGGGGCCACGTCGGCCTTCTTCTTCGCCAGCACGAAGTGGGGGACCGGCTTCAGGATCGCCGCCTCGACGAGTTCCGCCTGCTCGTGCTTGTGGACGAACAGCGACCCGGTCGAGGGACTCGCGCCGGGGTCGCGGCCGACGTACTCGAACGGCTTCGCCGCGATCGACCGCAGGCGCGGCTCGACGAACGACCAGCCGCCGTTGTTGTGCGGCTCCTCCTGGCACCAGACGAACTCCGTCGCCGCCGGGTACTTCACCAGTTCGGCCTTCAACTGCTGCTCGGGCCACGGGTAGAACTGCTCCATCCGCAGGACGGCGACGTGCCCCGCCTTCTCCGCCTCGCGCTTGGCCGCCAACTCGTAGTAGACCTTGCCACTGCACAAGACGACCCGCGTCACGGCTTTGGGGTCGGCCGTGGCGTCGCCGATAATCTCCTGGAAATGGCCGGTCGTGAAGTCCTCCGTGCGGCTCGTCGCGGCGGAGAGGCGGAGCAGGCTCTTGGGCGTCATCACGATCAGCGGCTTGCGGAAGTTGCGCTTCACCTGCCGGCGGAGGCCGTGGAAGTAGTTCGCGGGCGTGGTGAAGTTGCAGACCTGGATGTTGTCCTCGGCGCACAGTTGCAGGAAGCGTTCGAGCCGGGCGCTGGAGTGCTCCGGCCCCTGGCCCTCGTAGCCGTGCGGCAACAACATGACGACGCCGCTGGAGCGGTTCCACTTCGACTCGCCGGACGCGATGAACTGGTCGGTGATGACCTGCGCGCCGTTGACGAAGTCGCCGAACTGGGCCTCCCACATGACCAGCGCGTTCGGCTCGTCCAGCGTGAAGCCGTACTCGAAGCCCAGGATCGCGGCTTCGGACAGCGAACTATCGTAGACCTCGAACAGGCCGGCGGCGGGGTCGAGGTTGGCCAGCGGGCAGGTCGGCTTGCCGTCCTCCTGGTCGAAGTACGACGAGTGCCGGTGGCTAAACGTGCCGCGCCGGCAGTCCTGGCCGCTGAGCCGCACCAGCACGCCGTCGAGCACGAGCGAGCCGAAGGCGAGGGCTTCGCCGGTGGCCCAGTCGATGTCGTCGCCCCCGCCGAGGATCGACGCCCGGCGCTTCTCGGCGAGCTTCTGGATGGTCGGGTGCCAGTGGAAGCCGTCGGGGACGTTGACGAACTGCTCGGCGATTCGCCGCGCGACCTCGGGCGCGATGGCGGTGGCGGCGCGGTCGTGGCTGTACTCCTTCGAGAAGCCCTTCCAGCGCTGCGTGAACCCGGCCATGCGCTTCGACTTGGTGTGGCCCGCCTTGATCTCCCCCTTCACGCCGTTGAGGGCGTCGTCGAGGCGGTGTTTGAACGCCTCGTCGATCGCGGCCGCCTCCTCCGGCTTGATGTCGCCGCTGGCGATGAGCGCCGCGGTGTACACGTCCGCCGGGGACTTCTTCGCCTTGATCTTGCGGTACTCGACCGGTTGCGTGAAGGCCGGCTCGTCGCCCTCGTTGTGCCCGTACTTGCGGTAACAGACGAGGTCGATGACCGCGTCGGCCTTGAACTTCTGGCGGTACTCCAGCGCGAGCTGCGTGGCGTAGACGGCCGACTCGGGGTCCTCGCCGTGGACGTGGAACACGGGGGCACCGATGAACTTCGCCAGGTCGGTGCAGTACTGCGTGCTGCGGGCGTCGCGCGGGCTAGTCGTGAAGCCGATCTGGTTGTTGATGACCAGGTGCAGCGTCCCGCCGGTGCGGTAGCCGGCGAGGTTGGCCATGTTCAGCGTCTCGGCGACCAGACCTTGCCCGGCGAACGCCGCGTCGCCGTGGATCAACAGCGGCAGGCCGGTGCTGCGCTCGGTGTCGCCGTGCTGCCGCTGCTTGGCCCGGACGCGGCCCTCGACGACGGGGTTGACCGCTTCGAGGTGGCTGGGGTTGGGCGTGAGCGAGATGTGGACGACGCCGCCGGACGAGGTCTTGATGTCCGCGCCGAAGCCGAGGTGGTACTTCACGTCGCCGTCGCCGTCCCGGGTCGTCTCGGGCATGTACACGTCCTCGAACTCGTTGAAGATCGCCGCGAACGGCTTCTGCAAGGTGTTCGCCAGGACGTTCAGCCGGCCGCGGTGGGCCATGCCGACGACGATCTCCTCGATGCCCAGCGCCGGCGACCGCTCGACGACGGCGTCGAGCATCGGCATCAGGGTCTCGCCGCCTTCGAGGCTGAACCGCTTCTGGCCGACGTACTTCGTGTGCAGGTACTGCTCGAACATCGTGGCGTAGTGCAGGGTCATCAGGAAGCGGTACTTCTGCGCGAGCGGGAAGTTCGCGCGGTTGCGGGACGGCTCCATGCGGGCCGCCAGCCAGGAGCGCTTCTCGTAGTCGTCGATGTGGATGTACTCGACGCCGACCTTGCCGCAGTAGGTGTCCTTGACCACCCCGACCAACTCGCGGAGGGACATGCGGTCGGGGGAGCCGAAGAGCATGGACGCATCGACCACGGTGTCGAGGTCGGCCTCGGTCAGGCCGAACTTGTCGAGTTGCAACAGCGGGTGCGGCGGCGGCGGGCCGTCCGTGAGCGGGTCGGTGTACGCCTGGAGGTGGCCGATCTGGCGGTACCAAAAGACCAGCCGGACGACGCCGGTTTGCAGCCGCAGGTCGGCCGCGCTGGCCCCGGTGCCGGTCGCCTGGGGCAGGGCTTCGACCCGCTGCTGGATGCCGTTCCCGGCGAACTCGGCCCCGGCGAAGAAGGCTTGCCAGGTGGGGTCCACGGACGCCGGTTCGGACTGCCACTTGAGGTATTCTTGTTCGAGCACGTCCCGGTTGTACGAGTCCGCAAGGATCGGTGCCGCCATGTCGTGTGCCACTCCCAAATGACCCGGCCCGCCGCGCCCACGAAGGGGCAGTCTGGGGCGTTTGCACTCCCGGAGTCATTCTACCCAGAACCCGCCCCCGCGCGCCGAGACCAAGTTGCGCGACGGGGAGATAGTCTGCAAGCACGTCCGCCACGAATCTCGCCGCCAGTGCTCCGGCGAGCCGAGAGCGTCAGCGACTGGAGGTCGAGGAACCTCCAGTCGCTGACGCTCTTGGCTCGCCGGTGTCGTCGGTTGGCGAGTTAGTGCTTCTCGTGGTGGCCCATCTTGGCCATCTCGCGGCACGAGGCGGCGCACTTCTTGCACGACTCGACGCACTCCTTCATCTCGGGCACGTCGGCGAACTTGGCGCACTCCGCACCGCACAAGTCACACGCCTTGGCGCACGCCTCGCACGCCGCCGGGGCCAGGTCGCTGTGCCGGGCCGTGAGCTTCGCCGATAGGGCGCAGAACTCGGCGCAGTCGGCCGCGATGGCCATCGGTTTGACGTGATCCTTTTTGCCGGCCATCGCCTGCTCGGCGCAGTGGTGGACCGTCGCCTCGCACGTCAGCATGCAGTTCGCGCAAATCTTCGCGCAGTCGGCGTACATGGCGTGGTGCTTGTCGGGGGCGGCGGCCGGGGCGGCCGGGGCTTGCGGGGTCGGCAGGGCCGCCAGCGAGGTCAGGGTGGACAGGCTGGCGAACGCGATCAGGGCGACAAACGGGGACTTCCGCATGGCAACTCTCCGGGAAACGGGGCTCGCGGCCGACACGGTGTGTGGCGGACCGCACGCGAGTTGCATGCACTTTTTGGGCCGGTCGGCTCAAGAACTCCAGTCTCTCACGCTCCTGGCTCGCCGGTCGTCGCCCTTGGGCCTCGGCCGGGGTGCGGTCGGCATCAGCGGGCGACTTGGTTCCGACCGGCGGACTTGGCCCGGTACATGGCCTTGTCGGCGGCCGCGAGGAGGGCCGCCGGGGTCGCGTCCGGGTGGCCGTCGGTGCTCACGACGCCGACGCTGATCGTCACCGCGACCCGCTGCCCGCCGAGGGCGAAGGGGTGGGCGGCGACGGCCCGGCGGAGGGCGTCGCACCGGGCCACGGCGTCGTCCGCGGCGGCCTCGGGCAGGACGAGCGCGAACTCCTCCCCGCCGTACCGGGCGAACAGTTCGTCCCGCCCGACTTCGGCGACGGCCAGGGCGGCCAGTTGTTGCAGGATCGTGTCCCCGGCCAGGTGCCCGAACCGGTCGTTGATCTGCTTGAACCGGTCGACGTCGAGCAGGGCCAGGGACAGGGGGCGGCGGTGCCGCTGGGACCGGACGAGTTCGCGGGCCAGGAACTCGCCCAGGAACCGGCGGTTCGCCAGGCCGGTCAGCCCGTCGATGACCGTGAGCCGGTAAATCTCCTCGTGGTACTCGGCCTCGAAGTTGCCCCCGGCCAGGAACCGGTAGATGCAGTTGCCGATGCGCAGGTAGTCGCCGTCGGTCAGCCGGGACTGGGCGTGCAGGACGTTGTTGACGAACGTCCCGTTGGTGCTGCCCAGGTCGGTGACCGCGTACCCGCCGTCGCGGCGGTCGATGCGGGCGTGGTACCGGGACACCGACCCGTCGGTGTTGCGGACCTTGCAGTCCTCGGTCCGGCCGATGACGACCAGGTCGGCGTCGAGGACGTACCGGGTGCCCATGAGCGGGCCGGTCGGGTAGATGTAGACGAGGCTGGCGTCCCCGGCGGTGGACGACGCGGGCAGCGACTCGGCGCGGTACGTCTGTTCGAGTTCCAGGGCCGACAGGTTCGTCACCACGGGGCACGTCCGGGGGCGTGAGGAGCGCAGGCAGCGGCACGGGCCGGGGCGTCGATTCGGTCGCCCGGATCGACAGCCCGGCCCGCGAGACGGTTAGAAATTCGACACGCGCGGCGGCTCACTGGCCGGCTGGCACGGCGGGGCGATGACGACGATCGGCCCGGGCGCGGGCAGCGGGGGCAAGTACGGGCTAGTCCCCGCGGGCGCGAGGCGGTCTTCCAGGAACGTGATCGAGAGCGTCATGCGGAACGGATTGGGCGAAGCGTTCATAGTGTTCCCGAAAATAAGGGGTGCGTGAGTCGAGCGGCACACATTGGCCGACCGACTCGCCGGAATCGGCACCTCCTACGTAGTCCGCCGAATCGGCCGTGCAGATGGCGAGGCGATTATTCCCGAATCTATTGTCCCGGCCGAAGGGATTGGTCCTGCTCGACGGTGAGATGTCGCGCGGAAGAGTCATCTTCGAGGGCGTGTTTCGGAACGGACACACCCGTGTCAATCTTCGGACGATTCGTCCGGATTCGCCGCGAATCCCCCGTGCTTCAAAAGTTCGTGAGCTAGGGAGTGCAATTCGCGCCGTTGCCCCCGATCCGCGAGAGGCCGCCGTCATGCCCCGCCCCGCCCCTGTAAGTTTCGACCTCAACGCCCCGTCCGCGGGCGACCCCGGCACCCAGCAGAATTGGGTGGGGGACGGCCCGCCGGCCTGGTTCGGGAACGGCGGGACGGCCGCCGAAACCCCGCCCCCCGCCGGTACCGAACCCCGGCGGCGGGCGACCGACGAGGTGCTGGAGCGGATGCCCCAGGCCGGCGAGGAGGCGTTCGGCTTCAAGCTCGTCCGGGAACTCGGCCGCGGAGCGTTCGGCCGCGTCTTCCTGGCGACGCAGCCCGACCTCGGCGGGCGGCTGGTGGCCTTGAAGGTGTCCCCCGACCTGGCCGGCGAGGGGCGGACCCTGTCTAGGCTCCAGCACACGCACATCGTCCCCGTCTACTCGACCCACCGGGACGGCCGGTTCCAGGCCGTGTGCATGCCGTATTACGGGGCTGTGACCCTGGCCGACCTGCTCTCCCGGTACCGCGAGAAGAACCGCCTGCCGGCCACCGGTCGCCAGTTGGTCGAGACCCTGCAAGACTTGACCGCGCGGACCGTGCCCGACCTGGTCGCCCAGCCGGTCACCGCCGAAGGGGCCACGGCCGCGGACCCGGACGGGCCGGCAGCGGACGCCCTGCTCGACCACCTGTCCCGGGACAGTTACCCGCGGGCCGTCTGCTGGCTGGCCGCTCGGATCGCGGACGGCCTGGCGCACGCCCACGCCCGGAACATTCTGCACCGGGACGTGAAGCCGGCGAACGTGCTGCTGACGGACGACGGCCAGCCGATGCTCCTCGACTTCGGAATCGCGGAGGACTTGAAACTGCGGGCCGGGCTGCCGTCCGCCCCGGTCGGCGGGACGCTGCCGTACATGGCCCCGGAACAACTCGCGGAGGTCCTGGCGAAGGGCACCCCGGCGGACGGCCGGAGCGACGTGTATTCGCTCGGCGTCGTCTTGTACGAACTGCTCACCGGTCGGTACCCGTTCCGCGCGCCGAGCGGCACGCTGGCCGACGAGGTGCCGCGGATGCTGGCCGAGCGGCTGGCCGGCCCGCCGCCCGTCCGCCCGCACAACCCCGAAGTCACGCCCGGCCTGGAGTCGATCGTCCGGACCTGCCTGGCCCACGACCGGGGCGACCGGTACCAGACGGCCGCCGACCTGCGGGACGACCTCGAACACTACCTGGCCGACGAGCCGCTGGCCGTCGCCCCCGAGCCGTCCCCGCGCGAGCGGGCGACGAAGTGGGCGCGGCGGCACCCCCGGCTGTCGTCGAACGCGACCCTGGCCGCGCTGGCCGGCGCGGTGCTGGTCGCCGGCGGCTTCGCCTACTCCGCCCGGGCCGGCCGGCTCGCCGGCTTGGAGAGCGCGAACGCCCTCCGCCAGTTCGAGGCCGACACCCGGTCCGTACCGTTCCTCGTGAACTCCGGCCGGGACAACCCGCGACTCGTCGCCGCCGGGCTGGACCGGGCGCGGTCGGCCCTCGACCGGTACGCGCTGGACGCACCGGACTGGGACCGCCGGGCGGACGTGGCCGCCCTGCCGGCCGTCGAGCAAACCCGCCTGCGCAAGCAGTTGACCGACCTGTGCGTGCTCGTCGCGCGGGGCATCGTGGTGACCGCTCAGGCCGGGCCGGGCGACCGGGCGGACGCCTACGCCGAAGCGGGCCGGTGGAACCAACGGGCCGAGGCCGTGGCCCCGGGCGTACCGCCCCGCGCGGTCTTCGCCCAGCGGGTCAAAATCTTGCGCCTGCAGGGGGACGCCGGCGGCGCGGCCGCGGCCGCCGAGCGGGCCGCCGGCGACGGCATCGAGTGGACCGCCGAGGACCACCAACTGGCCGGGACCGACCTGCTGGCCGAGGGCCGGCACGCCGACGCCCTCGGCCACTTCCGGACGGCCTTGAAGATCGACCCGCAGAACTTCTGGGCGCACCTCGGGGAGGGCGCGGCCCACGCCGCCGTCGGCCGGCTATACGACGCCCGGACCAGCTTCGCCGCAGCCGTGGCCCTCGCCCCGGACTCCGGCCCGGCGCACTACAACCGCGGCACCGTCCACGCGAAACTCGGCGACGACGCGGCCGCCGAGGACGACCTGACGACCGCCGCCGAGAGCCTGCCGGACTTCCCCGAATTGTTCCTGCACCGGGCGGCCGCGCGGCGTGGGCTGAAACTGTACCCGGCCGCGATCCGCGACCTCGACCGTGCGTTGGAACTCGGCGCGGAACCGGGCAAGACGCACTTCCTCCGGGCCGCCGTCAAGCGGGCCGCCGGGGACGCCGCCGGGGCCACGGCCGACGAGACCGAGGCGCTGAAGACCGAGCCGCGCGACCTCCTCGGCTGGCTCGAACGCGGCCAGTCCCGGTTGGCCCGCGACCTGCCCGGGGCGCTGGCCGACTTCGGCCGGGCACTCGACCTCGACCCGAAGTCGCCGCACGCCCTGTTGCACAAGGCGTTCGCGCTGAACGCGCTGGGCCAGCGGGACGACTTGATCGCGACGCTCGACCAGGCCGTCGCCGCCGACCCGAAGAGCGCGCTGGCCCACGCCAGCCGGGGATTGGCCCACGCCCAGGCCGCGCGGTGGGACCGGGCCAAGGCCGACGCGAAGGTCGCCTTGGCCGGCGCGGACGGGGGGCCGCAGGTGATCTACCAGATCGCCGCGACCTACGCCCGCCTCGCGGCCGCCGAGCCGAGCTACGGCCCCCGGGCGATCGACATGGTCAGCCTGGCCGTGAAAGCCGGGTTCGGCCGGGACTACCTGGCCACCGACCCCGAGTTCGCCGCCGTCCGCACCCTGCCCGGCTTCCAGGAACTGACCCGACCCTAACCGCCCCGTTCGATCCGATCCGTCGCCCGGCCGCCCCCACGGTCCGAGCGACCGTCCGCACGCCCATCACCGGTCGCCGAGCACTTCCGCCGCCCTGCCCTGCCGTTCGCCGCGTGGAACCTCGCGATTGTGGAAAAAAGGTGAGTCGCCGCGCCGGTTCGTGGATGTCGCCGGCGATGGTGCTGGCGTGCCCGTTCCGCCCGCAAGCCACGACCTTGGAGGACCGCACCGTCCCCAGCGCGGTCCCGACCCCGTGACAGCCGTGCGCAGTTACGACGGCTCGGGGAACAATCTCGTACACGCCGCCTGGAGCCTGGCCGACTACAACACGACCCGCGCCGCTTACGGCTTGCCGAAGGTAACGAGCTTCGCCCAGATCACCTCCGACGCGGCGATGCAGGCGAAGCTCCAGCAACTCTACGGCACCGTGGACAAGATCGACCTGTGGGTCGGCGTGCCGGCCGAGGACCACACCCCCGGCAGCAGCGTCGGCGCGACCGACCGGGCAATCCTCGTGGACCAGTTCAGCCGCCTGCGGGCGCGCGGCGACTTCCACTTCGGCGTCGCCGAGGGTGACCTTCGCCTTGCGGAAGTCGGTCGGCCGCTCGAACAGCGCCCGCTCCGCTTCGGGGCCGGCGACCTTGGCCCCGGCGGGGGCGTGCCGGTGCCAGCCTTGCAGTTGCTCGCGGTGGTGGTGCGTGAACAGCACCCACTCGACGTGCTTGACGCCGAGTGCCGCGAGTTCGCCTATGGCCGCACCGTCACCGAAGTCGATGAGGACCGCGGCGTCGCCGTCGCGGACGACGTAGGCGTTGCAGGTGTCGGTGACGCGGAACACGTCGGGGGCGACTTCGGTGGGCGGCACGGCGACGCTCCTGGTGAGCATGATGAGGGGGCGTCGCGGCCTGCGGTTCCGGCCTCCCCCGTCTGCGGGGGGATCGAGGGGCCTCGCCGGGGCGGTCCTCCATCTCGTGCAGGTCGGTTCCGGCCTCCCCCCGTCTGCGGGGGGATTGAGGGGGGTTGCCGCGACCCCACCCCAGCCCTCCCCCCAAGCGGGGAGGGGGGCCAGTAGGGTCACCCCGGAAACACGCTAGCGACTCGGGAACGGGACGAACAGCTTGTCGGGTCGCGGCTCGGGGCGAGGGAAGACTTCCTCGTCCAGTTCATCCCTCAAGAAGCGCACCAGCAGCTCGCCGATGCCGAACGGGAACTCGGTGGTCGCGGTGTCGCGGCTGTCGTTCTCGATGATCGGCCAGTCGTCGGGGTGACCGCCCGTGCGCCAATAAAGGGTGTCGCCCCCCGCGGTGACGGCGAACGGGAACAGCCCGCCAGGCTCGGGGTGTAGCAGATACGGGAACTCCTCGGTCCTCTGTTCAGCCGTCAGGTCACTGAGGAAGCCCCGCTCGCCTTCGAGAATGTCCTGCGGGGCGGACTCCAGGGCGTGGGGCGTTCCGGTCGCTTTGGGCGCGAACAGGATGACCCAGTCGGCCCAGACGCCCGGCCCGTAGCACGTCACGATTTGCTTGAAGTCGTTGGGCAACCTCATGCCCATCGACGCCTCGACTCTCGGCCACGTCCAGCCCTCGGGCTTGTAACCAGTCGGCGGGGCCAGCACTTTCAGCGACTCGATCGACACGCCGTGTTACTCCGGGCGCTGACGCTTCTGGCTCGCCGGGGGTCAGACGCCGGCGGTGATCTCGGTCAGCGCGGCGGCCACGGCGTCGATGTCGGCCTCGGTGTTGAACGGGCCGGGGCTGACGCGCACCAGGCCGTCGGGGAAGCTGCCGTAGGCGCGGTGCAGGTACGGGGCGCAGTGCAACCCCGGCCGCACGGCCACGGCGAACGACTGGTCGAGAATCCCGCCCAACTCGGACGCCGACAGGGTGTCGTGCCGGAAGGCCAGGGTGCCGACGCGGCGGGCCGAGTCGGCGTGGCCGAACATCTCGTACCCGGCCGGCGCGATCAGGTGCCGCAGGCGGTCGCACAACTCGACCTCGTGCCGGCGGATCGCGTCGGGCGTCCGCTCCTCGACGAAGTCGATGCCGGCCGTCATGCCGACGACGCCCAGCACGTTCGGGGTGCCGCCTTCGAGGAAGTACGGGTAGTCCTTGGGCTGCGTCGGCGTGGACGAATCGCCCCCGGTCCCGCCCTCGCGCCAGGCCCGCGGCTGCACGCGCGGGGCGACGTACAGGCCGCCGGTCCCGGTCGGCCCGAACAGGCACTTGTGCCCGGGGAAGGCGAGCAGGTCGATGCGCATCGCCTGCACGTCGATCGGCACGACGCCGATGGTCTGGGCCGCGTCCACGAGGAAAATGACCTCCTCGTACTCGCGGAGCATCGCCCCGACTTCGCCGACCGGTTGCACGGTGCCCAGCACGTTGCTGCCGTGGGTCATGGCGACCATGCGCGTCCGCGGCGTGATCGCCTTGCGGATCGCGTCGGGGTCGAGGGTGCCGCCGGCGTCGGCCTCGACGCGGGTCAGCGTGATCGTCCCGGCGTCGGCCATCGCCTGCAGCGGGCGGCTGACGGAGTTGTGTTCGAGGACCGTCGTGATGACGTGGTCGCCGGGGTTGATCGTCCCCTTCATGGCCATGTTCAGGGCGTCGGTGCCATTGAGGGCGAACACGATCCGGTCGGGCGACTTGCCGTTCACCAGGCGGTTGAGCCGGTGCCGGCCCTCGTCGAGGGCGTGTTCGGCGGCCAGCGCCATCTTGTGCCCGGCCCGGCCCGGGTTGGCCAGCGAGGTCCGGGCGAAGCGGTCCATCGCCAGGTAAACCTGCTCGGGCTTGGGAAACGTCGTCGCGGCGTTGTCGAGATAAATCACGGCAGGAACTCTTGGACGCGGATCGACCCGAACGCTTCGCCGCGCAAGGTGAGCGGCACCTCGGCGTCGGCCTCGAGGACCATTGTACGCCGGTAGCCGGGCTTCTTCCCGCCGCGCGGCAGGGTGTGGACGTGCAACCGCCGGCCGGTCAGATCGACCACCCAGTACTCGGGGATTTTCGCCGCCGCGTACAGCGCGAGCTTCACGCCGAGGTCGAACGCGAGCGTAGTTTCGGACACCTCGACGACGAGGGCGGTTTGGCTCGGCGTCGGGTGAACCGTGGTGTAGTCGCGGCGTACACCGATGGCGACGACGACATCGGGTTGCGGCGCGCTGTCTTCGGAAACTTTTAGCGGTGCCTGGCACCGCACTACCCATCCCTCGCCGCAGAGCCTCAGCAAGAGGATTGCGAGTTCCGAGGTCGTGAAGGCGTGGGGCGGTTTGATCGGAGCCTTCCGGGTGATGAGGCCGTGGATCAACTCCAGCTTCTCGTCCGGGCCGAAGAGGTCGTGGCGGTCCATCGCCTCGAACTGGGCCACCGAGATGGGGTAGGCGTAAGCCACCGTCGCGGCGCGCGCCACGGTGATTTCGGGCCGCGGTTCGGCGACACTGGTCATGGGGACACTCCTGGGCTGGGCAGAGGCGGCAGGAAGTCGCCGACGCGGATGGAGCCGAACGCCGCGCCGCGCAACGTCAGCGGCACCTCGTCGGCGACTCCGAGGACCACCGTACTGAGGTAGCCGGGCGACTTGCCGCCGCGCGGCAGGGTGTGGACGTGGAGCTTACCATTGACCAAATCGACCACCCAGTACTCCGGGATCATCGCCGCCGCGTACAGCTTGAGTTTGACGCCGAGGTCCAGCCTCAGCGTCGAGTCGGAGACTTCGACGACGAGGGCCGTCTGCGCGGCCGTGGGGTGTCGGACCAAGTAATCGCCGAGAGCGCCTTGCGCGACGGACACGTCCGGCTCGGGCATGCTGTCGTCGGACGCGATCACCGGCTGCTGCGACCGGACGCACCAACTCCGCCCGCACAACGATTCCAGGATTCGATCGAGCCTGACCGTGGCGAACGTGTGGGGCGTGTGGGTGGTCATTTTACGCGCCAGCATTCCGTGGAGGAGTTCGACCTTGTCGCCCGGCCCGAGGATGCCGTGGCGGGCCATCTCCTCGTACTTCGCCACCGACAGGCGGTACGGCATCAACCCGTCCTCGACGCTGGTCGCGGCGGTTTCCGGCGGCGGTTCGGCGACACTGGTCATGGCGGGACTCCCCTCGACGCGCCGACCGGCCGCGGCAACCTGCCGCGGCCGGTCGGTCTCGCATTGTACGCCGCGGTTAGAACCATTCCTTCTTGCCGACCTGGTACGTGGCGATGAAGTCCGCGTCCGACTTGGTCAGGTAAATGATCCCCTCGATCAGCCCGAGGAAACTGATGCACCCCAGCGTACACACCGACACGACGAGCTGAATGATGCCCGCCTGCGTGTAGCCCAGATAGAACTTGTGTACGCCCAAGCTCCCCAAAAGTATCGCCAGAATGCCGGCGGTCATCCGCTTGCTCTCGACTGTGTCTGCCATAACGCTCAAGCCTCGGGAAAGTGTCCGGTGTCGCCCGCCGGAAAGCCCGACGGGACTCGGCGTATCATGCCGAGTCCCGCCGGGCGTGCAAGAACAAAGCGAATAATCGCTCAATTGCCGATGTACTTGGCGTACAGGACGCGGGCGCGCTCGGTGTCGTCGGTCCCCTTGATGATCGCGCGGCCGTCCGGGAACACCGTGAACTCGTACCCGTCGGTGCCCTCGGTCACCGTGAACTTCATCAGAAACTTGTTCGCGCTCACGGCCGTCGCCCCGTCGAGGGACTTGCGCAACTCGGCGAAGTTCATGCTCCCGGCGCGGCGCTGGCTGACCTGCACGGCGTTGCGGCCGCACAGCGAGGTCGTCTGCGTGCCGTGCGCGCCGTCGAGCCACTCGAACTGCCGCAGGGCGCAGCACGGGCACTTACCCTTGCGGCCCTTCAGCGGGGCGATCTTGACGCGGCGGGAGGTGTTCTCCCAAATGTTGAGGATGTACAACTCGCGGTTGATGGCCTCGACTTTGCCGGCGAGAATCTTCAACGCCTCGGTCGCCTGGAAGCTGGCCACGATGCCGACGATCGGCCCCAGCACCCCGGCCGTCTCGCAGGTGCCGACCTCGCCCGGGCCGGGGGACTGCTCGAAGACGCAGCGAAGGCACGGGGTTTCGCCGGGGATGATCGTCATCGTCATCCCCTCGACGCCGACCGCCCCACCGTACACCCACGGCTTATTGAGCTTGATCGCCGCGTCGTTGATCGTGTACCGGACCTCGAAGTTGTCGGTGCCGTCGAGGATCAGGTCGGCGTCCCGGCAGAACTCCTCGACGTTGGTCCGGTCGATGTCCGCGACGATGGCCTCGACGGTGACGCCGGAGTTGATCTGCCGCAGCTTGGTCGCCGCCGCCTCGGCCTTGGGCAGGTTGTTGGTCACGTCGGACTCGTCGAAGAGGACCTGCCGCTGCAAGTTCGACGGCTCGACGAAGTCGCGGTCGATGATGCGGACGTGGCCGACCCCGGCGCGGACCAGCGTGTTGGCCAGCACCGTACCGAGGGCACCGACGCCGCACAGGGTGACCCGCGAGTTCATGATGCGTTCTTGCCCGGCCTTGCCGATGCCGGGGACGCGCATCTGCCGCGAGTAGCGTTCGAGATTCATGGTGCGATCTTTCCAGGCGAGCGGGGGACGGAAGTCCCCCGAGTTGGGCAGCAAATGCGGGCGGGCGCTCCGAGCATCGGAGCGCACTCCGGGGGGCGCACTCCCGGGGGGGCGCACTCGGGGGACTTCCGTCCCCCGCTCGCCGGTTAACGGCCGTCCGCGACGCCGTTGTCCGCGAGGAAGTCGTTGAGGAAGCGGACCTGTTGCTTCGGCCACTTCTCCAGTTTGGCGAAGCCGACGAGCGTCTTGAGGTCTTCCTTCAGGCGCTTCACGTCCGCGCCGCCGAGGCGCTGGAGGTACGTCACGAGGTACTGCATTGCCTCTTCGGCGACCTTGCCGTTCAGGACGTGCTCCTCGCTGCCTTCGAGGAAGACGTAGGCGTGGATCGTCGCCAACAGCAGCGGGTGGACGCCGAGTTCCTCGGGGATCAGCGGGAAGACCGACGCGCCGTCCGGCACGTCCTCGTCCTCCCCGTCGTCGCCCGCGGCGGCAGCGGCCCCCGGCTCGGCCGGGCCGTCCTCGTCGAGGCCGTCGAGGTCGTCGTCATCGTCGTCGGGCTTGGCGGTCACGGGTCAGCCCCCCGCGACGGCGGGAATCAGCGCGACCACGGCCCCGTCGGCCACGACCGTGTCGAGGTCGTCCAGATACCGCACGTCCTCGTCGTTGACGAGGACGTTAATGTAGTGCCGCAGTTTGTCGCCGTCGTACAGCTTGGCCCGGATCGCCGGGTGCCGCGCGACCAAGTCGGCGAGAACGGCCCCGACGGTCGCCCCCTCGACGGCGACCCGCGTCTGGCCGTCGGTCAGGTCGCGCATCGGCGAAGGAATCTCAACAGTCACGGGCATGGGGCACTCCTGATGCGGAAAACAGTTCACCACAGAGGGCACATGAGGGCGCGGAGAAAAACAGAATACCTGCGTTAGAATCGAGACATACTGAGTATGGAGTTCCAAACTTGAATTTGGTTTTCTCTCGCGCCCTCATGTGCCCTCTGCGGTGAAAATTTTCTAGTTCACACTAATACGGCCGCGCCGTAGGTCTTGGGCAGGCCCATGTCGCCGCCGGTGAAGACTTCGATGAAGGCGTCCAGGCTCGGCTTGATCAGCGCCGGCTTCTCGACTGCGCCTTCGACGGCGTCCTGGGTCTTCAGGCCGTTGCCGGTGATGCACAGGACGATCTCCTCGTCGCGCGGCAGGCGGTTCTCGGCCAGCAGTTTGCGGGCGACGGCGATCGTCACCCCGCCGGCCGTCTCGGCGAAGATGCCCTCGGTGCGGGCGAGCAGCAGCATCCCCTCGACGATCTCGTCGTCGGTCACGTCGTCGGCCCAGCCGCCGGTCGTGTGGATCAGGTTCTTCGAGAAGTACCCGTCGGCCGGGTCGCCGATGGCCAGGCTCTTGCAGATCGTGTTCGGCTTGCGGACCGGCTTGTGACGGTCGCGGCCGGACTTCACGGCGTCGGTGATCGGGTTGCACCCGGTCGCCTGCGCCCCGTACATCTTGGTCCGCGGCGGCTCGCTCACCAGGCCGACCTTGTACAGTTCCTCGAACGACTTGTGAATCTTGCCGATCAGCGACCCGCCGGCCATCGGGGCGATGACGTGCTGGGGGAAGCGCCAGCCGAGGTCTTCGGCGATCTCGTAGCCCATCGTCTTCGACCCTTCGGCGTAGAAAGGCCGGAGGTTAATGTTAACGAAGCCCCAGTTGTACTTGAAGGCGACCTGCGTACACAGGCGGTTCACTTCGTCGTACGTCCCGTGGACGGCGATGACCTTGGCCCCGTACACGCTGGTGTTGAGAATCTTGGCCTTTTCGAGGTCGGACGGGACGAAGATGTACGCCTCCAGGCCGGCCTGGGCGGCGTTGGCGGCGACGCTGTTGGCGAGGTTGCCGGTGCTGGCACAGCCGACCGTTTTGAAGCCGAACTCGCGGGCCTTCGACAGGGCCACGCTCACGACCCGGTCCTTGAACGAGAGGGTCGGGAAGTTGACCGCGTCGTTCTTGATCCACAGCTTCGAGACGCCGAGTTCTTTGGCCAGGCGGTCGGCGCGGATGAGCGGGGTGCAGCCGACCTGGGGGCCGACGGTCGGGGGACCGTCGAGGGGGAGGAGTTCGCGGTACCGCCACATGGTCCGCGGCCGCTGCTCGATCTTGGCCCGGGTCACGGTCGCGCGGATCGCCTCGTAGTCGTAGACGACTTCGAGCGGGCCGAAGTCGTCGGTGCAGAAGTTGACCGGGGACTTGGGGTAGATCTTGCCGCACAGTTTACACTGCAGCCCGATCGTAAACTCGGCTTGGGGGATGGCCACAAAAACACCCTGGAATGGTGGGCAAGGGTCAGTTTCGGGCGGCGGCCGATCCAGAGGACCGCACGAAAAGACCTCGGCAGAGCCGGGGAAAAGTCGGTGGCGGTGTGGTGAGATAAGAAACGGCGAACGGAGTTTCGGGGTACGAAGTCGCTCGCCAGTATCTTATCTGCCCCAACTCGTGCGGGACTTGCGTCCCACGGTCGTCGGGCAGGAGTTAGCACCAGCATCGAACGTCAAGCCTGGCGGCTGTCGGTCCGACCGGTTGCTGCGACGTCGTCGGGCCTGAAACCCTCAGTCGCTCTGGATAAGATACTCACCGTGATGTCGGCCTCGGCGGTCCGCCGGTCGGCGGTCCGTTAAGGTTGAAGTGATCATAAGCCCCGTCGCGCCAAAGGGCAACGCGCCCGCCCGGATTTTTTCCGCCCCGCCCGGCCCCCGCCCGGCCCCCGCCCCGCCCGCCCCCCGTGCCCCGCCGCCGGGAGCCGGTGCGTCCGTATCATGGCGGAGTCGTCGGATCGGTTCTTCGGGTGGAGTGAAGTCATGCCCCGCGCGGTCGTCTGCCCGAACTGTCTGGTCGAACTCGAGATCCCCGAAGACCTCGTCGCCCAACCGGTGCGGTGCGCGACCTGCGCGACCGTGTTCACGCCGTCCCAGGTCGCGGCCGCGCCAGTCGCCCGGCCGCGCCGCAGCCTCGACCGGGCCGAGTCCCGCAACACCGCCCTGGACGAAGTGCAACCGGGGCGACCCCGGGCCAAGCCGTCGGGTGCCGGCCGCAGCCTGTTCGCCGTCGTGTCGCTGTTACTCGCGGGCACGTTCGGCGTCTGCTGTCTGGGGTGCGTCGGGCTGCTCGTCGTCGGCCAGCGGCTCGACGACCCGGCGATGCAAGCGTATAAGTCGCCCGACGGGCAGTTCGAAGCCGTCTTCCCCGGGGTGCCCAGCCCGGCCCCGCTGACGCTGTCCGACGGGACCAAGTTGCTCGGCGTCGCCCACAGCCGGCGGATGATGGGTCAGGAATTCGACAATTGCTCGGTCCGGTACTTCGACCTGCCCAAGGCCCCGCGGACCGACGCGGCCCGGGACGCCGTGCTCGCCACCACGGCCAAGGCCGTCGTCGGGGCGCGCGCCTTCGACGTCACCGTCGATCAGGAGAAGACCACCGTGGACGGCTACCCGGCCCTGGAAATCACCGCCCAGGACGCCGACCCCCAGGTCGAGATGTACGCCCGCATCGTCCTCGCCGGCAAGCGCGTTTACGTCGTCACCTACGAGGGGCGTGGCCTGGCCCCGCAGAGCCAACGGCTCGACAAATTCTGGACTGCTTTCCGCGTCCTCAACCCCGACGCGGCCCCCGACAAGGCGAAAGACCGGTAGCCCGCGGCTACTGTTCCCGGTGTCACTCTCGGGTGCGAGGTTTTCCGATGGGTCGTGTCGTGCGGAGTCTTGGGCTGGCGACCGGGTTCTTCGGCGCACTGGCCGTCGCCGGTTGCACGCGGTGTTCAGCGGCATGATCGGCGTGACGCTCTTCGGCGTGCTGCTGACGCCGGTCTTCTACTACGTCATCGAGCGGCTCAAGGGCGAGAAGCACGCCCCCCGCGACCCCGACGCCAAGCCGCCCGCGATAACGACGGCGCTCGCCGTGCCGGTGCCGCCCGTGGCTCCGCCGCAGCCAACAGGTCGTGTTAAGGCAATGCCACTGAGCTCGGCTTGAAGTGATCGCAGCGCCTCGCCACGACTGGAGTTACCACACGTCACCACGGCAAGAACGCTGCGATTATGACTCGGTCTACCGATGGCCCCGACTTCGTCCCGCCGACCGCCTTCGAGTTTCTGCCGCATCGGCCGGCGCGGATTCCCGCCCTCCGGGACCAGGAGTTGGCCGTCCGGGAACTCCAGACGCACTTGACCGACCGTCGGCTCGAGGTGCGGAGCAAGACGCCCGTAGGGCGGTGCAGGACGTCTCCACGTGTAACCCTTCAAAGACCACGTCCACATCAGTTAACTCAGTGGCATTGCACGCGAGTGGGCCGCTCGCCGTCGCCTGCGGCGGAGCACCGGACGCGCGGGATTGGCCCGCACAACCGAGCTTGTCGTTGCCCTTTGTTGGCGGAGGATGGGCGGGCGGGAAACTTCCGCCGGCGGGCGAAAACATTCGGCAAAAGTTGCGAAATGCCCACCGGAACTGCTGGAACTGTCGGCCCGGCGGCGTTATCAAATGTCAAGACGGCGAAGCTGTACCGGTCGGCATCGTCGGCGTTTCCGGCGCTTTCGCCCGGGACGAAAGAATCAGTTGCACCGGGCGTAACCGTGATCTAAAGATTTGCGGCCGCGGACGATTCCCCCCGGAATCGCGCGCGGGAGTGAATTCTGCGGTCCGTTCGACCCGACTCGCACCTGGGGCGGACGAAACCGATTGCCGATTATTGCGACTGTGCCTGCGCTGCCGCACGATTTTTATTACGATCGCGTTGCGGGGCCGGGCACGCTGCCGGATCATTGTTTTTCAGTCGATACTAACTTCGGGTCTACCTCGGCGGGCACAGCGCTCGGAGGCGGACGGCCATTGTGATTGGCCTTGAGTCCGCGGGCGGCCGGTCGAAGCCCCTCGCGCAGCCGAATTGGACACCCAACGCCAGGACGCCACTCCATGTCTCGCCTCCGCCGCTACCGCTCCGACGCCGTGCAGTCTCCCCTGGAGACGTACCTGCGGGAGATCAACGAGACGGCGTTGCTGAGCGCCGACCAGGAAAAAGAACTCGCCCGGGCCATCGCCGTCGGCGACAGCGCCGCCCGCGACCAGATGGTCCGCGCCAACCTCCGGCTGGTGGTCAACATCGCCCGCGGGTACACCGGCAAGGGCCTCGCCCTGCAAGACCTGATCGAAGAAGGCAACCTCGGCCTGCTCCGCGCCGTCGAGGGGTTCGACCCGACGATGGGCACCCGGTTCAGCACCTACGCCAGCTACTGGATCAAGCAGAGCATCAAGCGGGCGCTGGTGAACACGGCCAAGACGATCCGCATCCCGGCGTACATGGTCGAACTCATCGCCAAGTGGCGGCGGGCCACGAACAAGCTGACCGACGAACTCGGCCGCCCGCCCCTGCCCGAAGAAGTGGCCAAGGTCCTCGGCCTGCCGAAGAAGAAGCTGAGCATCATCAAGAAGGCGATCCGCGTCTACAACTCGACCCCGCAGACCGACCAGGGCGACGCCGGCTGGTCGATCGAAGAGATGCTCATGGACAACCGCTCGAAGACCCCCGACATGGAGATGGTCGAGAGCGACGACTTGAAGCAAGTGATGGTCCTGCTCGAGAAGATGGACAAGCGCGAGGCGACCGTCTTGAAGATGCGCTTCGGCCTGGACGACATCGAGCCGAAGACCCTCAAGGAGATCGGCGAGTGCCTCGGCCTGACCCGCGAACGGGTCCGGCAAATCGAGAGCGAAGCCCTCCAGAAGCTGAACGAAAGCCTCTGCGCCGACTGACCCCGGCCGCGAACGAAACTGAAACGGCCGCCGGGAGTTCCCGGCGGCCGTTTCTCGTGGACGGGTCAGCGCGGCTTGCCCTTGGCGGGCCGGGCCGGAGCGCCGCCGGTCGGTGGGGCGGGGCCGCGGTCGAAGAGCCGCGTGACCCGGGGGACGGTGGCCAGGATGACCAGCGCGAGGCCGGTACTCAGGACGGCCGTCGCGTCCCGGCCCAGCCCGGCCGCCACGCCGACGGCGGCGGTCAGCCAGAGGCCGGCCGCCGTCGTCAGGCCCTTGATGTCCTCGTCGCCGTTCCCTTTCACGATCGCCCCGGCCCCGAGGAAGCCCAGCCCGGCGACGAGGCCCTGGACGACGCGGGACAGGTCGGCGTTCGACATGCCGTGCTGTTGCGGGATGAGAACGAATAGCGCGGCCCCGAGGGCGACGAGCATGTGCGTCCGCAGCCCGGCCACCTTGCCCTTGCTCTCGCGTTCGTAACCGAGGACGCCGCCCAGGACCGCCGCGAGAAGCAGCCGGATCGTGATCCGCGCCAACCCCGCCGCGTCCGGCAGGTCGGAAAATTCCTCCCGGACCGTCTCCCCAACTTGCTCCCACCAACCGCCCATGACCGCGCCTCCGAGTTCGGAATACGAGTAGTCTACGGGCGACCGGCCGGCCCGGGCGTCTCGTGGCCCCGCCGCAGGCGACGGCGAGCGGCCCACGGGAGTGGGCTGTTCCACCCCGGAATGGGGAGCGACAATCTGCCGGAAGTGCCCGGCGCACGCCGGTGGACGACAACTCGCATTCCGGGTTGGAACAGCCCACTCACGTGGGCCGCTCGCCGTCGCCTGCGGCGGAGTAACGGGAACGACTTCGCCAGCGAGGAGTCGCGCTACGTTCCGCCGAGACCGAGTTGCTGGCGGATGACCCGGCACAGCGTATCGGCGACTTCGCGGTGCCGGGGCACGGGGGCTTGCCGACCGGTCGCGGGGTTCCGGTACAGGTCGTGGCGCGAACCGTGTCGGACCAACTCGCAGCCTGCCTGTTCCAGTTCCCGGACGAACTCTTGCCGCTTCAAACCTCCAACTCCACCGGCTCGCGTTGTGCGAGGGCCGGAGCCGGGGTGCGGTCTTGTGTGACCACCAACTCGTAAGCGTCCTGGATGTTCTCTCGTAAAACGTCGAGCGTCTCGCCCTGACTGAAGACGCCCGGGACTTCCAGCAGCCGGCCGACGTACCACTCGCCGTCCCGCCAGAATTCGAGCGTGAACTGACTCCGCATCTCGCGTCCTCCCGGTGTGCGGTCACCGCCCAGCATACCCGAATCACGCCGCGGCCGCACGCACCGCCGCCAAATCGTCGCCGGTCAGGCGGTACTCGTGGCGCGTCCCGGCGTTGAGTAACACCGTCGCGCCCTCACCCGCCGAATACGCGATGTCGTGTCCGGAGGCCGTCAAGAGGAAGAAGGGGATGACCCGGTTGAGGGACTTGACGTACTCTCCAACGAACCGCTCGGCGTACCGCTTCTGGCTGAACACGGGGAACAAAAGTTCTCCCGCCCGCTGGCAGGTAAACGGGGGGTGGGCTTCGCGTGCCGAGAGGATCCTGGCCGACTTCTCAATGGAGTCGAGGAGTTGTTCCGGGGTCATCGTGTCGGCGTCCAAGCCGGCCTCCAGTTCCATCGGGACCGAAAGGAACGTGAGTTGCGTGCGGGCCACCACGGCCGCGAACTCCCGCCGGTCGGCCTTGCGGCTGAGCCGGGTCGGCCGATCCGGCAAGTCGAGGACGCGCGTCAGGAACGAGACCATGTCCGCTCCCCGTTCGCCAACAGCTCGTCGTACAGGTGGGCGAGGCGCTTCATGCGGGTCGGGAAGCTGTACCGGGTCTCGATCGTGCGGCGGGCGGCGGCGCGGAACAGGTCGCGGAGGTTGGCGTTCGTCAGCAGGCCGGCCAGGGAGCGGTCGAGCGCGGCCTGGTCGCCGGGGTCGATGAGGAAGCCGTTGCGGCCGTCCTGAACGAGCCGGGGGATGCCGGCGATGCGGGTCGCCACGCTGGGGACTTCGAGCGCCATCGCTTCGAGGAGCACGTTCGGCAAGCCCTCGCGCAGGCTGCTCAACGCGAACACGTCCATCGCCTCGAACGTAGCCCGCACGTCCGACTGCCAGCCGGGGAGGCTGACGCGGTCGGCGACGTTCAACTCCTTCGCCAGGGCTTCGAGCCGCGGCCGGTCGTTGCCCTCGCCGACGACGACGAGGCGCACGTCCAGGCCACGCGCCAGCAGCGTGGGGAGGGCGCGAATCTGGGCGTCGAACGCCTTCTCGGGGGACAGGCGGCCGACGCCGCCGACGAGCAGGCAGTCGGGCGGGTAGCCGAGCGCGACCTTGGCGTCGGCGACCGTGCGGCGGCGCTGGTACTCCTCGGTGTCGATGGCGTTTTCGAGCAGCACGCAATTCCGCGCGGGCACCCCGGCCGACAGTGCCGCCTCGAAGAGGTCTTCGGACACGCAGATCACCTTCTCGTACTTCGGCAGACAGAGCTTGTCGATGCGGTAGTACAGCGGCGTGCGGTCGGTCATCTCGACCCAGCCGTGCAGCGTCGTCACCAGCCGCATCGGCCAGAAGCGCTTCAGCAGAATGCCCAGGGCGTTGGTCTTATAGTCGTGGCCGTGCCACACCGCGACGTTTTCCCGCCGGCAAACGCGGAGCAGGTCGGCGACGACGCGCCAGTCCCACGGGCCGCGGTCGGGCACGGAGATCAGCGGGGCGCGGTAGCGCTCGGCCTGGCCGACGATCTGGGCGTACCCGGGGTCGCCGGGCGGGTACAAGTAGCCGCAAATCATGCGGTAACCGAGGCCCGTCAGGAAGCGCGGCGAGTTCAGGATGGTCTTGTCCGGGCCGCCGCCGGACCCGCTCACGACCCGGGTGTCGAACACGACCGGGGCCGGCCGGGGGCGCGGCGGCGGGGTGTCGGCGCTGGCCAGGTACGTCGTCGGCGTTGGGGGGGTGGCCAGCAGGTTCACGACGCACTCGCGGAGGGAAGGGGGGAGACGACGGCCGTCCCGGTCACGAGGTCGAGCAGCGGTTGCAGGCACCGGTCCCAGTGGTGGTGGTCCTCGACGAAGCGGCGGGCGTTCGCGCCCAACTCGCGGCGGCGGGCCGGGTCGCTCAACAGCCCGGCCACGGCGTCGGCCCACTCGGCCGGGGTGTTCGCGCACACCAGGTCGCGGCCGGGGACGGCGGCCAGCGCGGCCAGGGCGGGCGGGGCGGCGATCACCGGCTTCGCCATCGCCAGCGCTTCGAGCACCTTGTTCTGCAAGCCGCGGGACAGCCGCATCGGCACGACGATCACGGCCGCGCGGGCGACGTAGGGCCGCACGTCCGGCACCTGGCCGACGACGACGACCCCGGGCAACTCGCCCAGCCGCACGACTTCGGGCGTCGGCTTGCGGCCGATAACGTGGAACTCGGCGTCGGGAACTTTCGCCCGCACGGCCGGCCACACCTCGCGGGCGAAACTGACCGCCGCATCGACGTTGGGCAGGTAGTCGAGCGCCCCGACGAACGCGCACGCCGGCACGGTCGGGGCGTCGGCCGGGACGGGGGCGAAGTAGTCGAGATCGACGCCGTTGGTGGCGACGGTCGCCGTCCCTGCCCCGGCAAACGACTCGTACAGGCGGGCCTCGGCCGGGCTGACGATCGACACGGCCGCGGCCCACCCGGGGAGTTCGCACTCCAGCTTGCGCAGCCGGCCCGCCTCGAACCGGTACAACCTACGCTTCGGCCCGGTCACGGCGTCGGCGAAGTCGAGCCACTTCTGGCTATCGACATCGACCAGATCGACGAACCCGGGGAGTTGTCGCAAGCCGCCGCGGCGGAGGTACGGGGCCAACCCCGACCCGGACACGAGGGCGGCGTCGAAGTGGGCCTCGCGCAGGAACCCGGCGGCGATGGCATCGACGGCCGGCTCGTGGAACGCCCCCTCGGTCAGGCTGCGGCCGGCCAGCGCCGACAGGCCGGCGCGGAGCTTGCGCCGCCGGGCGTTGACGGGGACGATGGCGACGCGGGCGCAGTGTTTGTGCAGCGCGGCCAGGGTCTCGGGCGGCACCGGTTCGTCGGCCAGGGCCACCAGCCAGACCTCGGCCCGGGCGGCGAGCTGGCGGAGGACGTGGTAATTGCGGATGCGGTCCCCCTTGTCCGGGGGGAACGGCACGCGGTGCGTCAGGTAGAGCACCCGCGGCCGGCTCGGGGGGGTCGGCGTCATGGCGGGGGCTACACCGGCTGGAATTGCGTGGCGCTCTCGCCGGCCGGCGGCAGGGCCTGCGGGGTCAGCGTGCGGAAAAAGTGCCCGACCCGGTCGCGCTTCGCCAGGAAGAACAGCCGCCGCAGCCACGGCATCGACAGCCCGGTCGTCTTGGCCGCCGTGGCGACGATCAGCCGCAGGTCGAACAGGAACGACTGGTTGGCGATGTAGTACAGGTCGTAGGCGACCTTGTGCCGGACGCTCGTGATGTTGCTGTCCGGTTCCAGTTGAATCTGGGCGAACCCGGTCACGCCGGGCTTCACGTCGAGGCGGCGGGCGTACCCGGGCACCTGCTTGGCCAGCCCCTTGGCCGCGATCACCTCCGGCCGCTCCGGCCGCGGGCCGACCAGGCTCATCTCGCCCCGCAGGACGTTGAACAGTTGCGGCAACTCGTCGAGGTGCGACTTGCGGAGGAACTTGCCCAGCTTGGTGACCCGCATGTCCCCCTTTTGGGACCACTGGATGCCGGTCGTCGCCTCGCAGTTGTGGCCCATCGTGCGGAGTTTCAGGATGCGGTACGGCCGGCCGTGGAAGCCCGACCGCGTCTGACTGTAGAACCCGGGGCCGGACGACGACAGCCGGACCAGCGCGTAGCAGACGCCGATCACCGGGACGGCGGGCACGGCGATGGCGAGCGCGAGCAGGTAATCGACCGACGGCTTCATCGGGGCGTACCAGCCGGTGGCCGGGGGCAGTTCGACGACGGTCTCGGGCGCGAGCCAGTCGATCTCCGGCCACGGGGCGTGGTCGGCAGGCTCGGGCGGGGGGGTCGGGGGGTGGGCGGTCATGGGGGTCGATTCGGGGGCGTGTCGTTCGGTCGGTCCGTCTGCGGCGTGGGGTCCGTCCCCCGCCGGGTGTGGCGTCGTCATTTCTGACCCCCGACGCCTGGGGGGAGAGGAGAGGGGGGAGAAGGATCGGCGGCGGCGAGCCGTGCCCGCACCTCCGCCAGGAATGCGGGCACGAAGTCGTCCGCCGGGGCGCGGCCGGGGCCTTCGCCGCGCGGCACGACATCGCTCACGTACAGCTTGTAAATCCGCGAGTGCCCGGCGAAATCGAACCGCGGGTTGTCGGACGCCTTCCAGCCGTCGCCGGTGCCCCACGCCCAGTTCACGTTCAGCGTCACCGGGGCGTCGCCGGCGGTCTCGAACTTCGCCGCCCAGACCTCCGCGCCGGCCAGGTCGCGGACGACCGCGGCCCCGAGTTGGCGGTACCCGGCCCCGACGTAGCAGGTCTCCGGGGTGTGCGCGCCGAGCGGCCCCGGCTCGCCGTAGAGCAGCATGACCGACGCGGACCGGCGACTCGACTTGTGCGTATACGTCCGGCTCAAGTGGGCCTGGGCCTCGGCGATTTGCAGGTGCTTCGGCGGGATGACGTTGACCGTACCGGCCCAGTCGCCGAAGGCCAGGGGGACGGCGTCGAGGCGGGCCTGCACGTCCGCCGCCGCGGCCGACTCGCCGCGCGACGGCTTCAGCGCGCTCGAGAGGCCGATGCCCCCGAACACGATTGCGATCGCCGCGACTGGCCAGAACCGCCCCATCCCACGACCTCCTTGACCGCTCGCCCGGCCCGATCCGTTCCACGCCCCTCGCCGCGCGTTACGCCGGCAACTGCTTGACGTAGTTGTACCCGTAAGCGTGGATGTCCGGCTTGATGCCGTTGACCACCGCGCCCAACAGCGGGATGTTCAACTGCGTCAGGCGTTCGGCCGTCGTCATCACCTTGGGCAGTTGGCTGATGTCCTGGAGGATCGACAGGACGACGCCGTCCACGTGCTGGCCGACGAGCAGCGAGTCGGCGACCGGCAGGACGGGGCAGCTATCGACCACGATGAAGTCGAACTGGCCGCGGAGGCGGTTGAACAGGGTTTCGAGCGGGTGCCCCTGGGCGAGCGCGGTGATGACGCGGTTCGAGCACTGGCCGGCCGGGATCAGCCACAGGTTCGGCACGCTGGTCGGCTGGACCGCGTCCGACACGTCGATCTCCTGGCACAGCACCTCGGCGCACCCCGGGGTGAGCGGGGCGTCGAACAGCTTGTGCATGCTCGGGTTCCGCAGGTCGCAGTCGAGGATGAGCGTCCGCAGGCCGGCCGTCGCCATGCTCGTGGCCAGTTGGCTGGCCAGGGAGGTCTTGCCCTCGCCCTGCATGGCACTCGTGACCATGAGGATTTGCATGTTCTGCTCCTTGGCCGTGTGCAGGAGCATCGTCCGGGCCGAGTTGACCGACTCGTTCAGAACGAACCGCCAGTTCTGGGACTGGGCCGCGTCGCCGTTTTTGAGCGACTGCTTGCTCGGGAAGGCCGGGATCGTGCCGATGACCCGCAGGCCGAGGTCGTTGACGACCTGCTCGACCGAGTCCACGCGCCGCGACCGCCACTCCAGGAACGCCACCGCGAGCATGACGACCAGGCACCCGGCGAAGAAGCTGACGACGGCGAGGAACACCTTCTGGTTCAAGTTCTGGTTGAGGGTGACCACGGCCGGCTCGCGCATGACGACCCGCGTGCCGGCGGCGTCGAGGGAGTCCATGCCGACGAGTTGCCGCGTGACCAGCGTGCGGGCCTCGCGCTGCGGCGCGAGTTCGGCGGTGTCGATGCCGTGTTCGTGCCCGGCGCGGCCGAGGCTGTTGACCTTGGCCGTCGTCTTGGCGTGGTCGGCCTCCGTCTCCTTTCGCGTCGCCTGGCGCAACTCGATCTGGTACTTGTCGTTTTCGTTGAGCGCCAGCAGCGCCTTCTTCCGGTTCGCGCGGATGTCCTTCTCGACCGTCGATTTCAAGCGGTTGGTGCTGGCGTCCAGGTCGGTCTGGAGGAGGCGGAGTTTGTCCCGGCCCTCTTTGATGGCCGGCGTCCCGGGCAGCAACTTGGCCTCGTCGCGGTCGTTCTGCTTCTGCTGGGCGGTGCGGAGGGCGATTTTCTCCCGGACCTCCTCGTTCGTCTCCAGAGCCTTTTCGAGGTCCTCGGAGGTCACGTCGGTCTTGTCGATCTCGGCGACCCGCTTGATCCGCTGTTCGACCAACAGGTTCAGCAGGTTGATTTCCTTTTGGCTCTCGTAAAGCTGCTTGTTCAAGTCGCTGAGTTTTTCCGTCTCGAACTTGAGGAGCTGGAGGTTGGACAGTTCGTTGGCCCCGCCGCCGGTTTCGGCCAGCTTCTTGAGGTGCCCTTCGTGAACGGCGATCTGCTTGTTAATGTCGGACAGCACGGTTTCGAGTTGGCTGCGGCTGCTGGCCCGCTCGGCCTTCTCGCCGGCGGCCGCGTCCTTGAGGTACAACTCGACTAGCACGTTGACCGTGTCGCGGATGCCGGCGGCGTTGTCGCCGCGCATGACGACGGCCATTAGGTCGTCGGCCGGCCACTCGATCTTGACGTTCTCGAACACGTACCGTACCGGATCGTCGGCCGACTTGATGTCGGGCAGTTTGGCCACGCGGGGGTCGGCGACGACGCGCTCCAACAGCGACCGGCCCTTGATCAGGTTCTCTTCGCGCTTGCGGAACAGCGCGAACTCGCCCTCGCCGCCCATGTTCTGGTAGGCCCCGAGGCGGTTGACCGGTTTGACCTGCAACTGCGCCTGCGCCCGGTGCTTGCCGTTGGGCATGGCGAGCCAGATCGCGGCGGCCGCGGCCATGCCGACGAGCAAGCCCAGGAACGTGGCCAGCACGAGCCGCCGCTTCACAGCGTTGAAGAGTTCGAGGATCGTCGGCCACGACCGCGCGGTCGCCGACAGGGCGACCGTCTGGCCCGGCGCGAGGGCGACCCCCGGCGCGGCGTAACCGGGCGGCTGGGACGTGGCGAGCGAGGCCGAGTAAGGCATGGAATTGTCACCGGTGTCGTGGCTGGTCCGTGGCATGGTCGGTCGTCTCCCGGGGCGAGTCACACAAGGCCGCTCGGCAGTCCGAAGCCTCAACCCGCCGCGGGTGAGATGTCGGCCGAGTCGGACAGGCACCGGAGGGGGCACCTACTCAATGACGAGAAAGCACCGGTTTCTGTTCGATTCCGAAAATTCGTCCAGCGAACTTAGCACGACCCGTGCCACCGGCCCGAATTTTCGGGCCTCAGGGGAGGTCGGCGGGCGACGGCGTCGTGGCGAGACGCTCCGCAAGTCGAGTCCATCGAACGAGTTCCGTCTTGCGTCGCCGGGCGTCGCGGGCCGATTCGCCCCCCGATCCGGTCGGGCACTCGGTTCGCAACGGCGTTAAGCCCCCTTAACGGCCGACAACGCAACGCAACGAGCGTAGGTCAGGAACTTCCGTCTACAGTAGCTTTTTTACAAACGGCAACCTAGAGGGGTCGTGCCGGTTTTCGCATTTTGCGCGGTCCTGCCTCGTTTGCGGAACGTTGGGTATTTTCGCTGTACGACTCCCCGCCGGTCGGACGATGTTGAAAGGGAGTAACAAGCTCTCAAGCGGCTCCGGGGTTTTCCCCCGCCGCGGGAGCCTTGCGCATCTTCTGGTGTCCGGTGTTTTGAGGGGGGTTCGATCATGTCCCGACTTGTCCCGCGTGTTCGCCTCGCCGGCCTGGCGGCGGGGGCGGTCCTGGCCGCTTTCGGCACCGGCTGTCAAACGAGCGGTGCCCCGCGGCCGCTGTTCGGCGGGACCGTCGCCAACTTGAACAGCGTGCCCGACGACGCCAACCGGCCGGTCGCCGCCAACCGCGGGCCTTTCTCCGGGCAGACGCCGTACGTCCGGCCCGCGCCCAAGTCCGAGCCGGCCGACAACGCGCTGCTGCCCAAGGAGTTGAACAAGGTCACGATGCCGCCGTACACGGTCGAGGCCCCCGACCTGCTGCTCATCGACGCCCAGCGGCTGATCCCGCTGCCCCCGTACAAGATCGAGCCGCTCGACGTGCTCTACGTGTACGCCCCGAAGGCCCTGGACAAGGAGCCGATCAACGGCCCGTACCCGGTGGACCCGGACGGCACGATCAACCTCGGCACGACCTACGGCGGCAGCCTGCGGGTCAACGACTTGACCGTGCCCGAGATCGAGAAGCTCGTCTCGGACCGGTTGAAGCGGACCCTCACGCCCGAGAACGCCGTCGTTACGGTGTCGCTGGCCCAGTCGCGCGGCGTGCAGCAGATTCGCGGCGAGCACCTCGTCCAGCCAGACGGGACCGTGTCCCTCGGCCTGTACGGCAGCGTGTACGTGGCGGGGATGAGCAAGCCGCAGATCAAGCAGGCCATCGAGGCGCACCTGGCCCGGTACATCTACCGGCCCGAAGTGTCGGTGGACGTGTCGGCGTACAACTCGAAGTTCTACTACGTCATCACCGACTTCGCCGGCAGCGGCGAGTCGGTCACCCGCATCCCTTCGACGGGGAACGAAACGGTCCTGGACGCGATGAGCCTGGTCGGCGGGTTGTCGGCCGTGTCGTCGAAGCGGATCTGGGTCGCCCGCCCGGCCCCGACCGGCAGCGGCGACCAAATCCTGCCGGTGGACTGGCGGGGCATCACCCGCCGCGGGACGACCTCGACGAACTACCAAATCCTGCCCGGCGACCGCGTCTTCGTGATGGGCGCGCCGCTGGTCAAGGTGGACAGCGCCATCGGCCGGGTCACCGCCCCGCTCGAACGGATTCTGGGCACGACGCTGTTCGGGTACACGACGGTCCGCACGATCGAGACCGGCGGCCTGGGCCTGGGCGGTTTGGGCAGCAACACCGGCGGCACCACGGTCAACGTCGCCCGGTAACGGGCCGCCGGCCGGTACAACTGGCGCATCCGGCGGGAGTCTACCGACGACTGCGACCGGCTCGGCAATCGACGGCGGCAGGGGTTCACGAGAACCCCTGCCGCCGTCGATTCGTTTCGTGTCGGGACCACCCCGCCCCGCGTCGGCGATTGACTGGGGCGGGCTTTGGTCTACGCTGGACCCAGGAAGGGTCCGGTCGAACTCCGTCGGGTGAGGATCACGCCATGCGATGTCTCGTCAAGTTTTGCCTGCCGGCCGCGTTCGTCGTCTTCTCGGTGGCCGTCGCGTCGGCCCAGCCGTCCCCCCAGGCGGGACCGGTCTCCCGGCCGTCGTTCAGCCCGTACCTGAACCTCGTCAACCGGGGGAACAACCCGGCGCTGAACTACCTCGGCATCGTCCGCCCACAACAGCAGCAGGCGCAGCAACTCAACCAGCTCTCCCAGCAGTACAACCAGACGACCAACGCCCTGCAGAACTCGGTGAACGGCCTGGCCGAAGGGATCGACCCGAACGTGCGGTTCACCGGGTACGTGGCCGTGTTCAACAACACCGGGCCGTACTTCAGCCGGAACCCGATCTCCGGCAGTGGCGGCGGCCTCCGCAGTGGCGGCGGCAGCGGCGGGGCGGGCGGCTTCAACACCATGAACCGCAGTGGTGGCGGCGGGTCGAGCGGGATCGGTTCGGCCCCGCGTGGCGGGAGCAGCCCGGTCCGCCGGTAAAGACTCTTTCAGTGACGTTGCCTTCAAAACACTGGGCGGGACGCCCGGTGACGCCCTTCCCTCGAAAGGATTCGACCATGCGACGGACGTTCCGCGTCGGGCTTTTCAGCCTGATCGCCCTCGGTGTGAGTGTCCCGGCGGCGTCCGCCCAGAACTGTTGCGGCGGGACTGGCGGGGGGTGCGGCCCCCGGTCGAGCAACTCCGCGAGCGGTAGCAACTGCGGCGGCATTCTGGGGATGAAGGCGTTCCCGTTCTCGGACGAGCGGTACATCCGCCAGTTCTGCGGGCCGCACGTCGCCGCCGGGTCGTGCTTCGGCTACTTCAAGCCGCAAATCACCCCGTGGGGCGAGGCGTGCCCGCTGTACGGCGACGCTCGCGTCGATGCGGCCGCGAGCGGCATGTACAAGTACCCGTCGAGCGCCGGTGCCCCCCGCGAGCCGCAGCAACTGCCGACCCCGGCGACCCCGGCCGCCCCGCCGAAGTCGGACGTGCCCAAAGAAATGCCGAAGGCCCTCGACCCGACGACCCCGCCGAAGGCTCCGTCCGGGCCGATCGTCCCGTCGAAGCCGCCGTCCGCCCCGGCGACGATCCCGAAGGTCGGGCAGGGCCTGACCCCGCCCCCGGTCCCCGAAGTGACCGTCCCGCAAATCCCCGCCCAAGCAAAATATTGAGCGCCGGGAGTTCGCCTGCGGCGGTCAGCGGCGGGAGGCTTTCCAGACGAACGGCACGGCCAGCGACCGATACCGGGCCGGGTCGTGGCGGGCGTACAAGTCGTGCCCGGCGTCCTCGAAGAAGTGCAACTCGGCGTGCCCGGCGATCTTGGCGTGCAGGGCGACCGACTCGGCCGGCGTGGCCAGTTTGTCGCGGCCGCCGGAGATCATCAGCACCGGGATTTCGGCGGGGATCGCGTCGATGGCCCGGATCGGCTGCATGTGTTCCAGCGTCGGGATCATCGCCGGGGCGAGCAACCGCAAGCCCTCCTCGACGGCCTGGCGGGCACCCCACGGCAGCGTCTGGCGGAGGCGGTTTTCGACGGCCGTGGTGATGTCGCGGAACGGGCACTCCAGGATGTACCCCTTGACCCGCGGCCCGAGTTCGGCGGCGGCGTAAATGGCGGCCGCGGCCCCGAGCGAACTGCCCTGAACGACGATCGGCTTGCCCGGCCGGCGGCGCTCGATTTCGGCCACCGCCGCGATCACGTCGAGCCGCCCGCCGTAGCCGATGTCGTTGTAATCCCCGGTCGAATCGCCGTGGGCGCGGAAGCTGATCGCGGCGGTCGGGCAGCCGGCGTCGTGGAAAAGTTTGAGCACGGGCAGCATCGCCCCGCGGTCGCCCATGTTGCCGTGCAGCGACAGCACCGTCGGCGCGTCGCCGTCCGCCGGGGCCGCGGGGCCGGAGGCGAACCAGAAGCCGACCTGCTCGCCGTCGGAGGCCGTGAGGCGGGCTTCCTCCAGGATCACCCAGGGCAGGACGGGGGCCGGCTCGGGGTACTCCGGGGCGCGGCGGGAGACGTAGTGCCGCGCCAGCCAGGCCGAGAAGGCGAGCCAGAACGCCAGGCCGAGGGCGACGACGAGGAAGATCATGCGCACCAATCGAAACAGGGGTGCGAGGCGCGACCGGGTGGCGGCCGCGGGCTCGAAGATTTGGGGGGTCGGTCGTATTTCGAGTGGGGGCTGGGTCACGTCAATCCTTGGCGCGGCCGAGGTACTTGCCGTCTTCCGTCTGGATCAGCACCAGTTCGCCCTCGACGATGAAGCTCGGCACCTGCACGGTCAGCCCGGTTTCGAGGACCGCCCGCTTCTGCTGGGCCGCCGCCGTCGCGCCCTTGATCGTCGGCTCGGTCTCGACGACCTTGAGCTTGACCGTCTGCGGCAGTTCCATGCCGAGGGCCTTGCCGTCGTAGAAGGTGATCTTGCAGGTGTCGTTCTCGCGGAGGTACGGCATCTTGTCCTCGACCATGTCGGCGAGCAGGGTCACCGGCTCGAAGGTCTCGGAGTCCATGAACACGTAGTCCGAGCCGTCCTTGTAGCTGTACGCGTAGTCCTTCGTGTCCAGGTAGACGACATCGACTTTGTCGTCCGGGTGGACGCGCTCGTCCACGATGCTGCCGGTCTTGAGGTTCTTGAGCTTCAAGTACAAGATCGCCCGCCAGTTCCCGGGCGTGTTCAGGTCGCGCTCGAGGCAGTACAGGAGGTGCCCGTTCATGTTCAGCACCATGCCGCGCCGAACGTCGATCATTTTCGTCGAAGCCACGGAGAAGTCCTCGCGAGTGTTCCAAGCACTGACAGGGTAGCACCCGCCGCGCCGGGCGAGAAGGGCGCGCCGCCACAATCGGCACGCCGGCCGGTCACTTCGACTCGCGGACGCTGAATTCGAGCTTCCACCGCTGGCTGCCGTCCCGGCTGTGGCACCAGACTTCGAGCTGGCCGACTTCGGTCACCTTCGCGTTCAGGCTGACCGGGACGACGCGGCCGGCGTTCGCCTTGCCGTCGAGGGTGACCCGCATCGGCGACAATTCGTCGATCTGCGCCTCCCAGTCCTCGACGACGGTGCCCGGCTTGTCGTCCCGGCGGACGGTCGAGCTGAGGAAGCGGAACTCGACCTCTTCGCCGACGACCAGGCCGAACTCCTGACCCGGCACCTCGTTCTCCGTCCCCTCCTCCATGCCGAACGGCGCGACGCACACGGCTTTGAGTGGTGGACTCATGCCGGGCACGGCCGGCGTCGCCGTCTCGACGCCGATGTAGTAGGCACGGGCGGTGCCGCCGCGGATGCGCACGCCCTTGCCGCGCCGCACCAGGCCGTAGTAGGCCGCGCCGCGGGACACGGCCTGGTCGAGATCGACGCCGGCGAGGGCGCGGACCGCCTCGGCCTTCGCCCCCTTGGCCCAGGCGTTCAACACCTTCAGGAAGCGGGCCTGCAGCGCCGGGGCCTTGAACACGCCGCCGTTGAATAGCACGGCCGTCGGTAGGGCGACCGCGTCCGCGCCGCCCTTCTTCTTCTTGCCGCCCGGCTTCTCCCGGGACGCCAGCGCCTCGGCCTGCCGCGACAGGAAGTGGGCCAGGTGCCGCGTCACCCCGGCGTCGGCGACGTAGGGCAGGCCCAACTCTTGCAGGCCCATGCTGCGGCCCCGCGCCGGCTCGGCCGTCCGCTCGCACTCGGGGAAGAAGCCGTCCACGAGGACCTTCTCCACGTCCGCGCGCGGCAGGTCGTACTTGACCGTCCCGCCGACCACCGACCGGCCCTTGCCGAGCACCGTGACCGGGGCACTCGCCAGCTTCGGGTCGCTCAGCAATTGCTCCTTGGCGGAGCGGGCGGCGTAAGTCAGTTGGGCCATCTGGTTGGCGTCGAGCTTGGTCCCGTCCTTGGCCAGGGCCGCCGCGGCCGTGTGGGCGACGGCCAGGTCCATGTTGTCCCCGCCGAGGAGCAGGTGGTCGCCGACGGCGAGGCGGGTGAGGGCCAGGTTGCCGTTCTCTTCGCCGACCTCGATGAGCGTGAAGTCGGTCGTGCCCCCGCCCACGTCGGCCACCAGCACCAGGTCGCCGACGGAGACGCTGTCGCGCCACTTGTCGCCCAGGTTGTCGAGCCAGGCGTAGAAGGCGGCCTGCGGCTCTTCGAGCATCGTGACGTGCTCCAACCCGGCGGCCCGCGCGGCTTCGACGGTCAGGTCGCGGGCGGCGGCGTCGAACGAGGCCGGGACCGTCAGGATCACGTCTTGCAGTTCGAGCCGGTGCTCGGGGACGGTCTGGGCCATACCCGCGTTCCACGCCTCGGCGAGGTGCTTCAAGTAGCGGGTGCAGGCGTCCAGCGGGGAAATGCGGCGGTCGGCTTCGCTCGCGCGGAAGGGCAGGATCGCCGCCTTGCGGTCCACGCCGGGGTGGCACAGCCAGGACTTCGCGCTAGCCACCAACCGCGTCGGCACCCTGGCCCCGAAGGCCCGCGCGAACTCGCCGGCGGCGTAGTCCCGGTCGGCGTCCCACGGGAGTTTCAGCGCCCCGGCCGGCTGCTCGCCCGGCCCCGGCAGGTAGAGGAACGACGGCAGCAGGTCGCGGGCCTCGACGACCCCCGGGCCGACGACCTGCGAGATCGCCAGGGGCAGGACGCGCGCCGCCCCGTCGGTCCCGGCGTCCGCGTAGGCGAGCGCGCAATTAGTGGTGCCGAGGTCGATGCCGACGACGAAGCGCGGGGTCATAGGGGTGCGGGGGCCGGAGGTAGGGGCGCGGGCGGCGACGGGACGAATCCCGACCGGTGCGTATTTTACGGGAAGCCGCGCCGCCCAGAAGAAGACTTTTCCCCGTCAGGCCCCCGTATGCCCCCGCCCGCCCCGCACGCCGTACAGTCCCCCGCCGGGCGGCTCGCCGTCGTCGGCCTGGTCGTCTTCCTGGCCAACGCCGGGCTGCTCGTCCTCCAACTGGTCGCCGGCCGGCTGCTCGCGCCGTTCGTCGGCTCGTCCCTGGAAACGTGGACGGCCGTGATCGGCGCGTTCTTGACCGGCATCGCCCTGGGCAACGGCCTGGGCGGGCGGTACTCGCGCCGCACCGCGTCGCCGGCGGGGCTGGCCGGGGTGCTGCTCGCCGGGGCACTGGCCGCCGTCTGGATGGTCGCGCTGCCGGAACTGTTGCGGGCGACCGGCCTGCACCGCGGCCTGCCGTTGAGTTTGCGCGTCCCGGTCCTGGCCGCGCTGCTCTGCCTACCGGCCGGGTTCACGCTCAGCCTGCTCACGCCCGCGGCCATCCGCCTCGGCCTGCCGGACCTGCGCCGCGCCGGCCGGGTCGCCGGGCTGATCTTCGCGCTGGGCACGCTCGGCTGCCTGGCGGGCAACTACGTCACCGGGTTCGTGCTGATCCCGCACGTCACGATTAACAGCATCGTCTTCGCGACGGCCGGCCTGCTCGTGGGGACGGCCGTCCTCGCCCGGTTCGGCCTGTCCCCGGCCGGTGACACGGCGGTGTCCGTGCCCGGCGCGCGGCGGCCGGTCGCCGCGCAACTGTCGCTGTCGCGGGCGTGCGCCATCGTCTTCGTCTGCAGCTTCGCCGGGATGACGCTCGAACTGGCCGCGTCGCGGCTGTTAGCCCAGGTCGTCGGCGTGTCGCTGTACACCTGGACCGGGATCATCGGCGTCATGCTCGCGGGCACGGCCGCCGGCAACTCGCTCGGCGGTCTCCTCGCCGACCGGCCGGCCGGCCCCGGCCGCGCCACCGGCCGCGAGCGCCTGGCGTACTCGCTGCTGGTCGCCGCCGCCGGGGCGGCGCTGGTGTTGATCCTGTTCGCCGTGCTGGTGCGGAGCGAGACGTTCGGCCAGGTGCCACTGGTCCCCCGCGTGCTGCTCTGGACGTTCGCCCTGTTCTTCCTGCCGATGCTGGCCCTGGGCACCGTCAGCCCGCAGGCGATCCGCCTGGCCGTGACGGACGTGGACGGGGCGGGGGCGACGGCCGGCCGCGTCTACGCCTGGTCCACGGCCGGGGCCATCGCCGGGACGTTCGCCACCGGGTACGTGCTGATTTCGGGCCTCGGCATGTTCCGCACGATCCTGCTCGTCGCGCTGCTCCCCGGCCTGTTGACGCCGCTGCTCGTGCGGGTCCACGAGACGCGGGCGCTGCTGTACGGCCTGAGCGTGATCTTCGGCGGGGTCGTGACGGGGGGGCTGATGGTCGGCGGCTACCCCCAGAGCATCGAGCGCGAGACCAACTACTACACGATCCGCGTCGAGGACTGGACGATGGCCGACGGCTCCGCCGCGAAGGCGCTGCAACTGGACCTGCTGACGCACTCGTGCGTCAAGCTCGACGACCCGACGTACATCTACTACCCGCACGAGAACACGCAGCTCGACTTCGTCCGCCTGGCGGCCGCCGCCCACCCCCCCGGACAGGGCGGGGGCCCGCGCGTGCTGGTCGTCGGCGGCGGCGGGTACACGTTCCCCCGGTGCGCCGGGACCGTCGTTCCGAACGTCGAGATCGACGTGGTCGAGATCGACCCCGGCGTCACCCGGGTGGCCTACGACCGGCTCGGGCTGGACCCCGCGCTGCCGATCGCCACGTTCAACCAGGACGGCCGGCAGTTCCTCGAAGACCGGGCCGGCGGCGACCGCTACCACGTCGTCACGCTGGACGCCGTGAACGACTTCTCGGTGCCCGGGCACCTGCTCACGCGGGAGTGCAACGAAGCGGTGAAGCGGGTGCTGACGCCCGACGGCGTCTACCTCGTCACGGTCATCGACGTGCTCCAGAACGGCCCGCTCTGGAAGGCCGTCGTGCGGACCCTGCGCGAGTCGTTCGCCCACGTCGAAGTGCTGACGACGACGGGCGAGTACTACCCGCAAGTCCGCGGCGTCTACTGCCTGTACGCCTCCGCCGTGCCGTTCGACCAGGCCCAATTCGAGGTGAAACTGAAGGCGGCCGGGCAGCCGCGGTGCTCGACCTACGCCGTCGCCCGCACCGAGATCGACCGGATGCTCTCGAACGCGCCGACCATCCTGACCGACCAGTTCGCCCCTGTGGACAACATGATGTCCGGCGTCTTCCGCAACCGCGAGTGACCCGCGTTCCGCAGCTCCGCCGCAGGCGAACTCTTGGCGAGCGGCCCACGTGAGTGGGCTGTTCCAGCCCGGAATGTGGGGCGGCAACCTGGGGGAAGTTTCTTGCCGCTCGCCCGGGCAAGTCACTCGCATTCCAGGCTGGAGCAGCCCACTCACGTGGGCCGCTCGCCACGATTCGCCTGCGGCGGAGCCGGGTTACACCAACTGCTTGATGGGGTCCGCGCCTTCGACGCCGACGAGCTTCTGGTCGAGGCCGCCGTAGAAGTACGCCAGCTTGTTCGGGTCGAGGCCCATCTGGTTCAGGATCGTCGCGTGGATGTTCTTGACGTGGCAGCGGTCGGTCACCGCCGTGCCGCCCAACTCGTCCGTCTCGCCGACGCTCACGCCCGGCTTGATGCCGCCGCCGGCCAGCCAACTCGTGAAGCCGTAAGCGTTGTGGTCGCGGCCGGTGCCCGAGGCGTACTCGGCCGTCGGCTGGCGGCCGAACTCCCCGGTCCAGACGACGATCGTCGAGTCGAGCAGCCCCGACCGCTTCAAGTCCTTGAGCAGCCCGGCGATCGGCAGGTCGGTGTTCCCGGCGTGCTTGCCGTGGTTGGCCACCATGTCGGTGTGGGCGTCCCAGTTGTCGTCGTTGTGCGCCCCGCCCGAGTAAATCTGGATGAAGCGGACGCCGCGCTCGACGAGTCGGCGGGCGAGCAGGCACTTGCGGCCGAAGTCCGCCGTGCGGGCCTTCGTCGGGCCTTCGATGCCGTACATTTCGAGGGTTTCCTTCGACTCCTTGGTGAAGTCCACCGCCTCGGGGGCGTGCTGCTGCATCTTGTACGCGAGTTCGTAACTGGCGATGCGGGCCATGAGTTCGGAGTTGTCGGCGCGGCTCTGCAGGTGCGCCTCGTTCTTTTCCTTAAGCCGGTCGAGGATGTCGCGCTGCTGGTCCCGGGTCATGCCCGGCGGCAGGGCGAGGTCGTGGATCGGCGTCTTGTCGGCCCGGACGACGACGCCCTGGTACGCCGCCGGCATGAAGCCCGAGGCCCAGTTCTTCGGCCCGGAAATCGGCCCGCCGGTCTTGTCGAGCATGACGACGAAGCCGGGCATGTTCTCGTTGACCGAGCCGAGGCCGTACGTCACCCACGACCCGAGGCACGGGTAACCGGAGAGCACGCGGCCGGCGTTCATCATCAACATCGCCGACCCGTGGATCGGGCTTTCGGCGTACATGGAGTGGACGAAGCCGATGTCATCGACGCAGGTGCCGACGTTCGGGAAGAGGTCCGAGACGTACTTGCCGCACTGGCCGTACTGCTTGAACTTCCACTTCGGCCCGACGACGCGGCCCTCGTTCTTGTGCCCGCCCCGGCCAAAGGTCTTGACGGTGATCGTCTTGCCGTCGAGGGGGTACAGGGCCGGCTTGTAGTCGAAGGTCTCGACCTGGCTGGGGCCGCCGTACATGAACAGGAAGATGACGGCCTTGGCCTTGGCCGGCTTCATCGACGCCTTCGCGCTCATGGGGTTGGTGAACCGCGTCGGCGCGACCTCGGTGGCCCCGGCGACGGAATCGCCCATCATCCCGGCGAGCGCGGCCCCGGCGAACCCGCCGCCGGTCTGCCAAAGGAACTCGCGCCGCGTGCGGCCGCAGAACTGGTTCGGAGAGATCATCGACAGGCTCCTAATTCCACACGGACAGTTTGAGTTCGGGGACTTTGTCGAAGTCGCGCCGGTTGCGGCTCACCAAGGTTGCGTCGTGGGCCACGCAGATGGCAGCGATGCGGAGATCGTGAGTCTTGACAGTAATTCCTAAAGCTCGCCATGATTGAAACAAGACATCCGCATCAACCGTATACGGTATGATTCTGAGCAACCGAAAGTCCGAGATTGATCGATACAACAATGCGTAGGCCTGAACTAGTGTCTGCCTCGCATTTTTTGCTTCGGATTGCCGCACAGTATTGAATCGCCCACGAATGACCTCCTCCCAAACGACCACTGGTATCGCATGTCCGGTCGTCGGGATGGCATTGAGTAGCTGTTGGTACTCAGGCTTGCCCTGGAGAATTAGGGTCACGACATCGGTGTCAAACGCTATCATGGGAAGTACCCGGAATCTCAGCGGCATCACGCTGCCGGTAGGCTTCTTCACGGATTTCCGTCAACGTCTCGTCGTCGCGGTATTTGCCGAACAACGCGGACAGTCCCGTTGCCGAAGGGTCGAGTGACGCCACCGTTTCGGATTGCGGGTCACCCTCGGCGTCACGCTGCCGGTACGCCTCGTCGCAAATCTCTTGGAGAACCTCTCCGTCGAGTCCGGTGAACGAGCCGGCCCAGCGCATCGGGTCGCGGACCGGCGCGACGATATCGATGCGGACGATCTTGCGGGTGCGTAGCTTCTCCGCGACCATGCCCTTCACCCCGGCGACGGCCAGCGCCTCCGTCTCGGCCTCCGCCCGCAAGTCGGGGAAGGCCAGCGACGCGGCCACGTAGTGGCCGTTCACTTGCTCGATGGCGACGAACTGTTCCACGACATCCCTCCCATGTGTTTCTTTCCCGCCCGATCCTACGCTGTCATCAAAGAGTTCATCGAGAGGCTCCTAGTTCCACACGGACAGTTTGAGTTCGGGGACTTTGTCGAAGTCGCGCCGGTTGCGGCTCACCAAGGTTGCGTCGTGGGCCACGCAAATCGCGGCAATGCGAAGGTCTTGCGTCCCGATGCGGACTTTCGCCGCACGCCATTGTGAGAACAGGTCATGTGCCCGTTGGTTACAAGACAACACTTGCAGTTTCCCGAGCTGGTCCAGTGAACTATGAAGCAGTTCATACTTCAGCATCAGCAGGTCGGCTTTCTTGGTCGCTTCGGCTGAACGGATGGCATGAAGCCGTCCTCGCAAGACCTCTTCGCAGTTGACAATCGTTGCGAATCGCTGTTTGACTGTAACCGCCTCAAACTTTCGGAGGTAATTCGCCTGGCCCAAGAGTATGAGCGACAATACGTCGGTATCAAACGCCATCATCGGGGAACTCCTCACGGAACTGCTGGTCCCGGAGGCGGTACGCTTCGTCGCAAATGTTCTGCAGGTCAGGGTCACCGGCCATTGACCCGAACATGTCATCGACGGGCGTGTCGGGGACTGTGACGAACACCAGTTCGCGGATACCCGGCCCCTCCACGATGTATCGTCGGATATCGACCAGTGCCGCCTCGCGCGTGTCCGCCACGACGCGAACCTGGGGATCGACGACCGAAGTCGCAACGTATCGGCCGTCGCGGTGTTCGAGCCAAATCGGGACGTTCATCGCGGACTCCTCCGGTGGGGACTTCACGCCCATCTTACCCCCGCCCGCCGTCAATCGACGTAGACGAACTCGTTGGTGTTGAGCAGGAGCAGGGCGTAGCGGGTCAACGCCGTCGCGTCGTCAAGGGCGTGCTTCTTCTGGAGCGTCCGCACGAAGTCCACGTCCCGCGCCACCTCCGTCGCGGTCGGCGGCCGGCCGGCGGTGAGCCTCAGTGCGGCAGTCACTTGCTTCGCCAGGTCGCCGGGGGCTTCGCTGGCCATGTGCTTGGCGAACGTCGCCGCCTGCTCGTTGGCGAACTCGCCGTTGAGGAGGCCCAACGCTTGCGTCGGCACCGTCGTCGTGTAGCGCACCGGGCAGGTCGTGTCGGGGTCGGCCTGGTCGTGGATCGCCAAGATCGGCACTTGCAAGTTGCGCTTCACATGCACGTAGATGCTGCGGCGGTACGACGACTCGGGGTTGGCCGCGTCGTAGTGCCAGCCCTGGCCGGGGACCGACTGGCCGGCCAACACGTCCGCCGGGATCTTCGGGAATACGCTCGGGCCGTACATCGTGCGGTCGAGCTTGCCCGACACGGTCAGGATCGAGTCACGGACCTCCTCCGAACTCAGGCGACGCATGTCGAAGCGCCAGCGGTGAGTGTTCGCCGGGTCCAACTTGAGGTTCTCGGGGCCGGCCGTGGCCGAGAGTTGGTAGACGCTCGAACTCAGGATGAGCCGGTGCATCGCCTTGAGGCTCCAGCCGCGGGCGACGAACTCGGTGGCGAGGTAGTCGAGCAATTCCGGGTTGGTCGGCTTCTCGCCGAACTTGCCGAAGTCGTTCGGCGTCGGCACGATCCCCTTGCCGAAGTGGTTGTGCCAGATCCGGTTCATCATCACGCGCGCCGTCATCGGGTTCGACGGCGACGCGACCCATTCGGCCAGCGCGGTTCGGCGACCGGCCTTGCCGTCGGCAGCCTTGGTGACCGGGTCGGGCGTGCCGAAGACCTCGGGGAAGCCGGGAGTGACGACCTTGCCCTTCGAGCCGGGGTTGCCGCGAATGAGAAGGTTCGTCTCGGGCGGGCGGGCGTTCGAGTGGTTCACGCTCAGCGCCAGGACGCGGTCCGCCTCCGGCAGCTTCTTCAAGGCTTCGAGTTCGCCGCGCAACTTCAGGTACGCCGCCTTGTCGTCGCCAGTCAACACGCCGGGCACCTTGCGGACGATCTCGTCGCGGTGGCCGTCCTGCACGGCGAGTTGGTCCTTCGGCGGGAGCTTCAGGATCGCCTCGTCTTCGATTGGCCGCATCCGCTCCTTGAGGGCGTCCATCTTGACGCTGCGGGCCTTCAACTCGACCTCGTAGACCTTACGGCGGTCGCGCGGGCTCACGTCACTGACGTTGGTGGACGAGTTGGGGTCGCGGTTGCCGTCGATCGGCCCGATGTCGCGGAAGAAGGCGACGAGCTTGTAGTAGTCCTCCTGCGGGAAGAAGTCGCCCTTGTGGTCGTGGCAGCGGGCGCAGTTCAGGGACATGCCGAGCATCCCCTGGCCGACGGTCGTGACGAGGTCGTCGAGGCCGTCGTACAGCGCGAGCGGCTTGTCGGCCGGCTCGTCGTCCCACACACCCAGGCGGTAGAAGCCGGTCGCAATCACCGGGTCGGCGTCGTCGCCGACGCGTGGCATCTCGTCGCCGGCGAGCTGCTCCTTGAGGAAGCGGTCGTACGGTTTGTCGGCGTTGAGGCTGCGGATGACGTAATCGCGGTAGCGGTAGGCGAACGGCTTGGGGCCGTCGCGCTCGTAGCCGTTGGTCTCGGCGAAGCGAACCACGTCAAGCCAGTTGCGGCCCCACTTCTCGCCGTAGGCCGGGGACGCCAGCAACTTGTCGATCAACTGCGCGACGGCCGACTCGCGGTCGCGGCCGGCGGCCGCCTCGAACTCGGCCACCTCGGCGGGCGTCGGCGGCAGTCCTGTTATGTCGTAAGTCATGCGGCGGACCAGCGCGCGGGCGTCGGCCGGGGCGACGGGGGAAAGCCCCTTCGCTTCGAGCTTGCTGAGGACGAAGGCGTCGATGGGTGTTTTAACCCACGCGGCGTTCTTGACGGCCGGCGTCGCGGGCTTGACGGGGGCCTTGAAGGCCCAGTAGTTTTTGTCGGCCCCCTTCGGCTTCTCCGGCTTGACGACGGCCTCCACGCCCCCCTCGCCAGGGAACGGCAACCCAAGGGACACCCACTTAACGATCACGTCGATTTGGGCGTCGGACAGCTTCCCAGCCGGCGGCATGTTGTAGCCGGACTCCTCGTTCTTGTAGCGCACCGCCTTGACGATCAGTGACTCCTCGACCTTCCCGAGTTCGACGGCCGGGCCGGTGTCCCCGCCTTTGAGGATCGCGGCGCGGCTCGTCAGCGCGAAGCCGGCCTTGAGCTTCTTGGGGTCGTCGCCGTGGCACTTCAAGCAGTTGGCTTTTAAGAGCGGCAACACTTCCTTCTCGTAGAAGGCGACGTGCTCCGGCTTGAAGGCGGGGTCGGCCGCCGTCAGGCGAGCCACGGGCAAGACGCCGACGAGTGTCAACAGCAGCCAACGCATCGGCAAAGCCCCGGCAGGGGAAGAGGGACCGGCAGGTTGCTGATTATACCACGCCAGCTCCCGCTCGTGCCACACTCTTTTCTAAAGAGTCTTGCGAAAAGATGAGCACGCAAGCGGCTCAGGTTCACGCGCTCAGGCATGGCAGCCGTTGCGGGCGGGGACCACGAAGCCGACGCGCGGCCGGGGGTCGGCGGTGAGGTCGTCGCGCTGCAGGCGGAACTGCTCGCGCGCCCACTCCCACTCCCACGCCTCGGACTCGGTGTGGCGAAGCACCAACAGGTTGCGCAACTCCTCGACCTCGGCGAAGCTCATCCCGTCGGTCTCGCGGGCCACCTTGTCGAGGTCCAGCGCCGCCCGGATGTCGGCGTGCCAGCGGCCGACGAGCCGACGACGCAGCACGAGGTCGGGCTTCGGCAGGTGCAGCAGCGCGTCGATGCGGCCCGGCCGGCGGAAGGCGGTGTCGATCATCTCGACCGGCAGGTTGGTCGTGAAGACGTAGGCGATCCCCGTGCGGACCTCCATGCCGTCGAGCGCCCCGAGGAACACCGACTGGTCCTCCGGCGAGTCGGAGCGGCCGCGGTCGCGTAAGGCCAAGTCGAGGTCGTCGAAGAAGACTACGCCCGGCTTCGGCAGCGTGAACAACTCCTTGATCTCCAGGGCGGGGTCGCGGGCGGTGCGGGCGGAGCGGTAGTCGTCGGGGGTCACGGCCTTCGCGGCGAGGTTCAACGCGGCGCACTGCTCGCGGATCCAGCGGCACGCCGAGGTCTTGCCGTTGCCGGGCGGGCCGGTCAGCAGCAGGCCGCGCTTGGGACGGCCGCCGTAAGCCTTGATGAGGTTGAGGTTCTTCGCCTGCAGGTAATCGACGGTGTTCCGGCGGATCGCCGCCAAGGTGTCGTCGTGCAGCACCGGCGGCTCGCCGGCGGGGTGCCGGACCTTGTGGCACTTCACGGCCCAGCGGAAGAGCTTGAAGTAGTCGGCCCGCGACACGGCGTAGAAGCGGTAGCCGGCGTAGGGCAGGTTGTCGTGGGCGAGGGCCTCGACGTGGGCGAATTTGACGCCGTTGTTGGCGCGGAAGGCCCGCACGCCGAAGGCGACCCCCGGCCAAGTCTTGCGGGCGGTGCCGGTCCAGTCGCGCATCAGGACACCGCCGACGGGGTAGGCCGCCCCGCGCACCGAGTTGGTGAGCAGCGGCAGCGCGTACTCCGACAAGTCGATGGCGATGGGGTCGGTTAGCCCGACGGCCTCGGCCGCGCGTTTGAGCAGGGTCAAGTGGTCGCGGGTGATTGATTCGAGTGGTGTCATGCGGCAACGGACACGGCGGCGGTCACCGGGTTCGCGCCGGGGCAGGTGCCAAAACGATCTACCGCAGAGGGCACATGAGGGCACAGGAGAAAAGCCAAAACCGAGGAGAGCTAAAACCGGAGTCCGGTTCCCCTCCGCGCCTTGGCGACTTTGCGGGAGGTCGATTTTGGTTTGAGCACGGCTTGGTGCCTTTCTCGCCTTTGGCCTTTCTCCGCGCCCTCATGTGCCCTCTGCGGTAAATGGTCTTGTTTTCGTCGCGGCTCGCCGGTGACCTTGTGGGGCGTAAACTACACTCAGACTCGTCCCCACCCCGTCAGGCGGCCGCCATGCCCCGGTTCGACTACTCCGTGCTCGAGGCCGCGCCCAAAGTCCCCGGCAAGCCGCGGCACAAGACGCGGGTCGTCGTCGTCGGCGGGGTCGCCATCGGCGGCGACAACCCCATCCGCGTCCAGTCGATGACGACCACCGACACCTTCGACGTGGCCGGGACCGTCAAGCAAATCCACCTGCTCGAAGAGGCCGGCTGCGAGTTGGTGCGCGTGACCGTGCCCAAGCCCGAGGACGCCGGGGCGCTCGGCGAGATCCGCAGGCAGATCGGCATCCCGCTGATCTGCGACATCCACTTCGACTACAAGATGGCGCTGGCGGCGCTCGACCACCCGATCGACAAGATCCGCATCAACCCCGGCAACATCGGTAGCGAAGACCGCTTCCGGCAGGTCATCCGCAAGGCCAAGGACAAGGGCCTCCCGATGCGGATCGGCGTCAACGCGGGGTCACTCGAAAAGGAACTCGTCGAGAAGTACGGCTTCCCCTGCCCCCCGGCGATCGTCGAGAGTGCGTTGCGCTCCATCGAGATTTGCGAGAGTGAGGGGTATCACGACATCATCGTGTCAGTGAAGTCGTCGGACACGACCGTCGCCGGCGAGTGCTACCGGCTGTTCGCGCAGTTGGCCGACTACCCGACGCACATCGGCATCACCGAGGCCGGCAAGCCGCCGTACGCGGTGACGAAGTCGGCCGCGGGGTTGGCCCCGCTGTTACTCGACGGCATCGGCGACACCATCCGCATCTCGCTGTTGGGCGACCCGGTGCCGGAGATCCTCGCGGCGTTCGACATCTTGCAGGCGACGCAGCGCCGCGTCCGCCGGCCGGAGATCATCGCCTGCCCGACCTGCGGCCGGCTGGCGATCGACCTCGAGAAGATCATCGCGGAACTCGAAGCCCGCCTCGAAGGCCGCCGGCTGCCGGTCAAGATCAGCGTCTTGGGGTGTGTGGTGAACGGCCCCGGCGAGGCGCGCGAGGCGGACATCGGCATCGCCGCGGGCAACGGCAAGGGCATGATCTTCCGCAACGGCGAGATCGTGCGCCGCGTGGACGAGGCCGACATCGTCGATGCGTTGATGGAGGAGGTCGCCTTCTGGGAGGCGACCAACCAGCACAAGCTGCCGACGCAAGAGGCCGAGGGCCTCGGCCGCCGCAAGCTCAAGGTGATCGGGTAACCAACTCGTCGAACGCCGCCAGTAGTCGCGCCGTGACCGGCCCCGGCGTGGGGAATGCCCGGCCGTCGTAGCTCGCCACCGCCGCGAGGCCGAACCCGCTGCCGGCGAGGAACAGTTCCGTCACGCCGGCCGGTAACGCCCGGAAGTCGATCGCCTCCTCCGCGAACGTTAGCCCTAACGCTTCGCACAGCTCCGAGACGACGCCAAGAGTGATGCCTTCGAGCACGCGCCCCGCCGGTGGCCGCACGACGCCGCCCGCCGTGACTGCCAGGACACTGCCGATGGCCGTGTCCGGGGTGCCGTGCTCGTCGAGTAACACCGCCACTTCGCCGGGGTTCACGGCCTGCTCCGCCAGATACCAACTCAGCCGACTGCGGTGCTTGACGCCCGCCGGCACGATCCCGGCCGGCAACTCACCCGCCGTGCGGAGGACCGCGCCGCCGCTCAAGTGGGCGTAACGCTGCGGCGTGAGCGCGACCGTGTGCATCCCGACCGTCGGCCGGCCGGCCCCCGGCACCCCCGGCGTGGCGAACGCGATCACGGCGACCTCCTCGCCGGGCGTGCGGTTGGTCGCCACGAGGTGCCGCGCCGCCGCTGACAACTCGCCGTCAGTGAACGGCAGCGCGACCCCGATCGCGGCGCAGTCGTGCCGAAAGCGCGTCAAGTGGTCGGCGTGGCGGAACAGCGTGCCGCCGTAGGTGCGGCAGAAGTCGGTGACGGTCGCCCCGTGGGTGAACCCCGCGTCGGCGTGGCTGACGTGGAGCGACTCGGGCGGGACGAAGTCGCCGTTCAGGAAGGTGCGCAAGGTGTTTGTTTCTCGCTTCGGAAGGGCCGGTTCCCCGGACCCCGCCAGTGCCTGGTGGAACCACCATAATGGCGTTCTGTCCGGCGAACCAGCCGACTTCGTAGCCGAGATTTCACTGTGCCTACGTACATCGACGAGTCGGGGGACCCAGGGTTCAAACCGGGTCGGTCGGACTACTTCCAACTTTGCGCCGTGACCGTGCGCTCTGCGAAAGACGCCGAAAAGATGCGAGTCGCTGTGGGGCAACTCAAGTTCGCGTTGAAGATGCCGACAGATCGCGAGTTCAAGTTCTCCGAAACCGGCTCGCTCCCGAAACGGCGCGACGCCTTCTTCAACGCAGTCATGCAGTTCCCGTGGCATTTCGCGGCGGCGGCAGTGGACAAGCGAGTCATCAGCCACGATGCCCAGTCGAACGCGACCTGCTACGAGTACGCTTCGACCGCAATCGCCACCCTGCTCCGCTCACAATACAAGGCTCGCTGGTTGGCCGACGGGGACGGGTATCGCAAGGAAACTGTAATTGTCGATGATAACAAGGATCGCGGCTACTTAGCCACCTTGTCCGAGGCATTCCGCCCACTCGGGAGTGCCGAAGTCCCCGCGATAACACTCGTGGGCAAAGTGAAGTTCGCTGACGGCCAATCGGAAGTCTTACTACAGTTGGCGGACATGCTAAGCGGAGCGGTCTACGCCAGCCTTGGCGGAGACGATACTTGGCTCGACCGCGTCAAGTCGCGTCAGCTTTCGGCGACGTGGTGCCTGCCAAGCACGGTGGAGAAACGAAAATGAGCCGCGCTGGTCCCGCGGCTCATCATCGGCGTTGTGCACAAGGCCCGGAATTGCCAGCGTACCTTTTTCGGGAGATGTCAGGTCGATTGCAAGTTACAAGCTGGCTTGGTTACCAGCACCTGCCCGTCAGTACACATTGGATTATCGGCTTTCGCGGACGGGATGTCAAGTGTAGGGGTACGCTATTCGGCCCACCTGTTAGCCACGCACCTGGCGGCTACGATACCAATGCCCCTCACCACCTCCCCCAAGGTCTCCCCCCATGCGCTTCGCCCTGTTGATCGCCCTGTTCGCCACGCCGGTCGCCGCCGCGGAGCCGGTCACGCACCGCGTACTCGCCGCCGACAACTCCACCGGCAACCTTGCCATCATCGACGCCGCCGGCAAGGTCGAGTGGGAGTTCAAGAACCGCCACGACGTTCACGACCTCCAACTGCTGCCCAACGGCAACGTCCTCACGCACACCTCGGCCACTACCATTGTGGAAGTCACACCCGACAAGAAAATCGCCTGGAAGTACGAGGCCAAACCGAAGCCGGGGGTCAACCGCATCGAGGTCCACGCATTCCAACGCCTGCCGGACGGCCGCACCATGATTGCCGAGTCAGGCAACTGCCGCGTCATCGAGGTAGACGCCGACGGCAAGATCGTCTTCGAGATGAAGCTCGACCTGCTCAAGCCGGACGCCCACCGCGACACCCGCATGGTCCGCAAGCTCGCGTCGGGCAACTACCTCGTCTGTCATGAGTCGATCGGGACCGTGCGCGAGTACGACCCCGCCGGCAAGACGGTCTGGCAGTACAAGCTCGACCTCAACAACCGCCCGCGCACCGGCGGCCACGGCGTCGAGGGCCACGGCACCGAGGTTTACGGGGCGATTCGCCTGCCGGGCGGCAACACGCTGATCGCCGGCGGCAACGCCAACCGCGTCATCGAAGTGACGCCCGAGGGCAAGGTCGCGTGGTCGGTCGAGCAGACCGAACTCCCCGGTATTACCCTGGCCTGGGTCACGACCCTGCAACTGCTGCCGAACGGCAACCTCGTCATCGGCAACTGCCACGCGGGGCCGAAGAACCCGCAGTTGATCGAGGTGACGCGCGACAAGAAGGTCGTCTGGACCTTCCGCGACTTCAAGACCTTCGGCGACAGTCTGGCCACCGCCGTTGTCTTGGACGTGCCCGGTGTCGTGCGGTAGGCGAACATCTGAAAACGGATTGGCCGCGGAGACGCAGAGTCGCGGAGAAGACCAAATTCAAGTTTTGGACTTCTCCGCGACTCTGCGTCTCCGCGGCCAACGTTTTGGTTCGTTCCGTCAAGTCCGCCCGCAGCTCTTGCCCAACTTGCCGCGGCGCGCGGTTCTGACGGTCGCCGCGCTTGTCTGACTGGCACCTTTGAGCGCACCGGCGTAACCGTCGTCAACGGGTGCAAAGGCGCGAGATTTCGCACCCTGCCTGAAACACTTTGCCTACCTACCTCCCGTGCATGGCGCATCTTAAGGGTAAGCACAACGCACCGAACGCTCAGACTTGCGGCGACCAGGATTGTCGTCGCGGCGGCGGTGAGAGTGTGGAACCCCGGTCTTTCTGGAGATATCGATGTCCATGCGCCAACTGAAAGTGTGTACGCTGACCGCCGTGATGGCGGGCTTCGTCAGCAGCGTGAGCGCCGCCGACGAGAAGGCCCCGATGGTCGCCGCCCCGGCGATGGCCGCCCCCGCTATGGCCGCCCCGGCCGCCGGCTGCGACGTGCCGTGCGCCCCGGCCGCCGCCCCCGGTTGCGGGGCCGCCCCGGCCGGCAGCTACGTGACGGTCAAGGAGACCGTCTACGTCAACGAGACCGTCCCGGTCACCCGCACGGTCATGAAGACCGAGTACAAGACCGAGGCCTACACGGCCTACAAGACCGAGAACGTCACCGAGGCCCGCACGGTGACCAAGATGGTCAGCCGCCCCGTGACCGAGACGGTCATGGAGACCAAGACCACGATGGTCCGCCGGCCGGTCACGGAGACCACGATGGTCACCAAGACCGTCACCGAGCGCGTGCCGGTCACGAAGACCGTCACCGTGAACGAGACGAGCTACGTCACGCAGCAAGTCACCGAGATGGCGTCGAAAGTCGTGAAGCACACGAGCAACGTCTCCGAGGAGGTGGTCCTCGGGCCGTCGATCCTCGACCGCTTCAAGGCGTTCGGCCACCCCTGCTACTGCCCCTGCCCCCGCACCAAGACGGTCTGCAAGCCGGTCACGACGTGCGAGACGGTGTGCGAGCCGGTCACGAAGTGCGTCAAGGTCGCCGTCTGCACCCCGGTCACCAAGACGATCTGCACCTACGAGTGCGTGACCAAGTGCGTGCAAGTGCCCTGCACGACGACCCGCATCGTCTGCGAGCCGTGCACCACGACCGTGCCGGTCTGCAAGACCCGCATCGTCTGCGAGCCGGTCACGACGACGGTCAACGTGTGCGTGGCGAAGTGCGTCGCCTACCCGGCCACCCGCACGGTGTGCGTCAGCGTGCCGACCTGCGTGACGGAGATGGTGACGAAGTGCGTCGCCAAGTGCGTCGAGAAGCAAGTGTTCGTCGCCGCCCCGGCCGCCGCCGGCTGCGGTAACGGCGGCGGCTGCAACGCTGGCCCCGCCTGCGGTGCCCCGGCCGCGGCTTGCGGCGACGCCTGCGGTGCCCCGGCCATGGCTTGCGACCCCTGCGCCCGCCCGAGCCTCTGCTCGAAGGTCAAGGGTCTGTTCGCCGGCATGAAGGGCAAGCTCGGCGGCCTCTGCGGCAAGAACAAGGGCTGTGCCCCGGCCGCCGACTGCGGCTGCTCCGCCCCGGCCGCCCCGGCCTGCAGCACCTGCGGCTAACTAACCCCCTGGGACTTGCGGGCCTCACGGCCCCTCGACCCGCGAAAGACCTCGGCTCCGGCCGGGGTTTTTTCGTTAACACCGAGCCGCGCATGTTTCGGCGAGCCGTCGGCGTGAGCCTGGGGTTTCTCGACGCACGCGGGTCCGGAAACCCCCGGCTCACGCCGACGGCTCGCCACGAGTCGCCGCCCGGCTCGCCGAAGTCGGCCGCCGCTCTAAACTGGCCCCCCATGACTCTCCTGCACCTCGCCGGCGGCACCGTCTACGACCCCGCCAACGGAATCGACGGCCAGGTCCGCGACCTCTGGGTCTCCGGCGGCAAGATCGCGGACCCGCCGACCGACCCGTCCGCGACCGCCCGCCGCTTCGACCTCACAGGGATGGTCGTGATGCCCGGCGGCATCGACATGCACGCCCACATCGCCGGCCCGAAGGTCAACGTCGCCCGCAAGCTGCGCCCCGAGGACCGCCGCGACCCCGCCCCGCTCAGACGCACCGCACTGACCCGCTCCGGCACGCTGGGCAGCACCCCGACGACGTTCGCCACCGGCTACCTGTACGCCGGCCTCGGCTACACGACGGTGTTCGACGCCGCCATCCCGCCACTCGGTGCGCGGCACACGCACGAGGAGTTCCACGACACCCCGGTCATCGACAAGGGCTTCTACGTCCTCGTCGGCAACAACCACTACGTGATGGACCGCGTCGCCGCCGGGGAGCGCGAGCAACTGCGGAATTTCCTCGGGCACCTGCTGCACGCCACCCGCGGCTACGCACTGAAGGTCGTCAACCCCGGCGGCGTCGAGGTCTGGAAGCAGGGGGCCAACGTCGCCAAGTCCGGCATGACCGGCTTCGACGACGTGGTGCCGCGCTTCAACGTCACGCCCCGGCAGATCGTCCGCGAGGTCGCCCGCTGCGCCGACGAGATGCGACTGCCGCACGGGATGCACATCCACTGCAACCAACTCGGGATGCCCGGCAACTGGGCGACGACGCTCGAAACGATGCGGGCCGTCGAAGGCGCGCGGGCGCACTTCACGCACGTCCAGTTCCACAGCTACGGCGGCAGCCCCGACGACCAGGGCGCGATGCGCTCCGAGGTGCCGACGCTCGCGGGGTACGTCAACGACCACCCGAATCTCACTGTCGATGTCGGCCAGGTGATGTTCGGCGAGACGACCTCGATGACCGGCGACGGCCCGTTGGGGTACTTCTTGCACAAGGTCACCGGCCGCAAGTGGTTCAACGGCGAGACCGAGTGCGAGGGCGGCTGCGGCATCGTGCCGATCACCTACCGCGAGAAGTCGTTCGTCAACGCCTTGCAGTGGGCCATCGGCCTGGAGTGGTACTTAATGGTGCGCGACCCGTGGCGCGTGGCGATGAGCACCGACCACCCCAACGGCGGCTCGTTCGTGGCGTACCCCGAAATCATCGCGCTGCTGATGAGCCGCGACTACCGCCGCGAAGTGCTCAAGCGCCTGCCGGCGAAGCTCGCCGAGCGCTGCACGCTGCCGGACTTGACCCGCGAGTACACGCTGTCGGAAATCGCCATCATCACCCGCGCCGGGCCGGCGCGGATGCTGGGGCTGGCCCACAAGGGGCACCTCGGCATCGGGGCGGACGCCGACATCACCGTCTACACGCCGGAGGCCGACCGCCGCGCGATGTTCGAGTTGCCGCGCTACGTCTTCAAGGCCGGCACGCTGGTGGTCGAGCGCGGCGAGATCCGCCTGGCCCCCTACGGCCCGACGCTGTGCGTCGAACCCGGCTACGACGAGGCGGCGGTGCCGCCCATCCGCGACTGGTTCGAGCGCAACTACTCGATCCGCTTCAATAACTTCGCGGTGACCGGCGACTACCACCCCCACGGGCTAGTCGTGTGTGGCGCGCCGAGGGCGTGAGCGACTGGGGGGTCCCGGCGAGCCGGAAGCGTCAGCGACCGATGGGCGCGGCCGCTCACTTGGGCGGCACGCGGCGCAGCGTGAACACGCCCGACTGGGTGCCCTGCTGGTACGTGAAGTTCAGCACGTCGCCGGTCGGGTCGCGCGCCAGGGTCCCCTCGTTGTCCCCGCCCGGCCCGCCCTTGACCAGCTTCACGTCCCTGGCCAGCCACTTGACCTTGCCGTCCTTGACGACGCCCGAGACGTCCCGCTCGATCGCGCCCCCGAGCACGAACCGCGCCCGGAACGTCTCGCCGACTCGCTCCGTGACCGTGAGACTCAGGGCCGGCGCGTCCCGGACCCACACCGAGTCCTTCGGGAACGGGTCGGCCGCGGCCTTCGGGGCCGGCGCGGCCGGGGCGGCCAGGCCGTCGCCGGAGATTTTACAGCCCGGCAGCGCGGCCCGGAGCGCGGCGACCCCCTTCGCGGTCATGGGCGTCCGGCTCACGCGCAAGTCCGCCAGCTTGGGGAAGCCCTTCAGGGTCGCCAACGCCGCGTCGGTGACCTTCGTCCCGTCGAGGTGCAGGCGCTCCAGCGCCACGCACCCCCTGAAGTGCGTCAGGCCGGCGTCGCCCATTGGCGTGTCCTCCAGGCGCAACTCCTTCATGCGCTGGCAGTCTTTGAAGCACGCCAGCCCGGCGTCCGTCACCTGCGTCCCTGAGAATTCGAGTTTCATCAATTCCTTCATGCCCTTGAAGTGGGCCATCCCCGCGTCGCCGATCCGCTTGCAGTCGTTGAGGATCAGAATCTTCAACCCCTCGGCTTTCGCGAACGACGCGAGGCCGTCACTGGTGATTTGCGTGTGGTACAACTCGACGTTGGTCAGGCCCGTACAACTGGCAAAATTGGAGAAGCCGATGTCGCCGACATTCTGGCAGCGGAACTGGAGGAACGCGAGATTCTTGCAACTCCGAAACGCCTCGAAGCCTTTGTCGTCCGCCGCCGAACTGTCGGCGAACGCGAAGGTCAGCCGGAACGCCTCCTTCGGCAGGCCCGCGACCGCGCTGATTTCCCGCGCCTCGTCGTTGACCCGCACGACGCCCCCGAGGGACAGGACGTACACGGCGGCCCTGCGGTCCGGGTCGGCCGCCGCGGGGACGGGCTCGCGAAGCGCGACCACCGATTTCTCGGCGTCCGGGAGTCGCAGGATGAAAATCAGCGGGGACTGCCCGGCGACGAAGAGGTACTTCCCCGACGGGTCGAGGTCGAACGTCAGCAGCCCCTTCGCCGGCCCGACCGGAATGACTTCCCGCGCCCGCGGCGTCTCGGGGTCCCAAAGCCGCAGGGTGCCGTCGGACCCCGCGGAGACCAAGGTCCTGCCGTCCGGCGTGAACATCAGGCGTCGGATCGCCCCGGAATGCCCCTCCCAGACGCGGACCTTTTTGCCCTTCTCGGCGACGGCCCAAAGGCTGATGGAGCCGTCGGGGTGGCCCGCCGCCACGGAGGTGCCGTCGGGGGTGAGCGCGACGGCGCACATCGGCTTCTCGTCGCCCCAAGACGCCACCTCCGCGCCACTCCTCACGTCCCACACCTTCGCGAGCTTGGTGTCGATGCTGGCCGCCGCGACGAGGCGACCGTCTCTGCTGAAGGCCGGGCGGTCTTCGCACCGCCCGAACTTGGGGAACCGGTGGACCTGCTTCCCGGTTTTGGCGTCCCACAAGACGACGCAGTCGCTGCCTTCCTGCGCGCAGGTCGCCAGCGACTTGCCGTCCGGGCTGAAGACGACCTGGTAGGTCGAGGCGGGCGGCTCGACATCAAAGAGCCTCCGGTTACTGGCGGCGTCCCAGACGACCCCGGTGTCGGAAAGGTGGTCCCAAAATCTCGCGGAAGTGACGTACCTCGTCCCGTCCGGGCTGGAGGAGACGTGGCTCAAGGTGAAGTCCGTCTTCACCATGAGCTTGCCGTCGCGCGGGCGGGTGATGTCCCACTGCCGGACGGAGTTGTCGTCGCCCCCGGTCAACACGGATCGCCCGTCGGGTCCTACCGAAACGAGCGAGGCGTAGTGGGAGTGCCGCCGCTGCGGCAACTGCTTCTCGTTCCTGGCGAAGTCCCAGACGTGGAGGCTGCCGTTGCCACTGCCGAACGCCAGGAAGTTGCCGAGCGGGCTGAACACCGCACACTGGATCCCTTGGGGCTCGCGGAAGTGCTTCACCTCGACCCTTCCCAAGTCCACGGCGCGTTTCAGCGTCGAGACGTCGTAGAGCCAACCGCCGACCCCGCCCATCTCGCAGCCGTACACGGTCTTGCCGTCGGGGTGCATCGCGAGGCAGTTGAACGAGCCGCTGCCGCCGGCGTACGCCACTTCTTTCCCGGCCTCGATGTCCCACAGCCTCACTCCGTCGGCGACCCCGGCCAGCCACTTGCCGTCGCGATGGAAGCCGAGGCCGACCACGTAAGGCGTGGCCCCCGGTGGGACTAGCCAGGTCTTCTTGAGACTGCCGTCCGAAGTGAGGGAGATTCCGACGCAAGACTCCTTCCCTTCTCCCGAAGCCGCGGCCAGGAGGTTGCCGTCCGGACTGATCGCCAAGGCGCGCACCATGGCTTGGGGGGCCGTGATCGTCGAGGGCTGGTCCCACTGCCCCCACGCCCAGAGCTTGATCGCGCGCCCCTTCCCGGCCGCCGCCACGAACCGCCCGTCCGGGCTGGCGGCCATCGACAGGATCGCGCCGATGTCGGCCGGCACGGTCTTCGGCTCCCCCGCGGTCTCGACGGGCCACAGCTTGAGGGTGCCGTCGTGGCTGGCCGAGACGACGCTCTTGCTGTCCTTGCTGAACGCGACCGCCACGACGGGGCCGGTGTGGCCCGCCAGGACCCGCTTCGTGTCGCCGGTGGAGGCGTCCCGCAAGTGGACGGTCTGGTCCGCGCCGCCGGACGCCAGCCACTTGCCGTCCGGGCTGTAGGCGAGTGCCAGGATCGCGGCCGCGTGGTGGGGCAGGACCTCGCCGAGGACGCCGACGAGGCTCGCCGGGGCCTGCTTCGGGTCGCCGCCGCCGGCCGCCGCGAGGTCCTCGGGGGTCAGGTCCTCCCGCCGCAGGGCGTCCGGCGGCGACGCCCGCGCGGCGTCGGCTTTCTTCGCCGGCTCTTTGCGCTCCAGCGACACCTTGACGGTGACCTTCTCGCCGCGCTTCAGCGTGAACTCGGGCGTGTCGAGGGTCAGGCCGTCGGCCCCCTCGACGCGGAGGGTGTACGGACCCGCGGGGAGTTTCTTGTCGCGCTCGCCGGCCGAGAGCGTGTAGCGGACCTTGCCGTCCGGGCCGCACAGCGTCAGGGTGCCGCCCTTCAGGCGGGCCTCGACCTCGGGGTCGTCGATCTCGACGAGGAGCGTCCCGCCCTTCGTCTCCAGCCGCAACACGACCGCCGCGGCCGCGCCGGCCGCCGCCAACACCAGCGCGACCGCGAGGGCGACCCCGGCCAGCCGACGCCTCTTGGGCTTCGCCCGCGCCGGGGCCGGGGTGCCGACCAACTGGTCGAAGGTGACCGTGATTTCGTTCGGCGGCGCGGGCGCGTCGGGGGCCTTCAGGTAGGCGTCGAGCGCCGCGGCGAAGGCGGCCATCGACGCGAAGCGCGCGGCCGGGTCCTTCGCCATCGCCTTTCGGCACGCCGCCTCGAGCCGCGGGTCGGCGTCGGGCCGCAGCTCCCAGACCGAGCGCACCGGGGCGGCCAAGGTCTGGCCCATGACCACGGCGGCCGAGCCGCGGTACGGCGTCTCCGCGGTCAGCAGCTCGAAGAGCATCACGCCGAGCGAGTAGATGTCGGACGCCGGGCCGATCGCCGCCGCGTCGCCGCGGATCTGCTCCGGCGACATGTAACTCGGCGTGCCGATGACGCCGCCGTCGCGGGTCAGCTTGGCCTCGTTCGGGTCGGCGTCGGCGATCAGCTTCGCGAGGCCGAAGTCCATGACCACCGGCTCGCCGTCGGCCGCGACCATGACGTTGGCCGGCTTCAGGTCGCGGTGAACGATCCCCGCGCGGTGGGCGAACTCCAGCGCCAGCGCGACTTGCCGGGTGACCTCGGCGGCGCGGGCCTGCGACACGCCGTCGGCGCGCTCGATCTCGGCCTCCAGCGAGGTGCCCTTGACGTAGCGCGTTGTCAGGAACGGCCGGCCGCCGACCTCGCCGGCGTCGAACACCGTGCAGAGGTTCGGGTGGTGCAGCCCCGCCGCCGAGCGGGCCTCGCGGGTGAAGCGTTCGAGCCGCTGCGGCGACGACTTGGCGTCGAAGAACGGGATCTTCAGCGCGACCAGCCGGCCGAGTTGCGAGTCCTCGGCCAGGTAGACCGCCCCCATGCCGCCGCGGCCGAGCAGCCGCAGCACGCGGTAGCGGCCGAACTCCGCCGGCAGCGTCGGGAACGGGTCCTCGTCGGGCGACGCGGCGGTGCGCGCCGTGTCCCCTTGCTGGCCGTCGAAGGTCGGCCGGGCGAGGTAGGGGACGCCGCACTTGGGGCACTTCACGGAGCGGCCGCTGGCGGCGTCGGCGGCGGAGCAGACCGCGCCGCACTCGGGCGACGGGCACTGGATGCGGATGGCGATGGCGAAGCCCCCCGGTCAGGCAAAGGCGTGTGGCGTTAGTCGCACCCACTTTACTCTGACCGGATCGGCCCCGCAAGACTTGAACGCTGGAATCGCCGCACGCCCGTCTCGCCGCGTCAGGCGGCTCGCGCGGGTACACCTGTCTCGGCGTCGGCCTCGGCGTCGGGGGTCGGGTCCGGCTCGTCGGCGGGCACGGCGGGCGGGTGGAAGAACAGCAGGAACAGCAGGAAGGCCGCGACGCAGATCGCCAGCGGCGTCGCCCAGACGGCCGGCCAGTCGGTGGCGTCGCCGACGCGGTTCGCAGCGATGAGCTGCCCCGCAAGGAGGTTGCCGACGCCGACGCCGAAGCCGCCGGAGACGAACGACACCAGCGCCTGCGTCCCGGCGGCGATGTCCGGCGTGGCCACTCTCTTCAGGTAGGTCTGGGCCACGACGTAGAAGAACGCGAAGCTCCAGCCGTGCATCGGCACCGCGACCAACACGATCGCCGTCGCGTCGCCGGAGCGCATCACGACCGCCCGCAGCAGGAAACCGCCGAGGCCGAGCAACATCAGCGGCTTGAGGCGGCGGACGGGGTGCAGCCAGGGGATGGCGAACATGCAGCCGACTTCGACGACCTGCCCGAGCGTCATCACGCTCTCCGGGCGCGGCACGCCCAGGTCGATCAGGACGCGGTGGATGTAGACGGCGTAGAACTGGTTCGTCACGCTCGCCAGGAACCCCGCGACCAAGAACACCACGAACGGCCGGTTCTTCAGGAGCCTCAAGGCGGGGAGCAGGTTCGTCTCGCGGCTGAGTGGCGGCGTCGCCGGCAGGGACAGCGCGAACACCCCGAACACGGCGGCGCTGCCCGCGGCGAGCCAGAACGGCTGCGCGGAGAGCGGGTCGAGGGTGAGCGCCAGCAGGTTGCCGACGACGACCCAGCCGATGGTGCCGAACATGCGCATGTGCGAGTACCCGGCCCCGCCGGAGGGGTGGTGCCGGTGGACGATCACGTTCGACAGCGTCAGCGAGAGTTGCAAGAAGAAGCTGTAAACGAGCAAGATTGCGAAGAGCACGAGGAACGTCACCCGCACAACGTCGGGCTGCTCGCCTGCCGTCGCCGCGGCGATGACGGCGCGGCGGGCGTCGCACCAGCCGGCGGCGAGCGCCAGCAGGAGGGCCGAGGCGAACGCGCCGACGGTGACGACGCGGTCGGCGCGGAACCAGCGGTCGGCGAGTGGGCCGATGGCGACGGGCGCGACCATGCCGGCGATGGCGAAGGTGGTGTAGGTCCAGCTCACCTGCACCGGCGAGAAGCCCAGCCCGCCGGCCGCGACGGGCGTCAGCAGGTAGGCCGCGAGGGTGACGACCCACGCGCCGAGCGAGAAGTAGAGCAGGAACATCATCCCGGCGAGCCGCACCCGCACGTCCTGAAGCATCGCCGGCGTCCTCACCAAGGGGTCGGTTAGTCTACGGACGCCTGCTGAGGCATCCGCCAAGAATATTCACCGCAGAGGGCACATGAGGGCACATGAGAAAGGCAAAAGGCGAGAAAGACGCCGAACCGTGCGAAACCCAAAACAACCTCCCGCAAAGTCGCCAAGAGGCAAAGGAAGGCACATCTCCGGTTTTAGCCCTCCTCGGTTTTTGCCTTTCTCATGTGCCCTCTGCGCCCTCTGCGGTAAAACTCTTACTGACCCTCCCCGACACAGGTGACCCCACGATGAGTGACCCCTGGTTCCAAGACCTGTTCGCGCAACGCATCGGCGGGGCCGACTACGGCAAGGGCACCGCGATCTACAAGTTCGAGAAGATCAAGCGCGCCAAGCGGCAAGCCCTCGCCGAACACCCCGAGCGGCGGCTGCTCGACTACGGCATCGGCGAGAACGACGACCTCGCGGCCGAGGGCGTCCGGGCGCGGCTCAAGCTCGAAGTCGATCGCGTCGAGAACCGCGGCTACGCCGACAACGGCATCGCCGCCTACAAGGAGGCCGCCGCCGCGTTCATGGCCCGGCAGTTCGGCGTGACGCTCGACCCGGTGACGGAGGTCTGTCACTGCATCGGCTCGAAGCCGGCCTACGCGATGCTCCCGGCCTGCTTCATCGACCCCGGCGACGTGACGCTCATGACCGTGCCCGGCTACCCGGTCGCCGCCACGCACACGCGGTACTACGGCGGAGAAGTCCACCGGCTGCCGCTGCTGCCCGAGAACGGCTTCTTCCCCGACCTCGACGGCGTCCCCGCGGACATCAAGCGGCGGGCGAAGCTCTTGGTGTTGAACTACCCCAACAGCCCGACGGGGGCGGTCGCCACGCGCGAGTTCTACCGCAAGGCGATCGACTTCGCGCACGCCAACCGCGTCGTGGTCGTCGTGGACGCGGCGCACATCCTGCTCAGCTACGACGCGCCGCCGCTGAGCTTCCTCGAAATCGACGGGGCCAGGGAGGTCGGCGTCGAGGTGCACTCGATGTCGAAGGGCTTCAACATGATCGGCTGGCGCATGGGCTTCGTCGCCGGGCACCCGACGATCGTGCAGGCCTACGCCGACGTGAAGGACAACTCGGACTCGGGCCAGTTCATGGCCGTGCAAGTCGCCGCCGCGCACGCCTTGGCCGACCCGTCGATCCCGGCGGCGATCCGGGCGAAGTACCAGCGCCGGCTGCGCAAACTCGTCGCCGCGCTGAACGCCGTGGGGTTTACGGCGACGATGCCGGGCGGGACGTACTTCCTGTACGTGAAGTCGCCGACGGGCGCGGGCGACTTGCACTTCGCCAACGGCGAGGAGGCGTCGCAGTACCTGATCCGCGACCAGTCCGTTTGCTGCGTGCCGTGGGACGACGCGGGCAACTACCTGCGCTTCAGCGTGACCTACACCGCGGCGACCGAGGGCGACGAGGACGAACTGATGCGCGAGACCGTCACGCGGCTGCGGGCGATGGCGTTGCGGTTTTGACCCGCGGCCGCCGGTCGGCTATCATCGCTTGCCATGACGCCGCCCACCTACATCAAGCGCTACCGCATGGAGGCGGCGCTGCGCGGCCTCGACGGCGCGGTGCCGAAACTCCCGCCGGGGTTCTTCTGGCTCGCCTGGCGGCCGGATTTGCTCGAAGCCCACGCGCAGGTGAAGGCCCGCTGCTTCGCCGGCGAGGCGGACACGGTGCTATTCCCCACGTTGGCGAGTCTCGACGGCTGCCGGGCGCTGATGCGGCTAATCGCGTCGCGGCCGTCGTTCTGCCCCGCCGCGACCTGGCTGGTTGCCCGGCACGACGCCGTCGTCGGCACGGTGCAGGGCCTGGCCGACTCGTCGAAGTTCGGGGCGATCCAGAACCTCGGCGTTGTCGCGGCATTCCGCGGGCTGGGCCTCGGCGAGGCGTTGCTGACGCGGGCGCTCGCCGGGTTCGCCGCCGCCGGGATGCGGCGGGCGATGTTGGAGGTGACCGCGGCCAACGGCCCGGCGATGAAGCTGTACCGCCGCGCGGGCTTTCGCGGTGTGCAAACGCTGTACAAACCCGTACCCGTAACGGAAACCGACGCGGGCGAGCCGGAAGCGTCTGCGCCCGGAATTTGCGCGACGAACTCCGGGAACTCCGGGCGCTGACGCTTCCGGCACTGGTTCCCCAAAACTCCGGGCGCTGACGCTTCCGGCTCGCCTCTAACACTGGACGACGCCCCCGTGCCCGAACCGACGACCGCCTCGCACACTTACGCCAACGGCCTGACGCTCCTCGCGGAGCGCATGGACCACGTCCGCAGCGCGACCTTCGCCTTCCTGGTGCCGGCCGGGTTCACGCGCGAGTCGCCGACGCAACTCGGCGTCGCGTCGATGCTGGCGGAGTTGCTCACCCGCGGCGCGGGCGGCCACGGCAGCCAGGAACTCACGACCGCCCTCGACAACCTCGGCACCGACCGCAACGAGAGCGTCGGCCCGTTCAACCTCGTCATGGCCGCGGGCACCCTGGGTCGCAACGTCCCCGCGGCGCTGAAGCTCTACGCCGACATCCTCCGCCGGCCGCACCTGCCCGAGGACGAACTGGAGCCGGTCCAGGACCTACTCGCCGAGGACATCTTGGGGCTGGACGACTCGCCGCAAGACCTCGTGATGCTGGAGTTGAAGAAGCGCTACTACCCGTCGCCGTTCAACCGCAACCGCTACGGCGTCGCCGAGCAGATCAAGGCGCTCACCATCGAGGACGTGCGGGCCTACTACGCCGCCAACGTCCACGCCAGCGGGGCGATCCTGTCGGTCGCCGGGGCCGTCGATTTCGACGCGCTGCGCGAGCAGGTCGGCGAACTCTTCGGCGACTGGCCCGGTCGGCCCGCGACGCCGCTGACCCTGGAGCCGCACACCCGCGAGTCGGTGCACCTGACGCGCGACACGCAGCAGACCCAGATCGCGCTCGCCATCCCGAGCGCCCCGTTCACCGACCCGGACTACTACGCCGCGCGCGGGGCCGTGGGGGTACTGTCCGGCGGCATGAGTTCGCGGCTGTTCACCGAGATCCGCGAGAAGCGCGGCCTGTGCTACTCGGTGTACGCCAGCCACGACACGGTCAAGGACCGCGCCGCGGTCGTCTGCTACGCCGGCACCCGCACCGACCGCGCCCAAGAGACGCTCGACGTGCTCGTCGCCGAGTTGAAGCGGCTGCGCGAGGGCGTCACCGTCGAGGAACTCGACCGGCTCAAGGCGAGCCTCAAAACGGCGCTGGTGATGCAGCAGGAATCGACCGGGGCGCGGGCGAGCGCGATGGCGAGCGACTGGTTCTACCTCGGCCGCGTCCGCACCCTCGACGAGACGCAGGCCGCGGTCAACGGCGTCGATGAGGCGGCGATCATGCAGTACCTCGACCGCTTCCCCGTGAAGGACCCGACCGTCGTGACGCTGGGGCCGAAGGCGCTGGTGGTTCCTGAGTGACAGGGGCGGCGCACGGTCGGAATTTTTGCCGCGGAGACGCGGAGTCGCGGAGAAAACCGAATCCCTGTTTTCAAACCTCGACTCTTCGCATGTCCGACGAGTGCAACGGACGAAGCCCAACTCTCATGATTTTGTTTGCTCCGCGCCTCTGCGTCTCTGCGGCAAAAATGCTTTCCTTCCTCCCGCGAGCACCCCATGCCCTTCCACACGCACACCCTGCCCAACGGCTTGCAACTCATCGGCGAGACGCTGCCCACCGCGCGCTCCGCGTCGTGCGGCTTCTTCGTCGTCACCGGGGCGCGCGACGAGGTCGGCCCCGAGTCCGGCGTGTCGCACTTCCTCGAGCACATGATGTTCAAGGGCACGCCCCGCCGCACCGCTCTCGAAGTCAACCTCGACTTCGACCGCATCGGCGCGAACTACAACGCCTACACGAGTGAAGAGACCACCGTCTACTACGCCTCGCTGCTGCCGGAGTATTTGCCGAAAGGCATTGACATCTTGGCCGACATCTTAAGGCCGAGCCTGCGCGACGAGGACTTCACGACCGAGAAGCAGGTCATCCTCGAAGAGATTAAGATGTACGAGGACAACCCCGGCTCGATGGCCTGGGACCACGCCAAGCAGATCTACTTCGGCGCGCACCCGCTGGGCAACTCGATCCTCGGCACCACCGAGAGCATCGCGGCACTCACCCGCGACCAGATGCACGCCTACTTCGAGCGCCGCTACGCCCCCGGTAACGTCGTCGTCGCGGCGTCGGGGAACTTCGACTGGGCCGAGTTCGTGACGCTCGTTGAGGCGAAGTGTGGCCACTGGGCCGACGTGGCGACCGCCCGCGTCAACACGACCGACAAGGCCGGGACGCCGGGGCTGCACCACGTTGTGAAGGCGGGTTGTACCCAGCAGCACTTCCTGGCGATGAGCCGCGGCCCCTCGGCCGAGAGCCTGACGCGCTACACGGGGGCCGTGCTGGCGACGGCGATCGGCGACGACTCCGGCAGCCGCATGTACTGGGACCTCGTCGATCCGGGGCTGGTCGAGAGCGCCGGCGCGATGACCGACCAGGCGCAGGGCACCGGCCTGGCGGTGGCGTCGTTCTCGTCGGACCCCGAGAAGGCGCTCGAAAACCTCGACATCGTGCGGCGCATCCTGGCCGACGTGCAGGCGAGCGGCGTCACGGCCGACGAGCTGACGCAGGCGAAGAACAAGATCGCCAGCCGGATCGTGCGCGGCAACGAGCGGCCGATGGGCCGGATGCGGTCGATCGCCGGCGCGTGGATCTACAACCGAGAGTACGCCGACGTGGACACCGAGTTGGCCCGCTTCGACGCGGTGAGTCTCGAAAGCGTGCGGGGCTACCTCGACGAGTACCCGCTAGACGCGCCGACAGTCGTCGGCTACGGCCCCCTGGCGGGCGTGGGGGGGTAGTTTCGCACCGCCGGCGCGAGGTTGTGGTACGATGTCGTCGCCCCCGATCGATTTCTCCGACTACCACCGCACCGTGATCGGCTACCACGGCACGACGACCGAGGCGGCCGTGCGGCTCGTGGACGGCGACGACTTCGCCCCGAGTGACCAGGACAACGAGTGGTTCGGCCGGGGCATCTATTTCTGGGAACACGCCTACCAGCAAGCGTGGTGGTGGGCGAAACGAAGAGGGGCGGAGTCGCCGGCCGTGGTCGGCGCGGTGATCCGCCTGGGTTACTGCTTCGACTTGCTGGACACAGGGAACATCGCCATCTTGCGTGGGTTCCACACGAAGATGGTCACCAACCTTGAAGCCGCCGGCAAACGAATCCCGACGAACGTTCGGAGCCGCCGGGATCTGGATTGTGCGGTCTTCAATTATCTTTACGCCGAGTTTGCTGCCGTCGAACGTGAACTCGACACCGCCCGCGCCGTTTACGTGCCGGCTTCGACTGCCAAGCGGATTTACCCAGGGAGTTGGATCAGTGAAGAAACCCACATCCAAATCTGCGTCCGCAACCCCAAAAGCATCCTCGCCGTCTGGCACGTCCGGGAAGACGGTCGCTACTGCAAAACGCCCGCGGCCGCAACCGACGGGTAAGTTTGCCTTCATCCTGGACGTGATCGCGAAGCGGACGCCGGAGGAGACGGTGCGCGAGTTGATCCGCATCGGCGTCTACAACGAAGACGGCACCCTGACGCCGCACTACCAGCGGGGGATCAAGGCCAAGAAGAAGCCGGCCAAGGGGTAACTGGGCCACATCAAGGGGGGTGTCGATGCTGGACTGGCTGTTCCGACCGTCTTGCCCGTGCGACGCCGCTGCGAAGGCGTGGGTCGAGCAGCGCCTCGAATGGCTCGCCGGCGAGTTCGACGACAGCGCATTCAACGGCCGGCGGGTCGTGCTGCCGACGCCGGAGTTCTTCCCCGACCCCTACGACGGCTCCAAGAAGTCGGTACGCCGGCTGCTCGAACGGGTCTGCGACTTCATGGACGTGCTGCCCGACCTCGTCGAACTGCGGCTCGTCGAGATGACGCCGAAGGTTTGGCTGGTCAACGAGGCGGGGCACGACCTGCCGGGATTTGCAGGGACCTACCACGAAGGCGCGCGGCAGTTCGTCGTGAGCATCGACCGCTCCGGGCTGGACGACCCGATGGGGCTGGTCGGCACTGTCGCCCACGAACTCGCCCACGCCCGGCTACTCGGCGAGGGCCGGCTGATGCGCGAGGAGTACGACAACGAACTGCTCACCGACCTGACCGTCGTCCACTTCGGCCTCGGCCTCTTCCTGGCCAACACGCCGCGGAACCGGGCCAGCGCTTACGGCAAGTGGCCGGGGACCGACTGGCACAAGCCGGAGTACATGACGCCGCCGATGTTCGGCTGGGCGCTCGCGCACCTGGCGTGGTTCCGCGGCGAGCAGCGCCCGAGTGGGCGCGGCACCTCAACGCCGACGCGCGGGGCGACCTCAAGCAGGGGCTACGCTACCTCCACGCGACCGGCGACACGGCCTACAAGCCGCCGCGCCGACGGTATTGAGGTCGCCGTTAGTGCCGGAACAGGAATTCGCGGGTGTTCAGCACGGCCCACAGCACGTCCTCCCACGCCTTGCGCTTGTCGGCCCGCTTCTCGACGTGCGTCAGCGCGACCTTGGCCTCGTCGTCGTTGGCCGTGCGCGACAGGGCCGTCAGGTACAACTCGTCGAGGCGGGAGCGGTCGCTGCCGGGGCCGGCCATCAGCTTGGCGAGGCGGTTGGCGGGGTTCTTCACCTTGTCGTTGATCGTCGGGCCGTTGATGAGCTGCAACGCCTGGGCGAGGTTGCCGTCGCTCTCGCGCTCGCACTCGCACGCCAACTCCCGCGCCGGCTGGCCGAATGTTTTCAGGAACGGGTGCGCGACGTCGGTGTCGGGCAGTTGGACCGCGCGCGTCCCGGCCGGCATCCCGGCGAACTTCTCGGGGACCCCGGTCACGTCGCCCAAGGCGTCGAGCAGTTGCTCCGCACTGAGCAGCTTGGTCGCGGCGTGGGAGAAGTACTTGGCGTCGTCGGCGTTCGACTCGTTCGGCTCCGCGGCGAGTTGGTACGTCCGGCTCGCCAGGATCGTCCGCACCAGCGGCCGCAGCTTGAAGCCGGACTTGGTGAAGTCGGTCGCCAGGGCGGCGAGGAGTTCGTCGTTGGCGGCGGGGTTCGACTCGCGGAAGTCGTCCACCGGATCGACGATGCCGCGGCCCATCAGGTGGAACCAGACGCGGTTCGCCACCGACTTGGCGAAGAACTCGTTGCCCGGTTTGGTCAGCCACTCGGCGAACGCGGCCCGGCGGTCGGTCCCGGCCGGCACCTCCTGGTCCCCGGCCAGCGGGAAGCGCGGCTTCATCACCTTGCTGGTGCGCGGCTGGCTGACCTCGCCCGTGCGCAGGCTCAGGATCACCTCGGCCGACGCGGCGGCTTCCTTCTTCGTCGCCCCGTCCGCGGGCTTGCGGCCGACGCGGGCGAACACCGCGGCGAGGCCGTAGTAGTCGTCTTGCGTCCACTTCTCCGACGGGTGGTTGTGGCACTTGGCGCACTGCATCCGCACGCCCAGGAACAGTTGCGCCGTACTCTCGGCGAGTGCCAGCGGGTCTTTCGCGGCGCGGTAAAAGTTGGCCGGCGGGTTGGCGTAGGTGTTGCCGCTGGCGGTGAGCAGTTCGCGCACGATCGCGTCGAGCGGCTCGTCGGCCAGCAGCTTCTCGCGCAGCCAGAGTTGGAAGCCGTAGCTGCCCTTGGCCTGCATCGTCTTGCGGCTCGACCGCAGCACGTCGGCCCACTTCAACGCCCAGAAGTCCGCGAATTCCGGCAGCGCCAACAACCTCTCGACGAGCTTCGCTCGGCGGTCCGGCGACGGATCGACGAGGAACGCCCGCGTCTCGTCGGCGGTCGGCAGGCGGCCCACCGAGTCGAGGGTCGCCCGCCGCACGAAGTCCGAGTCACTGCTGAGCGGCGACGGCTGAATCGTCATCGTGCGCAACTTGCCGAAGGTGAGCGTGTCGATGAAGTTGGCCTCGGGCGGGTTCGACCAGACGAACCCCGGCCGCGGTTCGAGGTACGTCAGCCGCACGGCGACCATCGTTTCGAGGTAGCGGGCCAGAATGGCGACCTCGCCGGGCCGCTTGAACTTGACGTGGCCGGTCGCGCCGACCTCCGCAATTAGCGGCTCGCTGCTGCTCAAGTTGGTCAGGCGCGTCACGTCGCGGCGGCTGCCGTCGGCGAAGGTGGCGACGACCGCGAGCTGCTGCGACTTGGCCGGCGCGGTTAACACCCGCGGGCCGGGCGTCACTTCGAGCGACGCGACCGGCGACAGCCCCGGCTCGTCATCCTTCGTACCGGTGCCGAGCCAGGCGCGGATCATCTCGGTGGGGTAGGCGGTCGCGGTGAAGCGTGCCCCGCCCTCATGCGGCAGCCGGCCGAGGCCCTTCAAGAGCATCAGCGAGGCGTCGGGGTTGAGGGCGTCGGCGCGGCGGCCGAACTGCTCTCGGGTCAGTTGCGCGAAGTCGGCGGCGGGGTCGAAGCCGCGGAGACTCAGTTTGAAGCCGTTCTTACCGCTCGGCGTGCCGTGGCACGCGCCCATGTTGCAGCCGCCGACGTTGAGCGCCGCGACCACCTCGCGGCGGAAGCTCACCGGCTTCTCCGCGGCCAAGCCCTCGACCGTCACCGGCACCACAAGGGACTTCGCCCCCACGCTAAGTGTGAGTGTCGTGGTGCCGTCGCGGCCGCCGCGGAGGAACAGCCCTTCGTGAACGGTGACCACGCCCGGCGACGCCTCCACCGCCACGGCGGTGCGGGTCACGTCGCGGGCGGAGCCGTCGGCGTACTTGGCGGTGACGACGAGTTGCCGGGCGTCGCGCGCCCCGGAGAGCGTCACCGTCGCCGGCTGGACGGTCAACGCGACGGGGTCCTGGGCGGAGGCTGTCAACGACAGGGCGAGAACGGCGGCGAGCGCGCGGAGGGTGGACATCGCTGACCCCTGAGTCGTCCGAAGGTCTGGGGCCGCGAGAAGCGACCCGGCGGGAGACCACGGCCCCAAGGTTACCACAACGGCGACGCCGCGCGAAGAGTTCATGAAGAAAAGATTTGGGCATCGCAAGCCGTACAAAAATCCGATCAACCGCAGAGGGCACATGACAGCGCGGAGAAAGGCCAAAACAAGGAGAGCTGAAACCGGAGTGGGCTTTCTGCGCGGGCTGGCCACCGCGACGGCATCGGGCCTCCGAAAGGTTTAACACGGTTTGGTGCCTTTCTCGCCTTTGCCTTTCTCATGTGCCCTCATGTGCCCTCTGCGGTGAAAATCCTTCTCGGAGTCTGACCAACCCCGCCGCGGAGTTTTTGCGAGTTCACGGCGGCGAAGTATCCGGTATACTGGAGCGTGGCCTGAGTCCGGCCGTTCGCTGGAGCCGAACCGATGCGGAAGATGAACCTGACACTGCCCTCGATGCCGAGCATGCCCTCGATGCCGAGCATGCCCAGTATGCCCTCACTCCCCGCGGGGGCAGCGGCTGCCGCGCGGGAGTCGCGCCAACTCGTGCTGGCCGTGATGCTCGGCACGGCGCTGTCGGCGTCCGGGCGGTTCTGCGGTGCGGCCGTCACCGAGGCGGCCCCACTCAGCCAGACCTTGCAGCCGTCGCTCGACGAGGCGACGATCCGCAGCATCGCCCGCTACTGCAACGTCTGCTGGCGCAACGCCCGCGTCCCCGCCGACGACTGGGCCGACTGCACCCAGCAAGTTCTCACGCGGCTGCTGGAGCGCCTCGAACCCGATCAGTGGCAACTCGCGCTGGTCAACGACGAGAGCGACACCCGCCGGGAGTTCCTGCGGGCCATCGACACGATCAAGAAGCGCGCCCAGCGCTCGAAGCAGTACAGCGAACTCGCGGCTGACGTGGCCGACCACCGCGCCGACCCGGACGACCGCACCGCCGACTTGCGCGAGCAAGTCACCCGCGCCGCGGCCGACGTGCTCAGCCCCCGCCAACAGCGCATCGTCGAGTTGTGCGCCGGCGGCTGGAACGTCCCCGAGATCGCCACGGCGCTGAACACTACGCCGGAGCGCGTCAGCGACGAGAAGTACAAGGCAATTCGCAAGTTGCGCACCCACCTGGGCGTGGATGCATAGGGCGACTTCGCTAGAGTAAGTGCCGTGGGGGTGACTGCCCCCACGGCTTTTTTCGTAGACCCCTCCCCCAGCCGCGAACCGCCCCTATGCCCAAGAAGAAGCGGAAGGGCCAGCGGCCCGCCCCCCGGCCCGTCGCGGTCCACGCCCCGGCGCACACGACCTCGCCGCAGTCGAGGGCCGAGACGCTCGCGGCCGCGGTGAACAACCCCAAGGGGCTGAAGTCGCGCACCTTCGTCGGCCTGCTCGTCGCCCAGTTCTTTGCCGCCTTCAACGACCAGGCCATCCACGCCGCGGCCATGTTCTTCGCCATCAACACGCAGACGTTGACGGAGGAGAATGCGATTACGTTGATGCCGATCCTCTTCTACGCCCCGTGGGTGATCTTCTGTACGGTGGCCGGCTACTTCGCCGACCGCTACTCGAAGCGCAACGCGCTCGTGTTCTGGAAGTTCGCGGAGGTCGGCGTCACGCTCGTCGCCACGCTCGGCTTCTACCTCGGCCGCAACGGCGACGCGACCCTCGGCTCGTACTTGGTGCTGGGTTGCGTGTTCCTGATGGGCACGCACTCGGCGTTCTTCGTCCCGGCGAAGTACGGCGTCATGCCCGAAATTCTTTCGCCCCAGGAGCTGTCGAAGGGCAACGGCATCCTCGAATCGCTGTCGTTCCTGGCGGTGATCCTCGGCACCGTCTTCGGCGGCGTCTTGTCGTTCCTGTTCCTGCGCGAGGAAGTCTACCTCGGCCTGATCCTCGTCGGCCTCGCCGTCGTCGGGGCGCTGGCGAGCCTGATGATTCGCAAGGTGCCGGCGTCCAACCCGACGCGCCCGTTCCCCAACAACGTGTACGGCCCGCTGGTCACCAACATCCGCGGCATGTACGCCGTGCCGTCGTTAAGGCTCGTGTTGATGGGCCTGGTGTTCTTCACGTTCGTCGTCGCCTTCATGCGTGCGACCGTTTACATGCTCGGCGAGTCGCAGAACCCGCGCTGGGACGAGCTGAAAACCAGTGCCATCGTCGGCACGGTCGCCCTCGGCATCGGCCTCGGCAGCCCCCTCGCCGGCTACCTGTCCGGCAAGCGCATCGAGTTGCGGCTGGTCATCGCCGGGACCATCGGCATGATTACGCTGCTGCTGGTCGGCGCGTACTTCATCGACACCGTGCCGATCCTGACCGCCTGCATCGTCGGCATCGGCTTCTCGACGGGGTTCTACATCGTCCCGCTGTTCACGCTGTTGCAGCACAAGGCCCCGAAGGCGAGCAAGGGCGACACGGTCGCGACGAGTAACTGCGTCAACACCGCCGGGGCCATCGCCGCGACGCTGCTGTTCAAGCTCGTCGTCGTGGGGGCGCACGCCACGGGGCTGACGCCGAAGGTCGTCGATCGGGAGCTCGTCGTCGCCGGGGCGTTGGGTCAAGTGGAACTCGAGCAGGGGCGGCCGGTCTACGTCGAGGTCGCCTCGGCGGCGGGGCCGGTGACGGTCGGCCACCACCACAACGAAGACCGCAAGAAGTCCGCCGGCTGGCTGGTCAAGCACATCTTCGAGGGCGGCCACGCCAAGGACGTGATCGACATCGACCGCGGCCTCTCGCTGAAGGAGGCCGACCGCGGGGCACCCATCGACCTGTGGCGTTACACGCTCAACGGCGTGACGAGTTACGACGTGCAGCCGCGCGGCGTGCCGCCGGCCGACGACTACGACAACCACCACTTGCCGCGCTTCCTGCTGTTGGGCGCGGCTTTCCTCACCTTCCTCAATCTGCTGCTGATCTGGCGGCCACTGCAGCGCGTCCGCCGCGAGACGGCGAGCGTCGGGTGACCGGCACGCCGGGTATTTCGCACGCGGCGCGCCGGCGGCATAGATTGGACGCAACCGTTTCTTCTCCCCAAAGAACGCGAGCGTGACATGAGAGCGATTGCCGGGCTGGTCGCCCTCGCCCTGCTGGCTTCCGCCCCCGCGTCGGCCGGCGACACCTGGCCGGGGTGGCGCGGCCCGACGGGGCTGGGCGTCACCGACGAGAAGGACTTGCCGCTGACTTGGGGCGGGCCGGCGAGCGAGAACGTCCTGTGGAAGTCGCCGCTGCCCGGCACGACCTCCAAGGGCAAAAGCGACCTCAACCAGTCCAGCCCGATCGTCTGGAAGGACAGGGTGTTCGTCGTCGCCGCCTGGTGGCCCGAGGGCGTCGCGCCGACGGAGTTCCCCGAACACCGCGTCGCCTGCTACGCCGTCGCCGACGGCAAGTTGCTGTGGGACATCAAAGTACCGCCGGGGCCGTGGCGGCTCAAGGACCTGCGCGGCGGCTACGCCGCGCCGACCCCCTGCACCGACGGCAAGCGCGTCTACGCCCTGTTCGGCTCGTCGGAGCTGGTCGCCCTCGACTTCGACGGCGGGCTGCTGTGGCGCAAAGAGATCGCCCCGTTCGCGTGGGACGTGGCCATCGGCACCAGCCCGGTACTGACCCGCGACGCCGTGGTCGTCCTCGCGGACAGCACCAACCCCGCCTTGTCGCGGCTGATCGCCTACGACCCGGCGACCGGCGACGTCAAGTGGGAGCGCAAGCGGCCCGAGTCGAACTTCAACCACACCACGCCGCTGCTCATCGAGGTCAACGGGGAGCCGCAGCTCGTCGTCGCCGCGTCGGGGGCCGTGCAGGGACTTGACCCGGCCGGCGGCGCGGTGCTGTGGTCGGCCAAGAACAAGGGCGACGTGCCGACCCCGGCCTACGGCGGCGGGCTGGTCTTCGCCGAGGGCGGCCGCGGCGGCCCCGGCGTCGCCGTCGATCCGACCGGCCGCGGCGACGTGACCAAGACGCACGTCAAGTGGACGACCGGGCCGTCGCCGGAGGGCTACTCGTCGCCGACCATCGCCGGCGGCCGCGTCTACCGCGCCCACGAGCCGGGGGTGCTGAAGTGCTACGCACTGGCGACCGGCGCGAGGCTCTTCGACGAGCGGCTGCCCGGTGGCCTCAACCCCTCGGTCAGCCCGGTCCTGACGGCCGACGGCCGGCTCTACTTCGCCGGCGGCGGCAAGAGCGTCGTGCTGCCCGCCGCGGCCACCTTCGAGGTGCTGGCGACCAACGACCTCGGCGACGGCGGGGCGGCCTCCCCGGCGGTCGCGTCCGGCCGGCTGTACCTCAAAGGCAAGCAATTCCTCTACTGCATCGGGAAAACCGGGAAGACGCCATGACCCGCCTCACGCTGACCCTCGCGGCCCTGATGACACTCGGCGTCGCCGCGCGGGCCGACGACGCGCCCGCCTGGCAGGCGCTGCTCGGCGACCTCGCCAAGACCGAGAAGGCCGGCTACGGCGGGCTGTGCGGACTTGTGGTTGACCCCGCCGCCGGCACCGTCTGGGTCAACCTGAGCGACCGCGGCTTCTACCGCTCCGACGACGGGGCCAAGACTTTCCGCCGCGCCGGCCCGACGCAGCCCAAGGGCCGCACCGAGTCGCCCGGCTGCTTCGTGCTCGACCCGACGGGCGCAACCCCGCGGATGGTCGCGGCCCTGGTCTACGGCGCGCCGGCCGGAGTGAGCGCCGACGGCGGGGCGACCTGGAAGCCATTCGCCGTCGCGTCGGCCCACGCCGACTGGTGCGCCCTCGACTGGTCCGCCGCCGACCCGAAGTTCGTTCTCGCCCTGCGGCACGAGTCGGGCGGCCTGTTGCTCGCCTCGCGCGACGGCGGCGGCACGTTCCGCGAGGTCGGCAAGGGCTACGGCACCGGCTGGGTCTTCGACAACGACACCGCCGTCGTGGCCGAGGCCAAGTCGAAGGAGCAGCCGAAGCCGCGCCTGATGCGCACTGCCGACGGCGGCGTCACCTGGAAGCCGTGCGGCGACTACAGCCCCGTCGGTGCGGCGAGCGCCCAGGCCCAGCCGAAGTGGCGCGGCGACACCTTGTACTGGCTCGTCGAGAACGAGCTGATCGCGTCGGGCGACCGCGGCGCGACCTGGCGCACCGTGTCGGCGCTGAAGGACGCCCGCTCCGGCCCGGTCTTCGGCACCGACGCCAAGCGGATGTTCGTGCTGACGGGCACGGGCGTCGTCGAAAGTGCTGACGGCGGCACGACGTGGTCGAAGCCGATCGCGCCGCCGAAGGAGTTGAAGGGCACCGGCGGGCTGACGTGGCTGGCTTACGACGCGAAGGGCGACGCGCTGTACCTGATGAAGATGGGCAGCGACTTGTACAAGCTCGACCGCGGCAAGTCGCCGGCCGATGCGCGTGCCCGCGGCCACAGGAAGCCCACGGCGGCTGCGACTAGCGGCACGCAGCCGATCGCCAGGAACAGGTCCTCGTACAGGCCGGGGGCGGCGTACTTACCGACGAACGCCGTGACGCCCGACACCGCCAGCCACGACACGCAGCCGCAAATCCCGAGCACCTGCGCCGTGTGGCGGCCGGCGACATCCTGCACCAGCGCGAACGCCACGGAGAAGCCGCCCATCACGGCCGCGGCGACGACGTAGAAGCAGGCCCAACGCCGCGGGTCGTCGCCGTCGAAGGCGTAGCAGGCCGGCGCGGTCGCCGCCACAGTGATCAAGGCGATGATGGCCATCACCAGTTGCCGCGACCGCTCGACGGTGTACCCCGCGCGGGCCAGCGTGCGTGACAGCCGGCCGAAGGCCAGGCTGCCCAGGTCGGCGCTGACGTAGAAGCCGGCGATCACCCACTGCTCGGCGCGGCCGGAGACCCGCACGTCTTCGGTCAGGAAGCGCGGGAACCACTGGTTGTAAAAGTGCCAGGTAATATTGACGCACACGAGTGTCACGAGCGCGACCCAGAAGGTCCGCAGGCCGAACACGGCCGCGAGCGTCGGCCCCGGCCCGTCGGGGGCGTCGCCGTCGCGCATCGGCGGGCCGTCGAGTGCTGCCGCCCTCGCGCCGCGGGTCAAGCCGAGCCACGCGCCAACCCAGACGAAGCCCAGGACGCCGACCGCGACGAACACGGTCCGCCAGCCGTCGCCGGTGGCCGTGTCAACGATCAGCAGCACCAGGAAGGGCATGGCGAGCGCGCCGAGGCTCGCGCCGCTGTGGAAAATGCCGTTGGCCAGGCCACGCGACTCGCGCGGGATCAGCTTGCGCACCCCCGCCACGGCGCACGGCCAGTTGAACGCCTCGCCGAAGCCCAGCACGACGCGGCAGGCCATCAGCAGCGCCACGGCCCCGGCCGGCACGAACCCCGTCGCCACGCCGGCCGCCGACCAGACGACGATGGCCCCCAGGTACAGCTTCCGCAGCGAGTAGCGGTCGATCAGGAAGCCGGCGACGAGCTGGAACAGCGCGAACGAGAGGCCGAAGGCGAACTGGACGCGCGCGTACAGGGCCGTTTGCAGCGCGGGGTCCGGCTCGAACTCGGGCAGTAGGTAGCGCTGCGTCATCGCGAGCGCCTGCCGGTCCATGTAGTTGATGAGCGTGGCCGCGAACAGCAGCCAGACGACGCCCCACCGCCACCGCTCGACCGCAACCATGACATCGCCCCGCAGGACAGTTGGCCCGACGTGCCGAGTGTCGGGCAAAAGCGGGCCGGCCGCAAACCTTAACCGCGCAGTTCGTGGCCTCGGGGGCGGAGTTGGCACAGTTGGTGCACCTTAATGCGACGCCGGCCGTAATAAGGAAAAGTTGCCCGATTTCGCTAGCAGTGCACGCTAGCGATCTTTACGATCTACAAACGGGCACGGAACAGCCCACCTGTCACGCCTCGGACGGACTCGGCTACCTCTCCCGGTCTCGAGTCTTCCGAGTGGCGCGACAGTGCGTGGTGACACCAGACCTTCGCCCGAAGGAGTCTCCCGTCATGCCGACCGCCCTGCACCAATTGCCGACCGCGCCCCACGCCTCGGCGCACCCGACCCCGGAGGCCCTGCTCGCCGGCAGCCCCCTCCCCGAAGTCCGCCGACTCCTCGTGAGCGCGACCGACGACTACGTCACGCTCACCGGCGTCGTCTCGACGTACTACCTCAAGCAAGTCGCCCAAGAAACCGTGCGCAGCGGCGTCCGCAACCGCCGGTTGCTCAACCGCGTCGTCGTCGCCACCGGCCGGTAACCCCCTGTTAGCGCCCGAAGTGGGGCCGGCCCCACTTGCCGTGGAGGGTAGGTCACCCCCGCCAGCGGGTGCCGGTCCAGAAGGCGCGGGTGCGCGCCAGGGCTAGGTACTCGGTGCTGGTCAGGATGGCGACCTCGACGTCCGACTGCTGCCCGCCCGACTGCATGTACTGGATCAAGGCCCGCACCGGCCCGAAGGGATCGACCCCCGGCCCCGGCTCGTTGGCGAGCACCGACTGGTTGGGGGCCGTGTTGGGGTAGCGGCGTAGGTCGGTGAAGAACCACGCCCGGATCGTGTTGTAGCAGTACTCCTCGGTCGCCATCACCGCGAGCGGGAGTTCGTTGCGCACGTTCGGCCGGGTGCGCCAGTAGGCGGCGGCGGTCGCGTCGGCCGTGCGGCCGGGGGCGAGCAGGTCGCCGTAGGCCGCGGCGACGAAGCCGTCCGTCGTGCCGCCGGCCAGGTTGTAGTACTCCTGGCTGGCGAGGATGCTCGTGATGACCGACTCGCGGCGCTCGCCGGCGTTGAGGCGCGCGGCGAGCGGGGCGACCTCGGCGGCCGACGGGGCGACCGCGCGGCGCAAGTACCGGACGTAGTAGCCCTGCACGAGTTGCGTGTGGTGCTCCGGCGACCGGACGACCGCGTTGGCGACCGAGGCGTAAGTCTGGCCCGCCTCCAGCTGCGCGAGCCAGTAGGCGGCGTCGTTCGCGCTGACCGGGCGGCCAAGCTCGTCCTGGTAAAGGGCGCGGAGCCAGCTCCCCTCCTGGTGCGTGACGAGGTAGTCGGAGGTGCCGCCGGCCAGGCCTTGCACGAAGAGGCGTCGCAGGACGACCTCCTCGGGCAGGCCGCGGCGCAGGTCCCACGCGGCGGCGCGCAGGGTGTCGGCCGGCGGGGTCGAGGTGCCGCCCAGGCGGTAGGCCGCGTACCACCGGCGGACGAGCCGCTCGGTGTACTCCTGCGAGAGCAGGAAGCCGAGCGCCACGTCCTGCCGCTGGAACCGGCCGGCGTTCACGCCGTTGACCCAGAAGGCCTCCTCGCCGTTCTGCGGCGAGCGGCCCAGCACGTCGCGGTACAGCGACACCGTCCAGGTCTGGTTGGTCGCGGAGGCACCGCCGGTGGGGCCGGAGCGGAAGTACGACTCGGCGGAGCCGAGCACCAGCGCCTGGGCCTGGGCGAAGGTGCTGCCCTGCCGCAAGACGTTGAGCCAGTTATCGACGCCCCCCTGGTCCGCGGCGCGGCCGAGGTACAGCGAGTACCAGCGGCGGATCTCGTTGGAGCGCCCCTCGACGCTGCTGACGATCGCGCCGGTCAGCGGGTCCAGGCTCGCGGCGACCCCGAGGCCGGCGCGGTAGTCGTTGACCAGGGCGGCCGCGCCGGTGGCGTCCCGGCCCAGGTAGGTGGCCAGGCCGCTGACGTAATTCGTGACGAACCCGTTCGGGCGGGACACGACGTTCGCGCTCGCGTCGTGCCGGGAGGCGGACCAGGCCGGGGCGACGGTCGAGGCGGGCAAGTCGAAGAATCGCACCGCGCTCGGCCCGGCCGGCTGGCCGTTCGCGCCGGAGGGGCCGTTGGACAGGATGGCGAGTTGCGTCGAGCCGTCGCCCTTGAAGCGGCCGACGGCGGGCGAGTTGACGTACTGGGCCAGGTTGCCGTTGTCGATGAAGCCGGCCCAGCTGAGCGCGCCGGTCGCGCCGTTGTAAGCCTTGACCTGGCTGTTCGAGGCCTGGATCACGTCGAGCTGGCCGTCGCCGGTCACGTCCGCGATGACGGGGGCGGCGTAGAGGGGCGCGGAGAAGGCCTGGACCCGCCACATCAGCGAGCCGTCGGCCCGGACGGCCTGGAGCCGGCCCGAGCCGTCGCCGATGACGACCTCGAACACGCCGTCGCCGTTCAGGTCGGCCACCGCGGGGGGGGACGGCGTGCGGAAGTCGCCGGTGCCCGGCCCGGTCACGAACGGCCAGCCGGGCAACTCGTTGCCCTCCGAGTCAAGGCCGTGGACCGCGTTGCCGGGGAACGCCACGCCGTTGAGGTTGGCGAAGTTGATCCCCGTACCGCTGAAGACCTCGAGCTTGCCGTCGCCGAACACGTCGGCGAGGACCGGCGAGGACTGGCCGATCTGGTCGATGTGCTTGACCCACTTGCGCCGGCCGTCGCCGTTGAGCGCCGTGATGTTGCCGCCGGCGTCGTAGTAGGCGTTCTGGCTGGCGTCCCCGCCGAGCACGACTTCGCTCCGCCCGTCCCGGTCGAGGTCGCCCACGGCGACCCCGGACAGGACCGTGTCGTCGTTGGCGTAGCGCCACATCAGCGAGCCGTCGGCCCGCAGCGCGGTGACGTTCTGGTTGTACGAGGTGACGACGATCTCGGGCACGCCGTCGCCGTCGAGGTCGCCCGCGCCGAGGGGGCCGAGGATGAAGTTCGCCTGGCTGCCGAGCGGGTAGTAGTTGTCCGGCACGTCCACCGAGGCCGGCCAGCCGGGCAGCATCGCGCCGGTCATGGCGTTCCAGGCGAACACCCGGCCGTCGAGGCCGCCCGCGAAGACCGCCGCGCCGACGCCGGGCAGGTTGATCACCAGAGGCGTCGTGTGGAACTCCGGGCCGCCCGCCCCCGGCTCGTAGGTGCGGATGAGGGAGAAGACCGGGTTGCCTTGCGCGTCCCGCCCGCCCCACTTGTACGCCACGACCTTGCGCGCGGCGTTGACGGTGACTAACTCCTCGCCGGGCTGCTGATCGACGTCCGCGAACACCGGGGACGGCGTGAACGAGGCCCCGGCCCCGTAGTCCCACGCACTCCCCGCCCCGGCGAGCGTGAGCGGGGTGGGGTTCAACAGCGTCGGAGCGGCGGGGTTGACCCGCTCGTCGAGCCGCTCGACACTGAGGCGGGGCCGGCGGCCGGCGGGGGGCGTGCGGGGCGGCATGGGCGTCCGATCAAAATGGGAGAGGAAAACGACCGTGGCGATGTTGTGATAGTGCGCGAGACATTATAGGTCCAGATTCCGCGAAGGGAAATCGCCGCGGCGGTCAGCGCGTGACGGCGCACTTCGGCCGGAGCTTCCGGAACGCCGCGACCCCCTCGGCGGTGACCTGCGTGCCGGTCACGTCGAGTTCGGTCAGCCCGGTCAGCTTGACCAGGTCCAGGAACGCCTCGTCCGTGACGGCCGTCTTGGCCAGCGACAATTTCGTGAGCTTCTTCTTGAGCGGCACCAGGTGCCTCATGCCGAGGTCGGTGACATCGGGGCCGGCGAGCCTCAGGCTGAAGAGCGACTCGTAGGCAGCGAGGACTTTCAGCCCGCCGTCGCTGACTTTGGCGAGCTGCAAGTTGAGGATCCAAAGCCGCTTCGCGCCGGGAAGCGACGCGAGGTTGCGTAGGCCGTCGTCCGTGACTTCGGTGCTCTCTAAACTGAGGGCCCTGAGTGTCGGGAAGGCGTCGAGTCGCTTCAGCCCTGCGTCGGTGACGGCGGCGTCGGCCGCGAAGAGGCACTGGAGCCCCCGGCACCCGGCAAGGTTCTCCAGGCCCGCGTCGGTCAGGCCGCTCAAGCTGTGGGACTCCAGGCTCTTTGAGGACGCCAACTCGTGCAGCCCGTCGTCCGCCACGGCACACCGGTGCAGCATCAGCGACTTCAGCTTCGGCAACGCCGCGACGTGCTTCAAGCTGACGGCGGTGACCGCGAGGCCGTCCAGGTAGAGGGACTGGACTTCCCGGAACGCCCCCAACTCCTTGAGGCCGTCTTCCGTGACGGCCGTGGACATCAGCGCGAGGTGGCTGGCCGCCTTCAGCGGGGCCATCTCTATGAGGGTCGCGTCCGTCACGCTCGCGCCGTTGAGGTGCAGGAGCACGAGCGGCTTGCCGGGTCGCTTCTCGTCGCGCGTGACAGTCCCCCCGAGTTCCGCCACCCGCGCCAGGGCCTTCTCGACCGCGTCGTCGGCCCGCGCGACCGGCGTGGCGGCGAACAGGCAGGCGACGACTCCGCACAGCACTCTCGACATGGGGACTCTCCGGGAGGATCGGCGGACGCCATGCTAACAGATCGCCGCGGCCGCGGCGCGGACGACTTGAGTTTGCCCACCGCGTCGGCTAAACTACGGGCACATCGATCGTCCGGGCACCTTCGCCGCGGGGTTGGGAATCCCTCACGCCTGCGGAGCTGTGCCCCATGCTGCCATCCCTCTCGTCCCTCGACCGCGGCCAGACGCCCGACGACATCTTCGCGCACTCGCGCATGTCGTTCGGCGACCACATCGAGGAACTCCGCAAGTACCTGCTGCGGGGCATTTACGGCTTCCTGATCGTGCTCTTCGGCGGCCTCGTCCTCGACAACATCGGCAAGGAGACGGGCTACGACTCGATCGGCATCGGCCGGCCGATGCTCCAGGTCATCGTCGAACCGGCCGAGTCGCAGGTGCGGGCCTTCTACAACCGCCGCTACGAGCGGGCGCTCACGAAGCTGTCGGCGAGCCAGTCCGACCCCAAGGAGGTCGCGCGGGTCCAAAAGAAGCTCGAGAAGAACGACCTCGACACCTCGCACCTCGACGACCACGAGCGGGCGGTGCTGCGCGGTGCCCCCGTCGAGATGCCTGTCATCCTGCCGGTCCAGTTCTTCAAGGAACACTTCGGCCTCGTGCCGAAGGACCCCGAGGTCAAGGAAATCGCCATCCCCCTGAAGGTCTACCCGGCGCAGCTGAACTACCTCAACAACCGCGGCGAGACGCTGCTGGAGAACCGGCAGTTCATGAAGACGCAGTCCGCGCAAGAGGCGATGGTCGTCTACTTCAAGGTGGCGATTTTGTGCAGCTTCGTCGTGGCCAGCCCGTGGGTCTTTTTCCAGGCCTGGTCGTTCGTCGCCGCGGGGCTGTACCCGCATGAGCGCGCCTACGTCTACAAGTTCCTCGCCCCGAGTGTGGGCCTGTTCCTCGCCGGCGTGCTGCTGTGCCAGTTCGTCGTGCTGCCGGGCGCGGTCAAGGCGCTCATCGGCTTCAACAACTGGATCGAACTCGACCCCGACTTGCGGCTCAACGAGTGGCTCGGCTTCGCGCTGCTGCTGCCGATCGTGTTCGGCATCTCGTTCCAGACGCCGCTGGTGATGTTCTTCTTCAACCGCCTGGGCACGTTCGGCTGGAAGGACTACTGGAGCAAGTGGAAGCACGCCATGCTGCTGCTGGCGGTGCTGTCGGCGGTGATTACGCCGACGCCGGACGCGATCACCATGATGTACCTGTTCGTGCCGATGTACGCGCTGTACTTCCTGGGCATCGCGGTCTGCTGGGCCTTCCCGCCGCCGCACGAGTCGCCCGACGACGCGGCCGCCGACCAGGTCGCGGTCTGACCGGCCCGAACGGCGTCGGCGTGGGAAAAAGCCGGCCTTGGGACTTGCTGCGCGGCCGGCGTTGCGGAAAATGGCCCCTTCGCAAGCGATCGGAACTCGCCGCGCCCCCCGTCTCCTGGGGGCGCGGCTCGGCGACAGGACACGTCCATGCGTCTGGTACTCGTGGGGCCGCCGGGCAGCGGCAAGGGGACTCAGGCCAAGCGTCTCATCAAGGCGTTGGGGCTGACCTACGTCGGCACGGGCGACATCCTGCGTGAGTCGGTCCGCCAGAAGACCGCCGTGGGCCGCGAGGCGGAGCCGCTGCTGAAGCGGGGGCTGCTGGTGCCCGACGTGATGGTCAACGACATGGTGGCCGACCTGTTCCGCGGCCCCGGCCGGCCGGAGCGCTTTGTCCTCGACGGCTACCCGCGCACCGAGGCCCAGGCCGTCTCCTTCGACGCCCTGATGCGCCAGGAGTTCTTGCGGCTCGACGCGGTGATCAACCTGGCGATCGACGACGAGGAGGTGGTGAGTCGCATCAGCTTCCGCCGCGTCTGCTCCGGCCCGGCGTGCGGGGCACCGTACCACCTGATGGCCCACCCGCCATTGGTGGCGGGCGTGTGCGACTTGTGCGGTGCGCCACTGATCTGCCGCGAGGACGACCTCGAAGAGACGGTCCGCCGCCGGCTCGTGGAGTTCCACAAGAGTACCGACGCGCTGCTGGAGCACTACGCCCGGCAAGGGCTGGTCCGCAACGTCTCGGCGCTGGCGTCGAGCGAGGCGATCTTCCAGGACATCATGAAGTCGCTACCCCCGGAGCCGGGGCCGCGCCTGAGTTAAGGGCGAGCCGGAAGCGTCAGCGCCCGGAGTCTTTCGGCAGGCCTTCCATAAAACGATTTTGCCGCGGAGACGCAGAGGCGCGGAGAAAACCAAATTCAAGTTTTGGTTTTCTCCGCGCCTCTGCGTCTCCGTGGCAAAATCGTTTTTCGATCGTGGTGCGTAGGACTCCAGGCGCTAACGCTTCCGGCTCGCCTCAAACCTTAACCCTTGGCGATCATGTACTTCAGCAGATCGACGCAGCGGTTCGAGTAGCCCCACTCGTTGTCGTACCAGCTCACCAGCTTGAACAGCCGCTTGTTCAGCCCCAAGCCACTGCCGGCGTCGAAGATACTCGAGCGCGTGTCGTGGACGAAGTCCGACGACACGACTTCGTCCGTCGTGTACGCCAGGATGCCCTTCAGGTACGTCTCGCTGGCGCGCTTCATGGCGGCGCAAATCTCGGCGTAGCTCGTCTCCTTGACGGTCTTCACGGCGAGGTCCACGACCGACACGGTGGCCGTCGGCACGCGGTACGACGTACCGGTGAGCTTGCCCTGCACCTCGGGGATCGCCAGGCCGACGGCCTTGGCCGCGCCCGTCGTACTTGGGATGATGTTGATCGCCGCGGCCCGCCCGCCCTTCCAGTCCTTCTTCGACGGCCCATCGACCGTCTTCTGTGTGGCGGTGTAGCTGTGGATGGTGGACATCAAGCCCTCCTCGACGCCGAAGCCCTCCTTAAGCAAGACGTGGACGACGGGGGCCAAACAGTTCGTGGTGCAACTGGCGTTGGAGATGATGTGGTGCGACTTGGGGTCGTACTTCTCGTTGTTGACGCCCATGACGACCGTCAAGTCTTCGCCCTTGGCTGGCGCGGAAATGATGACCTTCTTGCAGCCGGCCTCGATGTGCCCGCGGGCCTTGTCGGCCTCGGTGAACAGCCCGGTCGATTCGATGACGTACTCGACGCCCAACTCTTTCCACGGCAACGCCTTGGGGCCTTCGCGCACGGCCAGGCACTTGATGCGGTAGCCGTTCACCACGAGCACGTCGTCCTCGGCCACGTCGGGCGACGACTTCTCGCTGTGGCACTCGCCTTGGAAGTTGCCCTGCGTGGAGTCGTACTTGACGAGGTACGCGAGGTTGTCGGCCGGCACGAGGTCGTTGACGGCGACGACTTCGATCTCCTTGCCGAGCAGCCCCTGCTCGACGATGGCGCGGAAGACGAGGCGGCCGATGCGCCCGAAGCCGTTGATGCCCACCTTGACAGCCATGAAACTCACCTTAAGAGGGAACCCGCGCCCGGTTTTCACTCGACCGGGCTAGAACGTTCCGGTAATTCTATGGTCCGTGGCCGGCCCGGCGAGGCGCGTTGCCGCCGCAGCCGCACGCGAGCCTTCAGGGGAGACGACGATGCGGGACTTCCGGTCGGTGGCGGCCCTTGCGGTCATCTTGGGCGTCCTGGCCGGGTGCGGCCCGCGCGGGGCCGCCCCCGTCGCCCCCGCGCGGGCCGCGGGCGGGGTGACCGATCCGACGGTCCGGCCCACGCCGCCGCTGACGCTGCCGGTGCCGCCGGACCAGCCCAAGCTCGCCGGGGGCGAAGACCTGTCGCGGGCCGAGCCGGGCGAACTCCTGGCCGAAGCGCGGCGGGCCGCGGCCAAGGGGGACTACAAGCTCGCGCTGCTCGCGCAGTTCTGGGCCGTGAGGAAATCCGACGACGGCCGGTACGACCTCGCCTGTTATTACGCGCGCACCGGCAACCCGGACGGGGCGTTCTACTGGCTCCAGGAGGCGGCCGAGAAGGAGGGCGTTGACGCCGACCACATCCGCGGCGACGAGGACCTCACGTCGCTCCGCGGAGACCCGCGTTACCGCCAACTCTTCGACTACTACCAGGCGTGCCGCGCGCACGCCGCGGCGACGACGCCCCCGGTGTCGCTACTGTACCTGCCCAAGGACTTCGACGCCGCCGAGCCGACGCCCGTCGTGGTGCTGCTCCACGGCCACGGCTCGCGGCCGGCCCACTTCCTCGGCGACGCCACGCAGCGGTACGCCGACGAACTCGACCTGCCGGTCGTCAGCGTCAGCGGCACTCGGCCCCACGGGCCGAAGTCGTTCGGCTGGGCGGTGAACGTCGAACAGGACTTCGCGCACCTCGCCGCGGCGGTCCAGAAACACGCCGCGGCGGCGAAGTTCACGCCGGCCCCCGGCAAGCTCGTCGCCGTGGGCTTCTCGGAGGGGGCGCAGGTCGGCCTGGAGGTCGCCATGAATCACCCGGAGGCTTACGCCGGGGCCGTCGCGATTTCGCCGGGCGCGGACGACCAGTTCGCCCGGTTCACGCCGCAACCGCTCCTGAAGTCGCGGCTCTTCGTCGTCGTGGTCGGCGCGGCCGAGCACCGCGGCAACGTCGCGTTGGCCCGCCTCGACAAGGCCACCCTCGACCGCGCCGGCGTGCCGTCGCGGCTCGTCGTCGTCCCCAAAGGCGGGCACGCGCTGCCGCCGGACTTCGACACGGCGTTCCCCGAGTGGGTCCGGGACATCCTCGACGCCGCGGAGTGAGCGGCCGGTGCGGGCGTCGCCGCAGCGCAACACGATTCGTAACACCGGACGTCCGCTTCGCCCGCGACGCAATCGCCCCGTCGATGCGCAAGGCGTTCGGCGGCGGAGGGATTCATGACCGACCCGGATTTCGATGATTTCCTCGCCGCCCGAGTCGAGGCGTTCGAGCGGAAGCAGGATGGTCTCCGCGGCCGGTTCGGGCTGGGCACCCACGCCCGGTGGGACTATGACCAAGTGACCGGCCGGGTACGGTTCTCGGACGCGGCCGGGCGGCTGATGGTCGAAGCGGCGGTGACCCCGATTGGGTCGTGGTCCACGACGGCGGACACTTGGCAGTGGGGATGGGCGAATGCGTCGATCGTGGAGCCGGGACGGTCTCAGTCGGCACGGTTGCGGGGGCTGTTCGACGCCACGGACGGGCTGGAGTGCTTCCACGCCGAGTCGTTCGACTGCGACGAGGTGCAGGCGTGGCAGTTGGCGGCCCTCGCGGTGGACCACCTGGGGGCGGCAGGGTGCTACGCCGGGCCGGCCAGGGCATCCGTACTGTTTCTGGCCATCGACCGCATCTGGCAGGTCTTCGATGCCGAACCGGGTGCCGTAGGAGCCGGGCCGATCAGCACGCGCGACGGTGGCGAGGCCCTCGGCGACTTCTGACGCCGTTACTTCGGCTTCGCCGAGGCGATGAACGCCTCGGGGTTGTCCTTGAAGGCGTCGCGGCACCCGCTGCAGCAGACGTAGTACGTCACGCCCTTGTGCGAGACCGCGATCGTGCCCTTGCCGCCGCTCACGACGCACTCGACGCCCTTCGGCACCGCCGCGAACGGCTCGCCCTCCTTCGTCGCGCCGACCTGATACCGCTTCGCGAACACGCCCCCCGCTTTCGGCTTCGACTCGGCGCGCAGGACGTAGCGGTTGCCGTGCAGCAGCGTCAGCACGAGGCGGTGCGTCTCGGTGTCGGTGTCGCGGTCGAGCGTCAGGACCGGCTCCGCCTGCTTACCGAACGTCAGCGGCCCGGCGTAGGTGTGCGTCGCCGGCGGGGTGTCGGTCGTCGTCACCGTCAGTTGGTAGAACGCCTTCGCCGGCAGGTAACGCAGTTCGCCCGACTTGAAGGGCTTGCCGCCGTCGTGAGCGAACGCCAGGCAAACGTCGTCGCCGGCGAACTTCCAGCCGACGGCGACGATCTCCGTCCAGAAGCCGGCCTGCCGCTGCTCGCGCGTGCCCTCCGGCGTGCCAGTCGCCTTCCAGGTGCCGACGAGCGCCTGCAACGCCTGGAGCGCCGCTTTCGGGGTTGGCGGAGCGGGGTCGGCGGGCAGCAGCGCGAGGCACAGCAGCAGGGCACTCATGGCGAGGTCTCGTGAGGGTCAAGGCGGTGCCGGGGCTACGCGCCGCCGAGTAGCCGCGCGACGGCTTCGGCGGGCGTCAGCGGCTTGCCACTCGCGCCGACGAGGCCGGTGCCCTCGGCGTTGTAAACGTGCGCCATGCTGACGCCGGCGGTCAGCCCCGGCAGGCCGCCGTACTTGACGGCCCCCGGCAGCATCATCGGGTCGTCCATCGAGGTGATCGCGTCGAAGCGGAAGCGGTGGGCGTCGGCGACGACCTTGCCGAACGCGCTAGGTGCCAGCGCCGCCGCCAGCAGCGCCACGGGGCCGAGGTCGCCGAAGCCGACGAGGTGGATCGTCTTCGCCTTGGTATCGTCGCGCAGGTGGCCGTAAGCGGTGAGGATGTCGTGGACGCGCTCGGCCACGAGGGCGCGGTTGTAGCCGAAGAAGAACCCGGCGTAGTTCTTGTCCACGACGCGCGGCTTGGCGAACGCCTGCGCGCCGACGCCGAGTACGTCGATCGCCAACACCGCGACGCCGGCCTTGAGCAGCGCCGCGACTTCGGGGTTGGGGCCGGCCTTGCCGTCGAGGCTCTTGACGCCGTCGGGGTGGACCCACAGCACGGCGGCGTGGTTGAAGTTGGCGGGCGTGTAGCGAATGCTCGGGACCGCCTCGCCGGCACCGGCGCGGCCTAGTGCCTCCACGCGCCGCTCGGAGGGGTCGGTCCCAGAGAATCCGCCGCGCCCGACGCTGCCGGACGCCGGAACCGCCGTGCCGAGCAGCGCCCGCAGCGCCCCGGCGACGACCTTCGCCTTCGCCTCGGCGGGGAGGGCGGCGAGTTGGGCGTCGGACGCCTTCGCCATCGCCGCGCGCAACTCCTTCGCCCCGAGTTCGCCGGGCGGGCGGGGGTGCGTGGCGTCGAAGACCTTCAACTCGGCGACCGGCAGCGGCGTGAACGCCGCCTCGACGACCGGGCCGGGGGCATCGAGCAAATGTTTGCGGAACCAGCCGTACATGAACTCGCGCGACGGCTGGCCGTAGTTGTGCGGGAACTGTACCCAAGCTTTGGCCGCGACGTTCTCCTCGGCGTCGTGCATCTTGTACAGTTGCCGCAACTCGGGCAAACCTTTGGTCATGATCTCGAACGTCCAGTCCTTGGCCCCGGACATCGCCACAGGTTTCGGCGCGATTAGCCCCGCGAGTTCGATGTTGCCGGTGCCCCGCCGCAGGTGCGAGGCGTTCTCGCACACGCACCCGCCCTGCATCCCCGTCGAGACCATCACGGCCGGGAACGCGGCGGCGATGCGGTCGTCGATCGCCGCGAGCAGGAAGGTTTGCGTGCCGCCGCCGCTCGCCCCGGTGACCGCGAGGCGCTTCGGGTCCACGTCGGGCAGGCCGCACAGGAAGTCGAGGGCGCGGACGCTGTTCCACGTCTGTAACCCGGTCAAACTCTGCAGCCGCAGCTCGCCGGCCACGTCGGCGAAGCCGTCGGGGTGGGCCACGCCGGAGCGCAGGATGTGCGGGATCGCGGTGCTCTCGGCGTAGCCGATCATGTCGTGCTGGAAGACGACGAAGCCGAGCCGCGCGAGCGTCACCGGGATCGCCTGCATGAAGAAGCGGCCGCGCTCCAGGTCGCTCTCCTCGCCGCGCGCGACGGCCGCCTTGGCCGCCGGCTCCCCGGCGTCGTGCAGCCGGCCGTTCGCCCAGTGGCCGTGGGCGAAGAGCACCCCCGGCCGCTTGCCGTCGCCGGCGGTGCGCGCGGCCGTCGGCCGGTAGAGGTTGCCGCTGACGACGTGCCCCGGTGTGCTCTCGAAGTGGACCTTCTCGACCGTGTAACCGTCCCGAGCGACCTTGCCGTGGACGACCGCGTTCATCGCCGTTTTCTCGGGCAGCGGCCACAGCCCGAGCGCGACGGCGACCTGCTCGCGCACTAGTGTTTTGCGCGCCTGCCACTCGGCCATCGACTTGGGCGGCGTAAAGCCGAAGAAGTCGTTGAGCGTCTTGGGCGCGCCGAGCCGCGCGTCGGCCGACGCCGGCCCCTCGACGCCGTAGGCTGGGGCGCAAGCCAGTGCGGCGGACGCCAGGCCAAACTCACGGCGAGAGATCATCGCGGGGACTCCGAGTCGGGAAGTAAAGCAGTTTTACCGCGGAGAAGCGGAGTAGCGGAGAAATCCAAACTCAATGTTTTTGTATTCTCCGCTACTCTGCTCCTCCGCGATTAACATTCTTAAGGCTTGCGGGCCAGGATCGCGTCTACGGGGGTACTCGTCTTCACGCCGACGACGTTGCGGAAGCGGTGGCCCGTCAACAGGTCGGCGTACTCGGCCAAGGTGCGTTCCTTGCCCTCCGTACACACCAGCATGTTCAACGACTGTAACAGGGCGGCCGTCGGGCCGGCCTTGTCGTCGTGCAGGAGCTTCTCGGCGATGAGCAGGCCGCCGCCGCTCGGCAGGGCGTCGAAGACGCGGGCGAGCAGGGCGTGGATCTTCGGCTCCGCCCAGTCGTGCAGGATGCGGCCGACCGCGTACAGGTCGCCGCGCGGCAACTCGCCCGCGAAGAAGTCCCCGGCGACCGTCGTGATGCGCGTCTTGACCTCGGTCGCCGCGACGATTTCGTCGGCCAAGGGAATCGCCGCGGGCAGGTCGAGCACGACGCCGCGCAGGTTCGGCCAGCGGCGGCAGGCCGCGATTGTGAGGTGCCCCGTCGCCCCGCCGAGATCGACGAGCGTCGTGAACGGGGAGAGGTCCACGGCGTTGACGACGACGGGCGAACTGAGCAGGCCGAAGCCGTGCATGCCCATCAGGAACTCGCGCATCGCCGCGGGCGTCTTGTAGAAGCTCGAAAAGATGGGGCCGTCCCAGCCGTAGGCCTGCTGCCACCGCGGCGTGCCCTCGCGGATCGCGTCGTCGAGGTGCTCCCAAAGCTTCCAGAGGACCGTGTCGGAGTAGTTGGCGTAGCCGAGCATCCGGTTGGGGCTGCCGGTCGTCAGGTAGGCGTCGGCCGCCGGCGTGTTGGCGTAGCGGCCGCCGTGCGCCGTGAGCAGGCCCAGCGCCCGGCAGGCGTCGAGCAGGCGCGCCGCGGCGTCAGGGTCGAGTTCCAGCGTCGCGGCGAGTTCCGCGGCCGTGTGCGTCGCGCCGTGCAGGGCGTCGAAGACGCCGAGCTTCGCCGCGGCGAACATCGCCTTCGACGCGCGGAAGCCGTTGAGCAGGTCGAGCACCGGCGTCGGGTCGGCGGTCGTCAGGTCGGTCGTCGGCATCGGGTCCAACCTCACGGGGAGAGTCACTTTCGCAGGCCCTTCAGCAACTCGTCGTCGGCCCGCGACAGGCCCCACACGTCGAGCGGCAGCACGGTCTTCGCCGCCGTCGGCAGCTTGAGCAGCACGTCGCGGCCGCCCGCCTTGCGTGGCGCGAACACCCAGACGGCGTCCTTGGGCGCGGTGGCGAGTTCGACGACGACGGTGCGGCCGGCGTCGGCTAGCACCAGCCGCGTCCCGGCCGCCGGCACGTCGCCCTTCGCGGCGATCGGCTGGCCGTCGAGCGTCAAGACGCGCGGCTCGCCGGTCGTCGCCCCAACGGACAGCCAGGTCACGCGGCCCTCGCCGGGCGTCACACTCAGCGTGCGGCGGAAGCCGGCGGCGGTGACGATCGGCAGGGGCGAGACGGTCTCGGTGACGGCCAACTCGCTGGCGGCACTCTCGCCGCGCAGCTCATACGTGAAGCTCGGCGTGCCGGCGGCGTCGGTGGCGTAGCCGAGGAAGTGGACGTTCCGCGGGCCGACGCTGTAGCTGTCGCTCGTCAACTGGTGGCCGAACGCCGGGTCGGCGAACTGCCTGGCGAAGTCCGGCGGCGCGGTGTCGGTCGAACCCGTCGTGGCCCAGGGGAAGCCGGCGGGGCCGGTCCAGAACTTGGGGCCGAGTAGCTTCGCCTGGTTGCCGCCGCGGTCCTTCCAGACCGGCGTCGCGTCCAGAAAGTTGCCGGCCCAGGCGTAGCTGACGCGGCAGGTCGCCGTGTCGAAGACTGCGTTGACGCCGCCGGGGAAGCCGATGGCGACCGGCCGCGTGCCGGCCCCGTCGGGCATGAAGGTCCGCATCAACTCCGGCCGGGTGCCGACGGCTACGACCATGCCTTTCGGCGGCTCCATGCCGCTGGGCAGCGGTAGGCCCGGCCCCAGCGCGAAGTACGCCCACAGCGCTTCGATCTGCTGGTCGCCGTCGCCGCCGTAGACGGTCGCGATTACCGACTTGCCGTCGAGGAAGTTGGTCGGCATCTTGGTGCCGGGGGCCAGGCGTTGCGGCTGGTGCATCCAGCGCGTGTACCAGTCGAGGCGGACGCGCTCGTGGGTGCGGGCGAGGTCCGGCCCGCGGGTGCCGCCGCCCGAAACGCCGCTGATGTCGTGGCAGGCGACGCAGCCCAGCCCCGCCTTGCCGGCGAGCGCCCGGCCGGCCTCGATCTTCGCCGCCGTGAACGGCACCTTGCCCACCGCGTCGTCGGGGACGGTGCCTTCGAGCATCGGCAGGCCCGCGACGAGGTGGCCGACGTTGGCCTCGCCGTACTGCGGCATCCGCAGCGACATCCACGGCCGCGCCCGCTCGCCCTTGAGGAGCACGCCATTGAGGTACGGCGTGCGCAACTTGTGCCCCACTTGCGTGAGCCGCGGCGGGGCCACGTCGTCGGCGTTCTCCGCGGTTTCGAGCGACTTCATCTTGGCGGCCAAGTCCTCGGGGATGCCGCCCTCGCCGTCGCGGTTGTGGCAGTTCAGGCAGCCGAAGCGCTTGAAGCTCGCCTTCGCCTCGTAAACCG
>JAYTUC010000315.1:0-13662 GCA_043744775.1 Fimbriiglobus sp. | reverse complement strand
GTCCGTGCTGCGGCCACTGCTGTTTCGCCTCGACCCCGAGGCCGCGCACGACTTCGCGCTACGGGGCGCGAGCCTCCTGGCGAAGTCGCGGCTCGCCTGCCGGGCCGTTGAGCGCGTCGTCGCCCGGCCGGCGGCGCGGCCGGTCACCGCGATGGGCTTGCGCTTCCCGAACTCCGTCGGGCTGGCCGGCGGCATGGACAAGAACGGCGTCGCGCCCCTGGCGTGGTGGGCGTTCGGCTTCGGCTTCGTCGAACTCGGGACCGTCACCCCCGTGGGGCAGCCGGGCAACCCCGCGCCGCGGATGTTCCGCTACCCGAGCGACGCGGCACTCGTGAACCGTATGGGCTTCAACAACGCCGGGGCCGCTGCTTTGGCCGCGCGGCTGGCGCAGCAAACCGCACGCCACTTGCGGCCGCCGTTCCCCGTCGGCGTGAGCGTCGGCAAGAACAAGGACACACTACCCGAGCGCGCGGCCGACGACTTCGCCGCGGCCGCGAGCGTCGTGCAGCCGCACGCCGACTTCCTGACGGTCAACGTGAGTTCGCCGAACACGCCGGGGCTGCGGCTCTTGCAGAACGCCGCCGACGTGGGCCGGATCGTGCGGGCGGTGCGGGCGGTCGCCGGCGGCAAGCCGGTGCTGGTGAAGCTCGCGCCGGAACTCGACGGCGACGACCTGCTCGCGGCCCTCGACGCCGCTCTGAGCGAGGGCGTCGCCGGGGTAATCGCCACCAACACCCTCTCGACGGCGACGATGGCCGGCTACGAGGCCGGCGGCCTGAGCGGCGGCCCGCTGCGGGCGCTGGCGGCGACGCGGGTCGCCCAGGTGCGCGACCACGTCGGCGACGGCCCGACGGTCGTCGGCTGCGGCGGCGTGGCGACCGGCGCGGACGCGCAAGCGCTGCTCGACGTGGGCGCGGACCTCGTGCAGATTTACACGGCGCTGGTGTACGAAGGCCCGTTCCTGCCGGCGGCGATCACGCGGTACTTGCGGCGCGGTTCAAGGCTCTAGGCGAGCCGCCTGCGTAAGCGGGCGGGTTCTAGACGCTCGCGGGTCGAGGCCGAGTGTGAACCGCCAAGACGCAAAGAGCGCCAAGAGGACCGAGACGGCTCTCGCTTTGAGTTGGCTGGAATTCAGCAGCAAGGTGGCCGCAGCAATTTTGGGGGCGTTCGCATCAACACTGCCGGACGCGCCGAATCCGTCCTTGGCCGGCGCGCTTAACACTCGCTAACGGACGCCGACGCCGATGTCGCGAGCTTTGGCGACGAGTTCCAAGGCGACGACTTCGAGGCGGTCCTGCCACTCGACCTTGTCGTCGGCCTGGCAGCCCCTTTTCGTCACTGCCTTGCCGTGACGGTCGGTGGCGAACCAGGCCTCACCGGCCGTGACGTTGTAGTCCGACGCCGCCCGCTTCGCCAACGCCTCCGCCGTCTGGAACCGCACGAACCAGTGCCAGCCGCGCTCGTCGGTGCGGTGATAAGTCATCTCGACCCGGCACTCTAGGCTCCCGGTGGGGTCAACCCTGATGTTCGAGTACCCGTACTTCGGGTAGTCGGAGAGCCACATGCAGCGCCACCCGTCCGGCAGGCGGCGGTTCATCTCGCGCTCGAGCCTGCGGTTCTCCTTGTCCATCGCGTCCAGTTCGCGGGGCGACAGTTTGTTCAACTCGGACATCGGCAGGCAGGCCGGCTCGTGCCAGGCGAAGTACCAGGTGCCCGCGGCGGCGGCCGCGGCGGTGACAGCAAGGAGAATTTTGCTGGCGACGTTCATGAGGGCACCCTGGAATTACTGTTCTGACAATCTAGGGGGTGTTCGCCGGCGGGACAGTGGAGTTCGACACGGAGAGGATTGACCAGCCTCCCTACGGAAAAGTCTTTGACTCGTCGTACTCCTTAGCGTTTCCGCGTCCCCTTCTCGAACGAACTCCACACCGCCGCCAGCACCCCCAGGACCATCGCCGCGAGGTCCATGATGTAGTACCCGTCCCGAATCGCGTCTGCAAACAACATTTCATTACCCCCTGAAAAGTGCGAACGGATTTCCCGTTGGCGGGACGAATATTAACAGCCACGAGCAGGTTATCAAGAGTGTGTCTTGGCTTTTTCTTATGCTCGATATTCGACTGCGTACCATTGATGGTTTCGTAAAGCCCGGCCCGAACTCGGCATTCCTGACAAAGACACCAGACACCCTCTCGCTGCGGAACCTGAATTTGGTCCTCTTGGCGCTCTTTGCGTCTTGGCGGTTCACACTCGGCCTCGACCCGCGAGCGCCTAGAACCCGCCCGTTGACACAGGCGGCTCGCCTAAAGCCTCGAACCGCCGCACCGTCTCGCCCCCGTGCACGACGCTTTCGAGGAACATCGCCGCCGGGCGGACCCACAGGCCGCCGTCGCCGGACAGCGCGCGGTAGACGACGTGCCACGCCAGCGTCTCGGAGTGCCGGGCCAGGCCGATCACCTCGTACTCGCCTCCCTTGAAGTGCCGGTACAACCCCGGCGGAACGTCGGGCGCGGCGTCGGTCATCGGGCGGTCCCCAGGGGTTGCGGCGAACAGTCACGTCACGCACTCCTTATACTGGCTTCGTCACCGCCCTTGTGTGGGGAATTGCATGGCGATCGTGGGCATCGACCTCGGGACGACGTACTGCGTCGTCGCCCACCTCGACGACCGCGGCCGGCCCGTGACCGTCCCCAACCGCGACGGCGACATCCTCACGCCGAGTGCGATCTACCTCACCGGAAGCGGCCAGGCGGTCGTCGGCCAGCCGGCGCTCGACCTCGCGATGGAGCAGCCGGACCGGGTCGCCACGATGGTCAAGCGGCGCATGGGCTTCCCCGACTTCGGCCGGCCTGTCGCCGGGCGAAACTTCCGCCCCGAGACCCTGTCGGCGATCCTGTTGCGCAAGCTGGTGCAGGACGCCGAGCGCGAGTTGGGGCCGGTGACGCAGGCCGTCATCACGGTCCCGGCGTACTTCGACGACTCGCGGCGCAAGGCGACCCAGGACGCCGGTCGCATCGCCGGGCTGGAGGTGCTCGACATCATCGACGAGCCGTCGGCCGCGGCCCTGGCGTACTCGTTCCAGGCCGTCCCCGCCGGCGAGAACCTGTCCGACGAGCCGCGCACCGTCCTCGTGTACGACCTCGGCGGCGGGACGTTCGACGTGACGCTGGTGAAGCTCGGCAAGAAGCGCTTCCAGGTGCTCGGCATCGAGGGCGACGTGCAACTCGGCGGCAAGGACTGGGACGACCGCGTCGTCAAGCACGTCGCCGAGGCCTTCCGCCAGTCGCACGGCAGTGACCCCCTCGCCGACCCGCAGTCGCTGGCGATGTTGCAAGCGAGTGTCGAGCGCGCCAAGCGGACGCTCTCGAAGCTGGAGCAGGCGAGCGTCACCGTCGCGCACGCCGGCTTGAAGATGCAAGTCCCCCTGAGCCGCGCGGAGTTCGAGTCGCTGACCGCCGACCTGCTGCTGCGCACGAAGCTCACGACGATGGAAGTGCTCGAGACGGCGAAGACGACCTGGGCGCAGGTGACGAAGGTGCTGATGGTCGGCGGCTCGACGCACATGCCGGCCTGCCGGCACCTGCTGCGCGAGCTGTCGGGCCGGGAGCCGGACCGCTCACTCGCCGTGAGCGAAGTCGTGGCCCGCGGGGCGGCGATCCACGCGGGGATTCACGCCGCCCGCGCGGCCCGCGCCGCCGGCCGGCCCGCGGACACCGCCCTGGCCGACGTGGTCGAGATCAGCGTCAACGCGCACAGTTTGGGCGTCGAGGTCCGCGTCGGCGAGGACCGGCTGAACAACAAGCTCATCGCCAAGAACACGCAACTCCCCGCCGCCGCGAGCCGCGTCTACTTCACCGCCAAGCCGAACCAGACGCGCGTGCGGGTGCGGGTGCTGCAAGGCGAGGCGAGCCAGGCGGCGGCGTGCATCCCCGTCGGCGAGTGCTGGATCGACGGCCTGCCGCCGGACCTGCCGCGCGGTGCCCCGGTGCAGGTGCGGTGCGGCGTCGGCGCGAACAGCCTCATCGAGGTGATGGCGCTCGACATGACGAGTGGCCGCCTGGCCCGCGCCGAGATCCGCCGGCAGGGCGGCCTCACCGACGCCGACCTCGCCGGCGAAGCCGCCTACGTCGCGGGCCTGGAGATTCAGTAGCCAAATCGGGTATCGGGAGTGGGGTATGGGGTGAGGCATACCTGTCGCCGGCGGCAGGGCCGAAAACTCACCCGCGCGTACAATCACCCCCATGAACGACACCCCCCCGCCGGCCGGCCGCGTCCTGACCGTCAACGGCGGCTCGTCGAGCGTCAAGTTCGCCCTCTACGACGCCGGCACCCCGCCGCAGCTCGTCCACCGCGGCAGCGTCGAACGCGCCGACTCGACGGACTGGATCGACGCCCTGGAGCGCGACGGGCACTTGGCGGGACTCGCGGCCGTGGGGCACCGCGTCGTCCACGGCGGGGCCAAGCACTTCGACCCGCAGTTGGTGACGCCCGAACTCCTCGCCGACTTGCGCCAGGCCACGCCGCTCGACCCGGCGCACTTGCCGGGCGAACTCGCGCTGATCGAGGCGATTGCGACGCGGCTGCCCGGCGTGCCGCAAGTCGTCTGCTTCGACACGGCCTTCCACCGCGACCTGCCCGCTGTGGCGAAGCTGCTGCCGATTCCCCGCGCGTACGCCGACGCCGGGGTGCATCGCTACGGCTTCCACGGGCTGTCCTACGAGTACCTGCTGGCCGAACTCGGCCGCGTGGCTGGGGCGACGGCGGCGAACGGCCGCGTCATCTTCGCGCACCTCGGCAACGGCGCGAGCCTCGCGGCGGTGCGCGGCGGCCGGTGCGTGGACACGACGATGGGCTTCACCCCCGCCGGCGGCCTGATGATGGGCACCCGCAGCGGCGACCTCGACCCCGGCGTCCTGGTTTATCTCGCCCGCAACGGCAACTTGGACGCCGACGGCCTCGACGAGTTGGTGAACCGCCGCTCCGGGCTGCTCGGCGTTTCGGGGACCACGTCCGACCTGCGCACAGTTGTCGCCCGCATGGCGACCGACCCGCACGCGCGCGAGGCGTTCGACCTGTTCTGCTACTCCGTGCGGAAGGGGATCGGCGCGATGGCGGCGGCGCTCGACGGCCTCGACACCCTCGTCTTCTCCGGCGGCATCGGCGAGAACTCCCCCGAGGTCCGCGCCGCGATCTGCGACGGGCTGGGCCACCTGGGGATCGACTACGGCCTCCACGCGAACGCCGCGAACGCGCCGCTGCTCTCGGTCTGTACATACTTCCCGGTTGCCGTCCGCGTGATCCCGACCGACGAGGGCGTCACCATCGCCCGCCACGTCTTCGCCGTGCTGAGCGGCCAGCCGGTGACGCCGACGCTCCCCGCTTCGACAGGCGTCTCCGACGAACTGCTCGCCGACATGGACGGCTACTGGCGCGCGGCCAACTTCCTCTCGGTGGGGCAAATCTACCTGCTCGACAACCCGCTGCTGAAACTGCCGCTGACGCACGCGCACGTCAAGCCGCGGCTCCTCGGCCACTGGGGCACGACACCGGGGTTGAACCTGCTCTACGTCCACCTCAACCGCGTCATCCGGCAGTACGACCTCGACGTGCTGTTCGTCGCCGGGCCGGGGCACGGCGGGCCGGGGGTCGTGGCGAACGTTTACCTCGAAGGCACCTACACCGAGGTCTACCCCAAAGTCACCGAGGACGAGGCGGGGATGAAGCGGCTGTTCCGGCAGTTCAGCTTCCCCGGCGGCATCGGTAGCCACTGCACGCCGGAGACGCCCGGCTCGATCCACGAGGGCGGCGAACTCGGCTACTCGCTCTCGCACGCCTACGGGGCCGCCTTCGACAACCCCGACTTGCTCGTCGCGTGTGTCGTCGGCGACGGCGAGGCCGAGACGGGGCCGCTCGCCACGGCGTGGCACTCGAACAAGTTCCTCAACCCCGCTCGCGACGGGGCCGTGCTGCCGATCCTGCACCTCAACGGCTACAAAATCGCCAACCCGACGCTGTTGGCCCGCATCCCCGAGAGCGAACTGCGTCAACTCTTCGAGGGCTACGGCTACGCCCCGCACTTCGTCACCGGCGACGACCCGATGGAGGTCCACCGGCTCCTCGCCGACACGCTTGATACCGTGATCGCCGACATCCGCCGCATCCAGGCCGACGCCCGCACGCACGGCGTCACCGCCCGCCCGGCGTGGCCGATGGTCGTCTTGCGGACGCCGAAGGGCTGGACGGGGCCGGAGTCCGTGGACGGCAAGACCGTCGTCGGCTCGTGGCGTAGCCACCAGGTGCCGCTCTCCGACACGAAGAGCGACGGCCACTTGCGGCAGCTCGAAGCGTGGCTGCGTAGCTACCGGCCCGCCGAACTGTTCGACTCCGTCGGGAAACTGCGGCCGCAGTTTGCGAAACTGGCCCCCGTCAGAAGCCGTCGCATGGGCGCGAACCCGCACGCCAACGGTGGCACGCTCCTGCGCGACCTCGTGTTGCCCGACTACCGCACCTTCGCCGTGGCCGTGCCGACGCCGGGGGCGGTCGATGGCGAGGCGACGCGGGTGCAGGGGCAGTTCCTCCGCGACGTGATGAAGCTCAACGCCGACGCCAAGAACTTCCGGGTGTTTAGCCCCGACGAGTTGGCGTCGAACCGCTGGCAAGACGTGCTCGACGCCACCGGCCGCTGCTTCACCGGCGAACTCGACCCGGCCGACGGCACCCGCGAATCACTCGACGGCCGGGCGATGGAGGTGCTCAGCGAACACCAGTGCCAGGGCTGGCTCGAAGGTTACCTGCTCACCGGCCGGCACGGCTTCTTCAGCAGCTACGAGGCGTTCATCGCCATCGTCGGCTCGATGTTCAACCAGCACGCCAAGTGGCTCAAGATCAGTCGCGAAGTGCCGTGGCGGCGTCCGGTGGCGAGCCTCAACTACTTGCTCAGTTCGCACGTCTGGCGGCAGGACCACAACGGCTTCTCGCACCAGGACCCCGGCTTCCTCGACCACGTCATCAACAAAAAAGCCGACGTGGTCCGCGTCTACCTGCCGCCCGACGCGAACACCCTGCTGAGCGTCACCGACCACTGCCTGCGCAGCCGCGGCTACGTCAACGTGGTGGTCGCCGGGAAGCAGGCCGCGCCGCAGTGGCTGACCATGCCCGAGGCGGTCGCGCACTGCGCCGCGGGCGTGGGCGTCTGGCCGTGGGCGTCGCACGCCGGCGAGCCGGACGCCGTCCTCGCCTGCTGCGGCGACGTGCCGACGCTTGAAGCGCTTGCGGCCGTGGCGATCTTGCGCGAGCGGCTGCCGGCGCTCAAGGTGCGACTCGTCAACGTCGTCGATTTGATGAAGTTGCAGCCGCAAAGTGAGCACCCGCACGGCCTGCCGGACACCGAATTCGACGCCCTGTTCACGGCCGACAAGCCAATAATCTTCGCCTTCCACGGCTACCCGACGCTGATCCACCGCCTGGCGTACCGCCGCACGAACCACCGCAACTTGCACGTCCGCGGCTACAAGGAGGAGGGCACCACGACGACGCCCTTCGACATGTGCGTGGTCAACCAACTCGACCGCTTCAACCTGGTGCGCGACGTGATCCGCCGCGTCCCCGGCCTCGCCGCGACGGCCGGCGACACGCTGCACCATCTCGAAGCGAAGTTGGCCGAGCACCGGGCGTACATCACCGAGCACGGCATCGACTTGCCGGAACTCCTTGACTGGCGCTGGGCCGGCGACGCGAAGCCCGGCGCGACGGATACTGGCGCGGACAACGGCTGATTCCGGTCGGTCGCCGTAGCGCGGCGTATCATGGGCGTCCCGACGAACCTTTGGCGGAGTATCCGATCATGGCGAAGACGAACGACGCGGCGACGCACCTGCTGGTCGTGATCGACCACCAGGAGGCGAAGGTCTACCGCACGGAGGCCCACGGCAGCGTGCCCGAGACGGTCACGCCTTACGACCCGCACGGCCACGGCCGGCACCTGCACTCCGCGCACGAGGCGACCGACGGCAAGACGCCCCCCGAGAACAAGGCCTACTACGAGGCCGTGGCGAAGACCCTGCGCGGGGCCGAGCAGGTGTTGCTCTTCGGCAGCGGCACCGGCAAGGCCAGCGCGATGGTGCAACTCGTCGCGGACTTGCAGGCCCACCACGCCGACGTGGCGGCGAAAATCGTCGGCACGGTGACGATCGACCCGCACCACACGACCGAGGCGCAAGTCTTGGCCCACGCCCGCGACTTCTACGCCGAGTACAACAAGAAATAGGAGAACGACACGGATTGTGGACCCGCCCTCGATCCCGCGGGGCGGGATCCCCAATTCAAGCGGGCAACGGACTCGCCTGTTGATTTCTACGAGCGGCCTGCTACAGTACGGTCACCTCTCACTTCAAGCCGCCCTTCAAGATTCGCCACAGGAGAACGCCATGCGTTCGACTCGGCACCGCGTGGCCTCGGCCACACTTTTCACCCTCCTCTCGTTGGCGTCGGGTTGTGGGCCTCAGGAGCTGGCGCGGAACCCGGTCACGGGGTCCGTCTCGTGGAAGGGTCAGCCCGTCAAGAGCGGCACGATCAACTTCCGCTCCGACGACGGCAAGCACGTCGGCACCGGCACCATCGCCGACGGCAAGTACGCGATCCCCGCGGTGAGCGGCCTCCCCGCCGGCAAGTACGCCGTCGCCATCTCGTACCCCGACCCGAAGATCCCGGCCCCGCGGCCCGACGAGCCGCCGGGGCAGTCCGGCCTGGTCCGCGAACTGCTGCCCGCCAAGTACTCGCAGGGCACGGAACTCAAGGCGGACATCAAGGACCTCCCCAACGACGTGAACTTCGACCTGCTTTGACATCCGTCGGCAGCCTCGGAGTTCGCGTCGAGTCATTTTTCCGTAACCCGATTCAGGGAGAATCTCGTGAAAACGCGACGGGCCTTTACGTTGATTGAACTCTTGGTGGTGATTGCCATCATCGCGATCCTGATTGGCCTCTTATTGCCGGCGGTCCAGAAGGTTCGCGAGGCGGCGAGCCGCATGAAGTGTACGAACAACCTCAAGCAACTCGGCCTGGGGGTCCACAACTACCACGACACCAACGGCTCGATCGTCCCGATGATGAGCCCGAGTGGGTGCTGCTGGGGCACCTGGACCATCCTGATGATGCCGTTCATCGAGCAGGACAACGTGTTCAAGCTGTACCAGAACTTCGGCGGCACCGACACGGTCAACTCGGGCTACCCCGCGCCGTCCGCGGCCGGCGCGTTCCCGCGCTACGGCTCGTCCCCGAACACGACCAACGTGACCACGCGGCGCTTCCCGTTCCTGTCGTGCCCGAGCGACCAGGACAGCACGCCCTTCGGCGGCATCACCAACGTAAACTACGTCGTCAGTGGCGGCAACGGCGGCACCTACGGCGCGGCCGGCCCGGCCCCGACCCCGACGGGGTACACGGTCATGGCCGGCATGTTCGACGGCGCGAAGCTGACGCGAAAAATCAAGCTGACGGACGTGACCGACGGCCTGACGAGCAGCGTGATGTTCGCGGAAGTGCTGCAGGGCCAGGGGGTGGACCTCCGCGGCTTCGCCTGGTGGGGCGACGCCTCGGCGTTCAGCACGTACTACCCGCCCAACACGACCGCCAACGACCTGCTCTACACGGCCGGCTACTGCCAGAACAACCCCGCGAAGAACTTGCCGTGCAGCGGGGCCGGCGGCTCCCACTTCTCCGCCCGCAGCCGCCACACGGGCGGCGTCAACGTCTGCCTGGGCGACGGCAGTTGCAGCTTCATCCGCAACTCGATCGACCCGACGACGTGGCTGAACATGGGGCCGATCAGCGACGGCTTCGTCGTCAACCTCCCGTAAGCCTTGAACCCGCCGGCCCCGCCCGTAAGTTGGGACGGTTCAACTTTCGGGCCAGGGTACGGGCAATGTCAGTGCGGCCGCGGTGGGTGTTCGGGGCCGTCGTCGCCGTGTCGCTGCTGGCCCTGGCGCGCACGCAACTCTACTACGGCACCCTCTACCACGGTTGGGACGCGCAGTTCTACTACGCGACGGCCCGCTCGATCGCCCTCGACGGCGACCTCGACCTCACCAACGACCTCCTCGAAACCCCCGCCCCGAAGTCGTTCGACCCCGACAAGGACGGCTCGTTCAGACTCCTGGAGCGGCTGCCCGACGGCCGCGTCTGGAGCAAGTACCCCGTCGGGATGTCGCTCGTCGAGGCCCCGCTCATTACCGTCGGACGGGGAGTCCGCGCGGCCGCCGAAGGGGTGGGGGTGAAGGTCGCGGGGCGGCCGGGCTACTCGCAGCTCGAACTCTGGACCGTCGCCGTCGGCCTGGTGCTGCTGTTCGCCGCGGGCCTGACGGAACTCTACCGCCTGCTCGCCGCGGAATTCGACCCAGCGGCCGCGCTCATCGGCGTGGTCGGGTGTTGGGGCGGCACGAGCCTCTTCTTCTACTCCTGCGTCTTTCCGTACATGGCCCACGCCACGTCGTTCACACTGCTGGTCGCCGTAATGCGGATCGCCCGCGACTTGGGGCGGGGCGCGACGGCGAACCGCGGCGTCGCGCTACTCGGCCTGACCCTCGGCGCGCTGTTTCTCGTGCGGCCGCAGCAAGTCGTGATCGTGGTGTTCCTGCTGCCGACACTCCTACGGATCGCCCGCGACAGACCTTTTTTGTCGTGGGCACCGGGCACGCTCGCGGGGTTCGCCGCCGGGTCGATGCTGGTGGCGATGCAACTGGCGTTCAGCTACTCGCAGCGCGGCGTCTGGTCGCTCAACGGTTACGCGGCCGGCGGCGAGGGCTTCGACTTCACCCACCCGGACTTATCGACGGTGTTACTCAGCGAGTCGCGCGGGCTACTGCGCTACAGCCCAGTTGTCGGCTTGGCGGCAATCGGCTGCCTGCTGGGTGCGCGACGGCTGCCGATTTACGCCTGGGCCGCTGTCCTGAACGCACTGGTGCAACTCGATGTGATTGCGTCGTGGTCGTCGCCGGGGCAAGGCGACGCCTTCGGCGCGAGGATGTGGTGCGATAATGCCGCCGCAGTCGCCATCGGCCTCGCGGCGCTGAGCGTTCAACTGCCGCGAGCCGGGCGGGTGTTGATCGCCACGGTGACTGCCGTGGCGATCGGTTGGACGACGGTCCTCATGGTCCGCTACATTTGGAACGGTTAGCGGCCGGGGTTGGCGTAACCGGCAGTGCCCATCGGGGCCGCAGCCATCGGGGCCGCGGCGACCACTTGCCCGCCGACGACGCCGGGGGCGACTACCGGGCCGATCGGGGCGGCCCCGATGGTCGTGTCCGCCGCCTTCGCGCCGCGGCCGATGACGCCGAAGAGCAGGCCGATCGAGGCGATCGCAAGGCCCGAAAGGATCGTGCCGATGCAGGTGAAGTTTTGCCAGTCGGACGCGCGCTCGGCAGCCGAGAGGAAGTAGTAGTAGTAGAGGCCCGACCAGATCATCAGCAAGGTGCCGACGGTGACGTACAGGATCGCGCCCGAGGCGCTGCGCGATTGAGTCCGTAGCATTTCAAACATGGCCACTCCTGAGTAAACTGGGTTGCGTGAGGAATCGCCGAAAGCGACCGATTGCTCTAAGAATCTGTTGCAACTGCTGTGCCATCGTGACTACGCCGCCGGGGGCGCGGCGATTCCGTAAGCTAGCCCCAATCAGGGCGGTCCTGGCCGGTGTCGCCCCCACCCCCCGATGGTCCCCTGGGAATGCCGACGCCGCTGGCCTGGTCGAACCTGACGCACGACCGGGTGCGGTTCGCGCTCTTCGTGCTGGGCATCGTCTTCGCCGTGGTGCTGATCTTCGTGCAACTCGGCTTCCGTGGGGCGCTGCTCGACAGCCAGACGCTGCTGCACGAGCGACTCAACGCCGACTTGGTCCTGGTGTCGCCGAACCGCCAGGCGCTGGTGGTACGCGAGACCTTCCCGCGGCGGCGGCTCGCCCAAGCCGCAGCGGTCGCCGGGGTGGCCCGCGTCGATCCGCTCTTCGTCGATAACAGCTTCGGCGTACTGCGCAACACCGACCCCGACCCCCTCAAGCGCACGCCCAGCCGGGCCATCCGCGTCATCGGCGTGGACCCGGACGCGGAGCAGTTGAGCTTGCCGGAACTGACGCGCGAGCGGGCCGCGATCCTCAAGGTGCCGGGCAACGCCCTGTTCGACCGCAAGAGCGCTGCCGGCGACGCGCCGGGCGAGACCGTGTTCGGCCCCTTGAAGCCGGGCGTGAGTACGGAACTCTCCGGCGGCCGCGTCACCTTCGTCGGCTCGTTCGCGCTGGGGCCGGACTTCACCACCGACGGCGCGATGGTCGTCTCGGCCGAGACTTTCGCCGACCGCCTGCGCCGGCCGACGGCCCTCGGGGCACCCCTGGCCGACATCGACTTGGGCCTGGTGCGGCTGCTGCCGGGGGCCGACCGCGACACGGTGCGGGCGGCGCTGACGAAGGTATTCGCGCAGGGCGAGCCGGACCCGGACGTGGTGGCGTACACGGTGCCGGAGTACGTGGCGCGCGAGCAGGCGTTCTGGCTCAGCAACACGCCGATCGGCTTCGCCTTCGGCTTCGGCATGTTCATGGGCTTCGCCGTCGGCATGGTGATCTGTTACCAGATCCTCTCCGGCGACGTGGCCGACCACTTACCCGAGTACGCGACGCTCAAAGCCGTCGGCTACACCAACCGGGCGTTGGCGTGGGTCGTCGTGCAGGAGTCGCTGATCCTCGCCGTCGCCGGCTACGCCGCGGGGTTCGCCGTGAGCTACGCGCTGTACCTGCTGCTCGGCGAGCTGAGCGGCCTGCCGCTGCGGATGAGCGTCGAGCGGGCACTGATCGTGCTAGCGGCGACGGTGTCGATGTGCGTCGCCTCGGGGCTGCTGTCGCTCGGCCGCCTGGTCGGGGCCGACCCCGCCGACGTGTTCTGACGAAAACCGTTTCGCCGCGGAAACGCAGAGGCGCGGAGGAAGCCAGAACGATTTACCGCAGAGGGCGCATGAGGGCGCGGAGAAAGGCCAAAACGAGGAGAGCTAAAACCGAGTGGGTTCTCCGCGCTACTGCCCACCGCGTTCCCATCGGGTCGCCAAAGTGTTTTCAGCACGGTGTTGTGTACTTCTCGGCCTTTGGTTTTCTCATGTGTTCTCTGCGCCCTCTGCGGTGAATCGTTTTCGGGACTGTGAGCGTCTACACTTCCTCATGCGCAATGTCCTCGTCATCGGCGGAGGCCTTAGTGGCCTTGCGACGGCTTACCGCCTCGGCTCCGGCGTCAACGTCACCGTTTTCGAGGCGCAGCCTCGGGCCGGCGGCAACTTGCGGACGACGACTTCGCCCGACGGCTTCCGCGTAGAGTGGGGGCCGAACGGATTTTTGGACGGCAAGCCGGCGACGCTGCAACTGTGCCAGGACTTGGGCCTCGGCGAGCAGCTCGTCGCGGCGTCTGAAGGCTCGCGGACGAACCGCTACGTCTACTGGAACGGCACGATCGAGAAGCTCCCCGGCGGGCCGATGGGGCTGCTGACGACGCCGCTGTTGAGCGTCCGTGGTAAGCTCGAACTCCTCGCGGAGCCGCTGCGCCGCCGGGCCAAGGCGGGGTCGCCGGACGAGTCGGTGCGGGCCTTCGCCACGCGCCGCATGGGCAAGGAGGCGGCGACGGTGTTCATGGAGGC